>CAYRXE010000007.1:28570-32086 GCA_964428205.1 uncultured Candidatus Peribacteria bacterium | reverse complement strand
TAAGCCGTACGTAGATCGTGCATCGGAACGCAAGGCTCTGCGCCTGCAAGGAACCGTGCAGCAAACACGCGAGGGTCTGTATGCCGTGACTCCTACCGATTTGAGCGGCAACCCGGGACAAGAAGTCTTGATCAGCCTCAAGTACGTTGCAGGAGCTGCTGCTGCGAAGCGTGGGAAGGCCATTGGGGCCATCGCGCGCTCCGATGATGGCATTGGCGTCTGGCTCGACCGCAACGGCACCTACGAGCGTCTACGCACGTCCCTCACGCTTCCCGAAGCACTCAACGCATGGGAATCTCTCACGATGCAATTCAAGGTCAGCTTCCCGCTCAAAGAGGGGACCACCTCACTCACCATCGGCGGGGTGACGTACAAGTTACAAGCGAGCGGTCGCCGCGCTCGTACATCCACCGTGACAACTCCTGAGGTGACGACAAATCGCACGACCATCCGTCGCGAAACAGTGGTGCGTCCCACAAGCTCCAGTTCTAGTTCAAGTGTGAGATCACGTTCTTCTCAGTCCTCTTCGTCCTCTCAGTCGTCTCTCTCTGCTAATGTGATCCGCATTCGCCTGAGCTACCCCGATAACAAGCTTTCGGCTTCTGTATCAGTAAATGTAGAGGAGCATTACGTGCTCAAAATCAGCGGCAATGATTGTGTGCAAACTATCGAAGGTCGCGAGATCAATCGCGGTCCCATTGTGCGCGTGAAGGGAAGCTTCCTCATCACGAGTTGGGATAAACCACAGAACCGTTTCCGCGGAATACTCGAGTGTCGCGTGATTAATAACAAAATCGCTCTCATCAACGAACTCCCGCTCGAGGACTACATGAGAGGTCTCGCCGAAGAACCCGATACTGAGCATTTCGAAAAGCAGAAAGCCTTCGCGATTGCCGCTCGTAGTTATGCCATGCACTACATGGGCACCAAATATCGCAAGTTCCCTGGCTTACCGTACGACGGCAGCGACAATCCTGGCAACTTCCAAAAGTACGGCGGTATTCGCTTCGAAGAAGATAACAAGCAGTGGTCAAAAGCTGTAGCCGAGACGAGTGGCCAGGTGCTCGTGAAGGATGGCGACGTGATTCGCGCACCGTACTTCCACAGCGACAGTGGCCGCACCAAGTCCCCAGAGGACATGGGCTGGCTCAGTTTCCCGCACGGCGAGATCTACCAGAGCAAAGCTGATCCCTGGTGCGAGGGCGAAGTGGTCGCGGGCCACGGCGTGGGCATGTCTGGCTGCGGCGCCAAAGGCCAAGCCAAAGAAGGTAAAACTGCGCGCGAGATTCTTGAGTATTATTACCCAGGAGCCACGATTGAGCGCAGGTGAGGGGAGTACAGAATAATTGACACACCGTGATTTCGGTAGAGAATACATTTAGTGGTTTTTACTCAGTTCTTTCACAGGAGATTATATTTTGGACGAAAAATTAGAGGCTCCAAAAAAGGTAAAGCCTGACTTGAATGCTCCATTGAAAGAAGATCCTTCATGGCTC
This sequence comes from uncultured Candidatus Peribacteria bacterium, assembly GCA_964428205.1. GTDB lineage: Bacteria > Patescibacteriota > Gracilibacteria > Peribacterales > Peribacteraceae > CAYRXE01. The sequence continues at coordinate 30,590 of CAYRXE010000007.1, read as the reverse complement.
TTCGGCCGTGTAGACAAAATCTTCGTGGGCATGGGCGACGTCTTGTGTGTCATTGTTGGCGAAGCCCAAAAATCTGGTTACTGGAAAAAGCTTACGGAAGAGGCTGTGATACAAGCGCTATGCGCTCGGTACAAGTGGAATGAAAAAAATGCCACGGTGCGATTCAAGATTGTTTGCACAGACCTCTTAAAATTGGAGCTCATTGTCCAATGTGAAGTTGGAAAAGCACCCGGCATTGGCCCGACAAACAAGCTTGCCATGCTGCTGATTCCGCCAAAGACGAGCGACAGTAGGGAATTTTCTACTACGGATGTCGCTGCGCCTGCTGACGAAAAACCTAAGTGATTCCGCCTCGGCAGAATCACTACCACAAATGCCCATCCCTCGCGGATGGGCGTTTTGTCATCCAAGAACTGCATTCTGGCCGAGTATAGGATAATTGACATTCTCGCTTGGAAGCGGAGAATACTTGGGCGTTTCTTCAAATCAACGCTTCTCTTTTGTAAGGAGTTGCACATGCAACTGCGCCTCGTTTGGATCGTGATTACGCTAGGGATCTTTCTGCTCTTCGAGAAGAAGGATGTGAAGGCCGGGGAGACCACTCCCAAGGCCAACAAGAAAAAGAAGGGTACTGCAGCGGAATCTTCCGATGCTCCACCCGCGGCAACCAAGCCCGCTCCCGCACCAACGGAGGTTCTCGGCGGCTCATTGCGAGAACTTGGAAGCCGTCTCAAGTTGGCGTTCCCCAATCACCGGGAAACCCAAGCCGCAGCGTTCTACTTACTGGCTGTAAGCCTCGGCAAAGCCGAGTGGCGTGCCAGGCCGGTGGGTATGTGGAACAAGTTGCTGCTCCAGCATCTCAAGAAAGTCGGTGAACAGCCCGCCAAGGGCCTCCTGACTATTCAGCAGATGGAAGAAGATGGCCTTGTGGTAAAGGTGATGCTCGCCGAAAAGAAGGTTGGCTACCGCCCTGCTTGGCCACTGATCAAAGCCTTGCTCCCAGCCGAAGAAGATATGGGCTTCGAGCTCGCGCTCGATGATGATGCCACTGTTGTCGCCGAAGAAGGCGAAGAGGTCGTCATCCTTGATGAAGAAACCACCGAGTTTGCCAAAAGCTAACTCATCACGCCCACCCCTCAAAAGGTGGGCGATCGATTATGCCTACAAAAGATCCTCTGCAAGGGAAGTGCGCCAAGCAGCCGTGCGCTCAGCTTTTACCCCACCGCGCTGCTTTTTATCACCCAGCATCTTCTCTTTCGATTTACGATTCCGTCGCATCTTCTGCTTACGGATTTTAAATTTCTCTTTTTGAATCTGCGATTGCTTGCCCAGTTTCTGTTCTTCAATTTTAAGGATCAAAAGCTTCCACGCACCCAATCTATTTTTACTCTGCTCACGATGGTGCTGGTACCGCACATCAATGCCTGTTGGATTGTGATGCAATTCCACACACGATGCCGTCTTATTGATCTTCTGCCCACCATGTCCGCCACCACGCACAAAATTCTCCTTCACTTGAGAAGCATCGACGCCCAACGCGAGTGCCTTTTTGAGGATCGCCGGAGGAAGCTCTACGGGAAAGTTCATTGAAGTGGCAATGCGGGTGCCACAGTATCAGGAGCTTTCTCTAAGCGGAAGAACGTTACCGTAAACGGGAATCCTGGAATGATGCGCGCCTGCATCTTGCCCAAGTATTTCCCTGGTTCCACCTGCACGAGCTCATCCAAAATAGGACGCAACCACCAGGGGTTTTCGCCGGATGCGTAATCAATCTTCAGCACATCCATCTTGTCGGTGAGTCCTTTTGCGCGGTACGTGTGGAATGGATACTTCTTGGTCTCGACTCCGTTGTCCTCGAACACATTGATGCCACCGGTCTTCGCACTCTCAAACGATTTTCCTTTCCACGATCCGCTCCAGCCTTTCACGCTGCCTTTGTACGGGCCATCGAGGAGGGGATCGGGGTACGTACCCTTCGCAAAAATCTCCTGATCCGGGCTGTGGTTCACCTTATACGAAC
>CAYRXE010000007.1:25854-28470 GCA_964428205.1 uncultured Candidatus Peribacteria bacterium | reverse complement strand
TACGTACCCTTCGCAAAAATCTCCTGATCCGGGCTGTGGTTCACCTTATACGAACGGTAGTAACCGCCCGCAATCGCCGCTAAGAGAAGGAAGATGAGAAAATTCATAAGCCAGAACAGAAGACGTTTGAACCCGCGAGGTATGACCATACTAGCGAGAGGGAATAGCGGCGGCATGCACTTTGTGGCCGGTTTTTTCGAAGAATTTTTCGAGTCCTGCGTGCGGAATCACGATAGTGGCCGTATTGGTGAGCGGGTGACACTGCACGCTCTCGGCATTCCAAATAGAGTCATCAATCCAGAACTCCACTTCACGTCGACAGTCATTCATCAGTCCCATCATGGTCACAGAACCCGGAGTCACTCCGAGCAGCCTCAGCAATTCTTTTTCGGACCCAAACGTGAGTCGCTTCGCACCCAAGAGCGCTGCCAGTGCTTTTAAATCCGTTCGCTTATCGTGCGGAACGGTCACAAGATAAAACTGCGAACCCTTTTCTTCCTGCAAAAACAGATTCTTGGTATCGGCACCCGGCATGGGCGGCAGCGTGGAAGACTCTTCCACGGTAAACACGGCGGGGTGATTGAACCGCTCGTACGAAACGCCAATCTCTGCCAGGAAATCCTCAATGGTCATAGAGGAAGAATAGCAGGCACTACAAAAGCCGGGGTGAAATATCACCCCGGTCACTGCCTAGAGATTCCCAATCGCGATCAAGAAGGTCCCTACAGAGAAGAGTATCCAAGCGGACATCGAGAGGAGCGTCATACGATGTACTACGGTCTCGCCCATGGAAAATCCGTCTCCGTCAGAAATAATTTCGTATGTGATGACCCGAGGAGGTGGGCCATCTTTTTTGGTGGGAATAGTTGCATGACCTTGTTTAGAATAGGACATGCGCACAAAGGGAAGAGCCACAAGGGCTGCAATCGCCATCCCACACAGGACCATACCAACGATGCGAAGGAACATACTGCACCTCACCTTCCAGATGATCCGAGGCACAATTACCTCAGAGGGCGCAGACAGTGATCAGAGAATTGTCTTATGAAGCGGCAAAACGTACCAGGAACTCCCGATCACCAACGCATAAACATCTGTATGTAGCGATAAAATCACAGTGCTACTATGTGCGTCCACCTCGCAATCTCACATAAGAAGGAGAGAGGTGGATGACCCTGTGGCGGTGTAGCCACAGGGTTGTTTTGACGTGCTAGAATCCCAACTCATGCTCGCTGCCAACCAATCCTTCAGCTTCATTCTCTTCGGGGCCTCCGGGAACCTGGCGAAATTAAAGATTTATCCTGCGCTCTATACGCTCGCACTCAAGAAGCGTTTACCCGAGCAGTACAACATCGTCGGGTACGCGCGCACCAGCATGAGCCACGAAGAGTTCCGTCATTTGGTAGGGGAGAGTATTAAGAAAGAGATGATCGAAGTGAATCCAAAGATGCTCCAGGATTTTCTTGATCATGTGTATTACCAGCAGGGCCAGTACGATAAAGAAGAAGACTTCCGCGTGCTCGGTACGCTGTTGGATGGCTTGGAGAAAGGCTGGAAGGACCACGTGCGCTTGGCCTATTTGTCCATTCCACCAGAAGTCATTTACCCGATCCTCAAGAACTTGTGCGCTGCGGACATCGACAAGCACGATGGCCAGTTCCGCTGCATTTTGGAAAAGCCGGTGGGCCACGACATGGAGAGTTTTTTGAAAATCAAGAAGCAGCTCACCGAGTGCCTCAAGCCAGAAGAGATTTATCTGCTCGACCACTACCTCGGCAAAGAAGCAGTGCGCAATATTTACTACCTGCGCCACGCGAATCCTATCTTCGAACATCTTTTGACGAATGCACTCGTCCAACACGTCGAAATTACGGCGAGCGAGCCCATGGGAATCGAGGGACGCGCTGGATACTTCGAACACACCGGCATGCTCCGCGACTGGTTCCAGAGCCATTTATTGATGATCATGTCGGCACTGACGATGTCGCTCAAAGACAGTGACGATGAGCTGCTTGCAAGTCGTCTTGAGGCTCTCAGCCAAATTAAGCTCCCTGGGAAGGGGATGGAGGAAGTGATTATTCAGGGTCAGTACGGCCCAGGAACACTCAATGGTAAAACGATGATCGGCTACAAAGACGAAGAAGGTGTTGCCCCCGAGTCGCGTGTGCACACATTTGCCGCCATGAAGCTCACAACGGATGATTCTCTGTGGAGTGGCGTGCCGTTTTACCTTCGCGCAGGTAAGCGCATGACGAAAAAGGAGACCCGTGTGACGCTGCAGTTTAAGGAACTACGCAAAAACAACGCCAAGAACATGACGCCGAACCGTCTCGACATTATTTTGATTGGAGAAGCAGGCATGCGCATCGTATTGCAGACAAAAGTAGGTGGCACAGAGCCGATGTTCAGGCCATTGATCCTTGAGGATCCACTCGTGTGCACGGGAGACTGTCTTCCGGAGCACGGACTCTTGTTGCTCGAAGCGATTCACGGCAAAAAGAACTGGTTCCTCACGTTCGAAGAAGTCGAACTCGCGTGGAAACTGATTGATCCGGTACAAACGTATTTGGATGATCCCAAAACTCCTCTCCATACTTATCCTGCCGGTACAGATGG
>CAYRXE010000007.1:9267-25754 GCA_964428205.1 uncultured Candidatus Peribacteria bacterium | reverse complement strand
CGTATTTGGATGATCCCAAAACTCCTCTCCATACTTATCCTGCCGGTACAGATGGACCGGTTGAGGCTAAAGCCTGGATTGAAAAGGATGGAATTGGCTGGTTTTAATGAATTGAAAATTGAGAATGGAAAATTTTGGAAGTACCCTTAACATCTGAGATGTAGCTGAATTTTCAATTTTACATTTTTCAATTCTCAATTGCGTATGCCGTATGCCAGGATCGACGCCACGGACGATCACGACTTCGCAACGAAAGCTGCGACGTTGATCAGTAAGCAGATGCAGTTCTTCATCAAAGAGCACGGTAACTGCATGATCGGCCTGAGTGGGGGATCGACTCCAAAGCCTGTGTATCAATTACTCGCAAAGGATAAGCACATCGACTGGGGCAAAGTGACGGTCTTCCTCGTGGATGATCGGTATGTTCCGCACGATCACCAAGACAGTAACGTGAACCTGATCAAAACAACGCTCTTGAACCACCTCACGGTGCAGCCTCACGTGATCATCCCACACACACACCAACCACTCGAGGATTGCGTGACGAGTTACGACGATCGCCTGAGCGAAGTCCTCAAAAAAGACTCCGCGGATATCGTGGTGCTTGGCATGGGAGACGACGGACACATCGCTTCACTCTTCCCGCCGGTGACGGATGAAGGATTGGAACCGGAGTTGTTCGCGATTCACACCACCACGGAACGATTCAACGTACGCGACCGCATTAGCGTCACATTGCCCGTGCTCGTCAAAGCCAAGATGTCTGTGTTTCTGCTCAAGGGAGAGGAAAAACAACGCGTCTGGGACACGATGATCAATGACAAGCGCGACTCCAGGCGTTGGCCCGCACAGGCGGTCCTCGCAGAGGAGCGAGGGTTTGCGGTCATTGGATAATCCGCGACTACAGATCGTCCGTAATCGATTCGGCACGCTCTTCTTCGTTGCTGCGCGCACGAATGTTAAAGACCTGTCGCTCAAAAAAGCTCCACGGCGAAGAGGTCACCTGACTAATATGGTCATCGAGCTTGGTATTCTCAATGAGAGATTCCCAGTCGACGCCCTGTTGAGGTAGCGGCATGACCGGATAGTGGGGGACTACGATGTTAAAGGCAATTGACGCCCCTGCGATCACTCGTCCAGCAAGACTTCTTTAAAGTGCTGCGTCACTTTTCCTGCGACGACACACAGCAGATCCAGACGGTACGACTCCGAAAAATTATTCTGAACGATCCACTTATCCATCGCGCGCTTGAGCCTCTTCTTTTTGCGATGATGGAAGTCGAGCTCCGGTCCGTAATCAACGTCAGATTTTTTGCGCGTCTTCACTTCGACAAACACGAGCACCTTGTCCTCGGGATCAAAGGCCAAAATATCGATCTCATCTTTGCCGAGCTTGATGTTGCGCTCGCGTACTTCGTAGCCAAGTTTTTTGAGGAAGAGTGAGGCAAGATCTTCGCCCTGATTACCGGTCTGCATACGCTCTTTGTGCTCAAGCCTGCGGATGTTTTTAAAGTGACCGGAGTAATCCATGGAAACATTCTAGGGCAATGAGGGCATGGACGGGAATGAGGGATTGCCAATCCTTATTGCCCTCATTCTCTTCATTGCCTTTGCGCACAGGCCTCATTTTTGTCTACCCCAAGCCACTTGCATTCTATGGTGTACGCTCGTACACTCGCCGCATTACCTCCTCTGCGTATGCTCACACAGCTCACCTCCTTTGCGACGATTGGACTCCAAAGCGAAAAGATCACCGTCGAAGTCGGCATCACCAATGGTGAAGGTGGACACTTCTTTATCGTGGGGTTGGGGGATGCCGCCGTACAAGAAAGCAAGCAACGCGTGCGACTGGCACTGCGCCACAGCGACTTTCGCATTCCTACGGGGAAGATCGTCACCGTGAACTTGGCACCTGCAGATATCAAGAAGGTAGGTCCACGTTACGACCTGCCGATTGCCTTGGGTGTCATTCAAGCACTCGGACTCACGACGATTCCAGACGACATGCTTAAAGATACGGCGTTCCTTGGTGAGCTCGCGCTCAATGGCGCACTGCGTCACGTGTCTGGCGTGCTCCCGGCGAGCATTGCATGTGCCAAACACGGCATCAAACGCTTGGTCGTGCCTGCAAGTAATGGTTCCGAAGCAGCACTGATTCCCGGAGTAGAAATTATTGCCGTGCATGATCTAAAAGAACTGATCGAAATTCTGTCGGGTGAGCGAGAAGCCGCGCAGATCGAACCTCCAGCAAGCAGTCCGGCGCGCGCAGAGACCATTGTCGACTTTGCAGACGTTCGCGGGCAGGAAGCAGCGAAGCGCGCACTAGAAATTGCCGCCGCAGGCGGCCACAACGTGCTTATGAGTGGCGCTCCAGGCGCTGGGAAAACACTTCTTGCGAGGGCGTTTCGCGGCATTTTACCCCCGCTCTCGCAGGAGGAATCAATTGAGGTCTCACAGATCTACTCAGTCGCCAATTTATTACCCGAAGGAACTCCGCTGCTGACTGATCGCCCCTTCCGCGTCGTGCATCACACGGCAAGTGGTGTGTCGATTGTGGGTGGCGGACAAATTCCAGGACCAGGAGAGATCAGTCTTGCTCATAAAGGAGTGCTCTTCCTCGATGAACTCGCAGAATTCCCGGTACAAGTACTCGAAGTACTGCGTCAACCACTCGAAGACCGTCGCATTACCATCACGCGCGCGCAGGGGAGTGTGACGTTCCCCGCAGACTTCATCATGGTCGCAGCCATGAACCCTGCAGAGTACAGCGCAGGCGGAGCGAAGAAGATTGAGCGACGTATTTCGGCACCACTCCTCGACCGCATTGATCTCACGATCGATGTAGATCCTGTTCCCATTGATGATCTACAAAAGAAGCCGGGGGAGGGGACCGAATATTCCGTCACTATTCGTAATCGCGTGGTGCGCGCCAGGCAAATGCAGCTCGACCGCTTTAAAGGTATGGGCATTCGCACCAATAAAGAGATGAGTGTGAAGCAGATCGATACGCTCTGTCCTCTTGATGCGCCTTCTCAGCTGCTCCTCAAACAAGCAGTCGCAAAACTGGGTCTCTCGGCTCGCAGTTACCATCGCACCATCAAAGTCGCGCGGACTATTGCGGACTTACAAGGAGACATGTCGATTAGCCCTGCTCATGTGGCAGAGGCACTGCAGTACAGACAATCCATCCGAGTGTAGGGCTGGGGAATGGGGCTGGGGCTGGAATTTTTCCATCAACCACTATGAAATCATTTACAGATTTAGACGCTTGGAAAATCGGACTGAAATTACTAGAAGAAATTTATGAACTCAGTAAAGAGTTCCCGAAAGAAGAGCAATTTGGAATCACCAGGCAAATTCGAAAATCTGCTTCGAGTATTCTTGCCAATCTCGCCGAAGGCTTCGGCCGTGGCACGCGTGCAGATAAAGCAAATAGATATGTTATCTCCCGAGGAGAATGTACAGAGGTATATGCATTCTTGATCATGGTCACTTGCTTAAAATTTGTGACTAAAGAACGAGCGACTCACGCATTCAATCTTTGTAGTAGAGAAGGACGACTTCTATCTGGATTAGTCCATACGTATCAAGAAACCCAGCCCTAGCCCCATTCCCCAGCCCGCTCGTCTGTTCTAGGATAGCAAGGTACCCCCTTTCCTTCCTTATTTATGAAACGTTTTGTTTCTTCTCTCCTGACGCTGGGCATGCTGCTCACGCCGTCACTCTCGCTGGCCGAGTTCACGCGCCCAAGCGAGCTCTTCATGCTCATGGCAGATACAGGTATGCCTGTCGGTTTCTCCGGTGAGCTCCACGGCAACGTGGATGAGTACTGGTTCTCTGCTTGGATCAGTGGATCGAGCAAAGGCACGAACGGTGCGAACGCTCTCGCAAATGTAAAAGGCACAGTCGATGTCTCTATGAAAGGAGGCATGGTCCGTGTGAAGTTCCAAATGCGCGTCGTTGATGGCGCTGCTTACTTCTATGTCGATAGCATCGACGGTTCGTACGAAGATGCCCTCTGGAAGTCCGGTATGAACATCAAGACGAAGACATGGATCAAAGTTGAGCTGCCAGCAGATCTCTCCATGGAGCCAGTGGAAGCTGACTACACGATGATTGATGAAATTCTGCATCTCACCAGCACGGTAACGAGCACGGGCACCTCCTATGAACTCAGCCTCACGCGTGAGGCTGTTCGCGATATTCTGAAGAACATGCGCGATATGGAGTACTCCCAGTGGAGTGACGCCCTCTCTGCATTGCCACGCACTGCCAAGTTCAGCATGACGGTCAACACGAATAAGGCCGATGCTTTCACGAGCACTTCTGGAAGCATGGAAATGGGTAGCAAGAAGATGACATTCAGCGCCAAGGGAAGCGCTTGGTTACTCTCGAGTCTCTCTGTCGCTGCTCCAGCCAACTCCATGTCCATGGAAGAATGGACGACGGGCCTCATGAGCGCCTTCGGTGTATCGGGCCCATTTGATATGCTGAACCACAACGACGACATGCAGCAGTGGGAAGAGGAATGGGGTGAGCCAGCCGAAGATATCGACTGGGATGAATACTACGAAAACTGGAGTGACGGCGATCCGTCCAGCAATTGGGAAGATGATGGGGACACGGGAGTGGATGTGATCCCCGAGGGTGACTGCCGCTTGGACGCAGATGCCATCCGTCACGGCTTGTGCGACACGTTTGAGCGCACGCCACGCCGCTTACCGTAATGATGTGAATTTACTGGAAGACGGCGGCTTCGGCCGCCGTTTTTCGTATTCGCCATGTGGAGGCTGAACAATTACAATCAACCCGATGCACTTCGCCGACGCTCTCACCAAAGCCACGAAAACCAAGTCACCCGTATGCGTGGGCTTGGATCCCATGCCTGGGAAATTTCCAGAAGGCATTACGCAGGACCTGCGCGGCATGAAAGAATTCCTCTGTGGAATCATCGATGCAACCAAGAACATCGCTGCGTGCGTAAAACCTCAGCTCGCATACTTCGAGAACCACGGCTGGGAAGGAATGAAGGTGCTTTACGAAGTTTGTGACTATGCCAAGGAACAGGACTTGCTCGTGATTGCCGATGCAAAGCGCGGTGACATTGGCAGCACCTGCGAAGCCTATGCCGATGCGTACATTGGTACTGGCACACCGTTCGATGCTGTGACGGTGAACCCGTACCTGGGTTCTGATGGCATCAAGCCATTCATGGAACGTTGTGCGCAAAACAACAAAGGTATTTTTGTTCTCGTGAAGACGAGTAACGCGAGCAGCGGAGAATTGCAGGACCTACCAGTAGGGGATGAGGTGGTGCACGAACACTTGGCACAGCTCGTCGAGAGTTGGGGCGCACAGATGATTGGATCTGAATCAAACTTCTCCTGTGTGGGTGCCGTGGTCGGCGCCACGTATCCAGAAGAAATGAAGTACCTGCGCACGTTGATGCCGCACATCCCGTTCTTGATCCCGGGCTACGGAGCCCAGGGAGGCACCGCAGACGACGTGAAGTACGGTTTTGTACCCGATGGCACTGGAGCAATTGTGAACGCATCCAGGAGCATCCTGTACGCATCCAGCGGTAAGGACTGGAAGGACGCCGCCGAGAAAGCCGCCTTGGAAATGGCTGCGGCTCTGGCGAAGGTTGTAGGAAAATAAAAACGACGACCCGGGTGGGCCGTCGTCTTATGCTATTTGATGGAATTACCGATTCATGGTTCCTGTTGCGAGCGGACTTGGGAGTTCGACCCAAGCAAAGTTACTCACGCCATCAGTCCAGCGAATGGAGCCGTTGGTGCCATAGTTACCGGCATTCGCCAGGCTTACTTGCAAGAAAGGATTTTGGGCTCCGCCAGCAACGGTGATATCTCCCGTGAGCTGTAGGATGCGCGGCGGGTTGGTGATGATGCCAAGCTCTGTAGGGATTCCGGAACAACTCACCATGGTACCGTTGACCGTACAGTCCCATGTGACGTTGGTATCTGGTGCGCGCAGCTTCCAGTTGGTTACCGTGACCTCGGGAGATTTGGCTACTTGGAACTCGAGAGATGTGGCTTTGAGCACGGCATTGCCAACCTTTGTACCCGCAATCGTAAACTGACCGATCATGCCTTGGTTGGCAGTAGCCAATGCACTCAATTCGGCACCGGCATTTGCCACGGCAGTAATCTTGGCCATAACGGTGTCGTGCTCTGGCGGCGTGAAATCAATGGATCCCGTGTCATAATTCGTGTTGCTATCTACACCTCGAGCGTAGATTTTGAAGTCATCAAAACGAATGTGTTCACCGGTAATGCCTCCTTGGTCATAGGGCTTGAGACGAGCGACAATACCGAACACGCGCTCAGCCTTTTTTGGCACACGATAATACCCAGTTCCAGTGGCGGTAAAAGTTCCTACCCACTCTTCGTCATCGTTCACATAGGGATCAAGAGTGAGGCTTCCCAACACTGTCCCATATTGGTCGATGAGAAACAGTGCATCAATGGACACGACTTCGTCAGTGAAATCCACTTCGGCACCGGTGATGTAGAGGTCTTCATGCAGAGACATCATGCCACGACCAATGAGAGGCTCCGTCTGTGTCGTACCGAGCATCAACTGGTGTGCGCGAGAGGGGAATCCCGGGATGGAACTCGACGAACTGCTCGAGCTTGAGGAGCTGCTGGAACTGCTCGAACTACTGGAAGAAGAGCTGCTCGAAGAACTGCTGGAGCTACTGGAAGAAGAGAATGGCGGCAAACCGCGTTCTACTCTGCGGTACTGAGCAAGTTCACCGGACTGCAGCGCAATGAATCCTGAAGCCAAACGGGCCATTTGGCCGCGCGTGAGGAAGTCTCCGTATTGGAGATTCACCGGCAGAAGTGTGCCGCGCTCTTGTGCTGCACGGACGTACTGCATGTACCACTGTTCGTTTGGAAGTTGCTGCGTGTTGTAGCCGTAGAGGTTCGCAAGAATTTTGAGTGCTTCGACATAGTTCACGGAACGTTCTGGGCGGAAGAACCCGTCTGGGTAACCACCAATGACGCCGCGCTTCTTTGCTTCGCACACGTAGGAGCTGAACCAGTGATCCATCTTCACGTCTGGGAAACAGTTTCCTGCGCTGGAATCGGTGGGATCCAACCCTGCGCTCAACATGGCAATCTTGGTGAATTCTGCACGGTTGAGGGATCGTCCCGGTGTAAAAGTGCCATCCGGATTACCGGAAACAACACCAAGGTGGGTCAAAAAACTGATGCCTGCTGCTTCAGCGGTGCTAAAGGGGGCATCGGTATAGGTGTCCGATACATCGGTGTAATCGAACGCCGCTCCGAGGAGCGGAAATGCCATCAAGGAAACAGCGATGAGAGAAAGTGAACGTTTCATAGGTAAGGAGAGAATGGAGAGATCATACGCCGGAAGCCGGCGGTACACACAAGAAGACGCTCTTTTTCGACTACTCTTTCGTAGATCGGATGTTTATTTAATGGGCAGACAACTGGTAGTCTCAAAGCACGTGACCCTGTAGTTCAATTGGATAGAACGACCCTCTCCTAAGGGGTAGATGCAGGTTCAATTCCCGCCGGGGTCACCATCCGTCTTCGTTCGCTAAAGCGAACGATTCACATACATCAAAACCGGATGCCTCAGCGTAGTCCGAGACGGAGCCGGGCTAGTCCAACACCACCACCTCGCGACCCTCTGCAGGGAGCGAGCCTTTGAGCTTGTACTCTTTGACGGTGTCGCCCTTGGCACCGAGCGCCTTCATGATGCTGTCCGTGCCGCCCTTTGCAGGGAGCAGGATGAGCACACGAGGGTCAATTTCGTCGATGAGCTTCTGGAGGAACTTACTGTCTGTCACCGGAGCAACCAGCACATCGGCATCACCTACGGCTTCGATGTCATGCTCAGGCCAATCCTCGAGAGGCTGAGACACGCACAACACGCGGGCATCTTCTGTGTCGATGATGTAGCTGACCTGCTGGCCTTCTGCATGACCAAGTCCGCGGATGGACACACCAAGCTCGTTGTATTCACCCGGCCAAGAAATGACTCCCGGCTTTTCGCTTTCTTCTGGGGAGCTGAGGAGTGCCAGTGTCTTCTTTCCATCACCAGCTTTGCGATCAGCAGCGAACACATTGATGGTAGCCGTGCCAGTGTTAATGGCGCAGCCGGGTCCGGAGAGGGGAGAGAAGGTCAACATAAGACGGGGGGAGGATACTGGAAGCAGATGGGGATCTCTAGTGGCGGCTCGTATGTGGCGCCGAAGCTGTCGGGGTCGATGTCCTTTCTATCCTCGCACCAAGACCACGAAGCCTCTCGTCCAAACGGTCGTAGCCGCGCTCGATGTAGCGAATATCAGTGATGGTGGTGGTGCCCTCAGCACACAGAGCTGCAAGCACCATGGCGGCACCGGCGCGAATATCGTTACTTGCTACCGTCCTACCTTTAAGAGGTGTCGGTCCGATGATGAGCGCTTGGTGTGCATTGAGGACTTCGACATGCGCGCCCATTTTTTCGAGCTCATAGAGGTAGGCCATGCGACCTTCGAACAAGCGCTCGAACACACGGCTCACACCTTGTGCTTGTGTCATGGCCACGCCAAGAGGAGAGAGAAGGTCAGTTGGGAAGCCAGGGAAGATGTTTGTGCGCACAGCCATGGCTTTGAGCTGAGATGACTCACCATCGACGAGCAACGTACCGTCTTTTTCGAAATGGAAGACCGCACCGGCGCGACGCAGCACATCGAAGAACGAGAAAAGATGCGAATGATCCACCTCGTGCACACGCACTTTGCCGTGCGTGACCAAAGCGCCGAGGACAAATGTTCCTGCTTCGAGATAATCCGAAATAACCGTGTGATCCACCGCTTTGAGTTTTGGCAGGCCATGCACCTTGAGGGTGTGACTACCGATTCCCTCTACCTTGGCACCCATGGCAGCTACAAATTTGCACACGTCTTGTACATGCGGTTCTGCAGCAGCGAGATCTATTGTCGTCATACCTGGGACAAGTGCTGCGGCAGCAACGGCATTCTCTGTCGCCGTGACAGAGAACTCCGGGAGAACGATGTGTCCTGCTGCAAGCTTGCCCTGCAAATGGAGCACTTCCTCTGTGCTGGTATCGACTGCGCCCAATTGTGTGAGAGCTTCGATGTGTGCAACCACAGGACGCTTACCGAGCACGCAACCACCGGGGTAACCCATTTCAGCTACACCAAAGCGTGCGAGCAGGGGACCGAGCAGCACGATGGACCCGCGGAAATTACACACGTATTCATCTGGGATGGGCTTACTTTGGATCTTCGTAGCATTCACACGTACGGTGTTATTTTCGAATGTTGTTTCGGCACCCAAGAAATCGAGGATTTTGAGGGTTGCTCGAATATCACTCAAATCAGGAACATTACGAAGCACTGTCTCGCCTTCGGCGAGGATGCTCGCAGCAAGCAAGGGCAGTGCGGCATTCTTGGAACCACCAACAATAACGTCACCCGTAAGGGGCACGCCGCCGCGGACGGAATAGGTCAAATCCATGGGGTTGTAGTGTAGAGGATTTTTCGGTTCCAGGTAGCGCCTTTCGGGCCCATATTTTAGGAGTTTTTGCGCTTCCAATACCTCCAGATTTCTTCACAAAGCAAAATCACCACACCAATCGTGATGCAGCTATCGGCAACGTTAAAGATGGGGAACGTTCCGACTTGAAAGTAATCGGTCACGTAGCCGTCGGGGAGGCGATCGAGAATGTTCCCCAGTGCCCCACCGATGATGAGTCCGAATCCCACGTACTGGATGGTGGTTTTTGCCGTGCGCACCGCAAGCCACGTGATGAGCGAGAGTGCTAAGAGGATGATCACCAGTTCGTACCCTTGGGGCAAAGTGATGCTAAACGCAATGCCGGGATTATGCGCGAGTTGCAAACCCGCAAACGAACCGAGAAGGGGAATGCGTGCGGTCAGATAATCCGCGAAGAGTGACGCAACCAAACTCGCGAGAGCCGACAAGACAATAGTGACCCAGAGAATCATGGCGAGAGTATAGCGTTGTGATTCAAGTAATTATGAGGGAATTCTTAATTCTCAATTTCTTGTCCTGAGGCTCGTCGAAGGATCCAATCTCCATTAGAATGATTTTATGTTCAATTTTATGAGGAGGATGGATTTGCTCCTCCTTGGCGTCACCGTCGTTCTCGTATTTTTTGGGCTTGCGATGATCGCGAGCGTGAGCGTGTTTAAAAGTTATCAGCTGACCCAAACAAATTCTCTGTATCTGTGGAAAAGCTCCATCAATATCGTCCTTGGTTTTGTGATCATGGGTCTGATGTCGATCATTCCGTACCGCGTGTGGGAAAAATGGTCCCGCGTGTTGTACATCGGCAGCATCTTGCTGCTCATGATGCTGTTCCTCCCGGGCTTTGGAGAAGAATTCGGTTCCGCACAGAGCTGGCTGAACGTGGGTACGCGTTCGTTCCAGCCTTCGGAAATGCTCAAGCTCACCTTCATTATGTATTTGAGCGTGTGGTTGCAAAAACGTGAGCAATTCATCGCCACGTTCCAAGAAGGTTTCATCCCGTTTGGCATCTTGCTCCTTATCTCCACCTTCCTCGTCGCCATTCAGCCGGACCTTGGTTCGTTCTTGGTGCTTGCTTCCATTGGCGCGACCATGTTCTTTATCGCCGGTGGAAATATTTTCCATCTCGCGCTCGGTGCAGGTGGTGCTGCACTCTTGGGTCTGCCGGTGATCCTTCAAAAGGAATACATCCGTAACCGCTTCTTCGCGTTCTTGTTCCCCGATGATCCGACGATTCGCGAAACAATTGGTTTCCAGATCAAACAAGCATTGATTGCCATTGGCAGTGGCGGATTTTTTGGAGTCGGCTACGGAAAATCCATCCAGAAATTCGGTTACTTGCCCGAAGTCCAAGCCGACATGATTTTTTCTGCCATGGCAGAGGAGCTTGGCTTCATGCGATTGATGATCGTGCTCGCGCTCTACACCGTGCTTGTGTATCGCGGGTACCGCATTGCACGTTTGGCACCAGATCGCTTTGGGTTCTTGCTCGCAACCGGCATCACCACGTGGATTGCCGTGCAGACTGCTCTCAACATTGCGGTGAACTTGGGAATCTTCCCGCTCACCGGTCTCACGTTGCCATTCATTAGCTACGGCGGATCTTCGCTCATCACCTTGATGGGCGCCGTAGGTATCCTCTTGAATATTTCGGCAGCCAGTAGCCCTGTTTCGGCTACCGTCCGTAAGACACCAAGGAGGGACCCACTCTTGGCACGCAGCCTCTTCACTTGAGCACCATGCGCATTCTTTTTGTTGGAGGTCTCTCGGCCGGTCACTTATCTCCACTTCTCGCCGTGCATGAGGAGGTGATGCGTCATGCGCCCGCAGATTGTCTGTTTGCATGCTCCAAGAAAGAATCTGACGCAGCATTTCTACGAAAGAACGCCGTAGATTTTGTGCAGATCACACACCCCACGAGGTCTCTGAGTGCTCCGTTGCAATTTGTAAAAGGACTTAGTGAAGCGAAAGGAATCATCAGCGACTTCGAGCCTGACGTTATCTTTAGTAAAGGAGGAGCGGTCAGTCTTCCCCTGTGTTTGGCAGCATGGATGCGCAGGGTACCGATTGTCCTACACGAATCAGACTCGGTGATGGGCATGAGTAACAGGCTCATCTCGCGCATGGCCACCGTGTGTAGCGGCTTTGGATTGCCGGGAACGCTCAAGACAGGAAACCCCATTCGTCACATGGTCACGCAGGGCAAAAAAGAAGAGGGGCTCAAGATCACGGGGTTCGATGGCTCACGCCCCGTCCTCCTCGTGATGGGCGGCAGCCAAGGAGCGCAGGCGCTCAATGAAGCCGTCACAAAAAATCTGGATGCTCTTTTAGAAGAATGCGACGTCATTCATCTCACAGGTGAAGGAAAGGGGAGTGACCTACAGAAGAAGGGGTACTTCGCACTACCCTTCGCGCACCTGGAACTTCCTCATCTCTATGCCTGCACGACGATGGCTCTAAGCAGAAGTGGAGCCGGCAGCATGAGCGAGCTCGCCGCATGGAACATCCCCACCATCTTTGTGCCTATAGAAGGTCTCGCTCAGAACCATCAGGTGCGAAACGCGGAGGAAGCTGCAAAAAAGAGTGCGTGCGTCATCTTGCCTCAAGCCAAGTTGATGAGTGATTTGGTCGCGACAGTGCATGGATTGGCGCAAGACAAAGCCAAACAATCGAAGTTAGGAACTGCGTTGCACAGCATGCTTGTCCCAGATGCTGCAAGACTGGTGAGTGAGGTTCTTTTCAAGGTCATTTCGCCTTCGGCGCGTAACAAATGAATCGATCTGTAGTTGCACTCTCGACCCTTAATTCTTGGTTTTGCGGGGTGCGGTCATCGACAAACTCCAAAATTTACAGTGCAGTGCCTTGCGAGCGGTTGAACGGCTAACTAGTGTGCTTCGGCTATGAACAAATCACATCTTTTCATCATCCCGCTTTTTGCGTTGGCGTTCCTGCTCATCAGTTGCACCAGGGCAAATCCGGTCATTACTAACCCCAACGAAATGCAAAGCAGTTCCGCAGGTGCAGCCATGCAATTCGACGGCAAAGTCCTTACGGGCAAGCACACCGTCATTCTTAAGACCAGCAAGGGAGACGTCACCATCGAACTCGATGCAGACGCAGCTCCAATGACGGTCACGAACTTCGTCTGGCTCGCCAAGACGGGGTACTACAACGGTCTCACGTTCCACCGCGTCATCCCGGGCTTTATGGTCCAGGCCGGTGATCCAAATGGAGACGGTACGGGAGGCGAAAGCATCTTTGGACCAACCTTCGCAGATGAGATCAACGCCGACAGCTACGGTCTACAGAACCAGACGCTCAAGGACCTCGCTGCAGGTCAGGCATTGCCAAGCAACTTGAAGGGAATGGAGAACCTCACCATCAAGCAGTTCTACGAAAAGCAGGGCTACGTCTACAGCACCAAGTTCCGCTCGTTGCCTATGCGCCGCGGTGCCATCGCTATGGCCAACCGTGGACCAAGCACGAACGGCAGTCAGTTCTTCGTGATCACCGCTGAGCGCACGCCTTGGCTCGAAGGTAAACACACGATCTTCGGTATCGTCACCGCAGGTATGGATGTCGTCGATACGATCTCCAACGTCGCTAGGAACCCACAGGACAAGCCAGAGACCCCTGTGACCATGACGGTAGAAGTCGTGAACTAAGCCAAAAAATGAATTCCAAAAGGGAGGGCTACCCCCTCCCTTTTTTGATACTCTGCTTGGGTACATGAGAACTCGCTTCGCTCCATCCCCAACAGGCTTTCTCCATCTTGGTGGTTTACGCACCGCGCTCTTTGCATGGCTTCTCGCCAAGCAGACGAAGGGGAAGTTCTTGCTGCGCATCGAAGACACCGATCAAGAACGCAGTGTCGAAGGTGCGGTCGAAGCAATCTTGAATGGTCTGCATTGGGCAGGACTCGACCCAGAAGAAGGTGTGATGATGGTCGACGGCAAAGTGGTGCAACAGGGATCCAAAGGTCCGTACTTCCAGTCAGAGCGTCTCGAGATGTACAAGAAGTATGCCGATGAGCTCGTACACAAAGGCTTTGCCTATCCATGCTTCTGCACGCCAGAACGCTTGGACGAGATGCGCAAAGGCCAGGAGGCACGTCACCAGCCACCGATGTACGACCGCACGTGCTGCAAGCTGACCAAAGAGGAATCTGATGCGCGTATTGCAGCAGGGGAGCGCCACGTGATCCGCATGAAGATCCCGCACGAGGAGACCATTAGCTACGACGACGATATTCGCGGCACCGTGAGCTTTAAAGGCCACACCGTGGATGATCAGGTACTCATCAAAGGTGATGGATTCCCCACGTACCACATGGCGCACGTCGTGGATGATCACTTTATGGAAATCGACTTGGTCCTCCGCGGAGAAGAATGGCTCGCGAGTGTTCCGAAGCACCTCCTCTTGTTCCGCTTCCTTGAGTGGACGCCACCGCGCTACGCACACGTGCCACTGATCTTGAATAAAGATCGTTCGAAACTGAGCAAGCGTCAGAACTCCGTCGCGGTAGGGGACTACATCGAGAAGGGTTACTTGCCAGAAGCCTTGCTGAATTTTATGGCACTCCTAGGTTGGAACCCCGGTACAGAGGAGGAAGTTCTGTCGATCCCCGAGCTCATCGATAAATTCAACTTGGAGCGCGTGCAGAAGGCCGGAGCCGTGTTTGATGAAGAGAAGCTCATGTGGCTTCAGGGCCAGTGGATGCGCAAAATGGATAAAACGGAGTTCGCCAAGCGCGTGCAGGAACTCGTTCCTGCTGCAAAAGATGATGCGCACTTCACACGCAAGGCAGAGCTGATTCAAGACCGCATCACGTTCCTCCACGAAGCTCCAGCAATGGTCAGCTTCTTCTACGAGCGTCCAACAGCGAGTATGGAATTGATCGCGAACACAAAGCAGAAGGTCACACCAGAAATGGTTCCAGAAATTCTCGATGTTCTCGAAAAAGTCTTGAGCGATGTGTCCGACTGGAACGACCAAGCGATCCTCGCGGCAGTCAAAGCTGCACTCGCAGACAAGTGGAAACTCGGTCAGCTCCTCTGGCCACTACGCAGTGTTCTCACAGGCCAGGAATACAGCCCAGGAGCCACGGAAGTGGCAGCAGTACTTGGCAAAGAGGAGACCATGGCGCGGCTTGCTGCAGCCCATTAATTGAATAAGTTGTAATTCATATGGTGATCCAAGAACACGTTGCCATTGGCAGCAAGACGACGATGAAGATCGGCGGTACTGCGAGGTACTACGCAGAACTTTTGTCGAAGGAGGACGTCGAAGAAGCAGTGAAGTTCGCACGCGAACATAATCTTCCACTCATCCCATTCGGTGGGGGAGCGAACACGGTCTTCGCCGATGGAGAAATCAACGCGCTCGTCGTGCGCATGAAGGCAGACAAAGTGGAAGTTGATGGCAACAAAGTGACAGTCCAAGCCGGAAAAATCATGGGAAGTTTTCTCAATGAACTCGCAGAAAAAGATTTAGATCTCTCTGCACTCACGGGCATCCCGGGAACAGTGGGTGGAGCAATTTTTGGTAACGCAGGACAAGGCGCTGGTGGCATTTGGATTGATACCTACGTCGAAACGGTAACGGTTTACGTGGATGGAGCTTGGAAGACACTCAGCAAAGATGAATGTCATTTTTCGTACCGTGAAAGTGGATTCAAGGAGATGGCGGGACCCGTGATTATTTGGGAAGCAGTGTTAAATGTTCCAAGTCGACCATCAGCAGAAGTGAAAGCAGAGATCGAAAGACTTTTGCAAAAAAGAATTGAGACGCAACCGCACATCAAGACAGCAGGTTCGTGCTTCAAGTCGTTACCCGATGGAACTCAGGCATGGAAATTGATCGACGCTGCAGGACTCCGCGGCACCACCATTGGGGGAGTGCAGATTGCCGAGAAGCACGCGAACTTCCTTCTCAACATTGGCAACGGAACCTTCAAAGACATCGTCGAAATGACCGATTTGATCAAAAAGAAAGTGCCGCAGATCGCAGGGATTGAGATGCGTCTGTATGGAACAGACGGGAAGCTCCAAGATTAATTCTGTTCGTCTTCTGGAGAGATCGTGATCGTCGAGTCGTTCTCCAGACTCAGACCGCTGTCTTGCATGTGACCACGTTCCGTTCCGCGGATTTCCACACGTGCTGTCCCCGCGATGTTGATGCCGCTATCGGGAAGCATTGCTTTTACATCGATCCTGCCATCGTTACTATCATCCGGGCTTTTTAATTCGCTACTGAGTGCACCCAAAAGATCCTTTGCATCTGGCTGATTCCTAAGTTCTTCTTTGAGCAAGCCATCAATAATCCTGTTCGCTGCGACATCAGAGATTTCTATCACTTCAGCGGAACCGCCGAGCTGCAACGGCTCTACCGAGCCTTCTCCAAGAAGTTCTGATTCCAGATTTTCCGATTCCTCAGGGTTTTCATTTGCCATAGGAAACCGACTGTAAGCCTCCGCAGAAAGAGAATCAATACATACAAAAAAGCGGAGGCTTGTAAGCCCCCGCCTGTTTGAAATTCTTACTTAGAACGGCAAATCCTCAGCCTTAATTTCGGATGCGTACTGGATCGCAGGGATCTCGGCAGGGGAGGAGTTCGAGGACATGGAAGACTCGGACTGATCGAAATCGTTTCCAGCAGAACGAGACGAACCATCCATAGAGATAGCACTCTCCACACTTGGATTACGCATGCCGAGGAGGCTCAAGGAGTCTGCAACAATCTCTGTCGTGTAGCGCTTGTTGCCTTCCTTCGTTTCCCAACTACGTGTCTGCACACGACCGCTCACAAAGACACGGTTACCTTTGCGCACCGACTGCGCGACGCGCTCGGCTGTGTCGCCCCACACCACAATGTTGTGGAACTCGCTGCGCTCTTTGTCTTCACCTGTAGCCTTGTCCTTCCAACGCTCGTTTGTCGCAA
>CAYRXE010000007.1:0-9167 GCA_964428205.1 uncultured Candidatus Peribacteria bacterium | reverse complement strand
CTGCGCTCTTTGTCTTCACCTGTAGCCTTGTCCTTCCAACGCTCGTTTGTCGCAACACCGAGCGTGAGCACCTTGGCACCGTTGGTGGTGGTACGCATTTCTGGATCCTTCGTCACGTTGCCGCAGATGTCTGCACGGTTGATGGTCGCGAGGAGTTTTTCGCTACCGGCAGGCGCATTTTTAAGACCTTCCTTAGGATCGAGCATGATCATATCCATACCGATAATCTTGGTCTTAGAGCGCTTTTCGTTGGTCTTGGGGTCCTCCCAAGAATCCGTCTGCAAGCGACCGGAGATGAGCACCTGGCTTCCTGCCTTGAGGTACTTACCGGCAACCTCGGCCATGGGGCCCCAGAGTGTGACGGTGTGAAATCCTTTCGCCTCCAACATGTCGCCGCCTTCTGTTTTGAAAGAGTAGGGGACGACCAAGTTGAGATCCGTAACCGAAGAACCGCCAGGCGTTTGGCGCATTTGTACGGGCTGTGTCTGATAACCGATGATGTGAACACGATTCAAGCTGAACATGTCTCGATGGGGAATGGAAGTAGAGAAGACCTCTATGTACTTACCTGCGAGATGCAGGTCGACTCACAAGACGTGAGTGTGAACGTTTGTACACCTGTAAAAAGAGATCTTCAAGTGCGTGAAGATGCACGACGTTCGATGTGTTGTCTAATGTCATTCTTAATGCAGTTCAAACTCGCACCCACTTACGTCAATCAGATCAAGAGTTTTTGGCGTGCGTACGCGGTAACATGGATGCCACTCTGCCGTCATTCTATCTACAGCGAAGGGTGGGTCTCTCGGTGCTTCTCGGCACTGCGTGTGTTATGGCTCTGGGAGCCGCGAATCAAGTGGTGTTGGCCGCGGGAGAAAACTTTTCTCTCCCCGGAGAAGGTTTGGTGATTCAACCGCAAACAGCAAACCAGGTGACCAATACGATTGATAAAATTAAGAATCGATTATCCGAAGTGCAATGTGGAGGTTGGAATCGCGATGTTTCTGTGGGACAGAACCTAGGTCAGTACATCAGCAAAGTGCTGGGCGCCCCCGGCAGAGAAGGGGAGCCGCTCGGCAACTTGGCATCGGGCATGGCCAAACGCAAAACAGAATTTTCGTATCCCGATGGCACACGCGGTGAAACTCCTGCTCAGGGAAAATCCACGGCGTGCAAAGATGGGAAATCCGAAGAGACTGTGAAGTTTTACCGCAATGGAGATCCTCCGGGAACACGCAACGCAACGAAGCAAAATGCATATCCGTACATTAGGGATCCGCACGTGTGTTTGTGGAGAGGGGAAGGATTTATCTTGGAACCTCCACTCACCGAACAAGTCTGCACCGAAGCCTGCAATCGTTATATGAACGATGGCCGCTACACATTCGCTGACTGTAAACCTGAGCATGTGGTCAAAAATGGAGCCGGTGTATGGGGATGTTCGCAGTGGTCCGCACGTTGGGTGTGCTCCGATGAATGGGTCGATACCGGTAGGAAAAACTGCGAGGTGTGTTCAGGCGCCAACTGCCGCTGCCCTGGTCCTGGATGCCAAATTACCAATGCAGGCACCACCTTCCGCTCGTTCTTCCGTAAGTACACGGTGCAAACAGGCCGCGCAAAATTGGCCGAGGCAAACAAAGATCTCCTCGCAACCGTGAATGCACAGGTGCAGTGCTACGGCTACTACAACGAGATCGATGCGCTCACAACTGTCACCTACGAAAAGCGTGACGCACGTTGTGTCATCGGCAACATCAAAACATCAGGGCAGGATTACGATCCTAAGAAACTGCGGATGGAAACACAGAAGGGAAAAGGCAAGTACGCAGTCGACAGCGCATTGCCAGATCCACTGCCGGGCGCACGCCCATACGAAGCCGGGAAGGATCTCTGGTTCACGAAAGTGATGGGCGCGTTCTCGTTCCTCAAACCGGAACAAGATTTATCGGAAGCATTGTTGAGTCCAGAGAAAGCAAAAATTCTTTCGACGGTGCAGAACACCACTGCGCAGCCGTACATGGCAGAAAGTACGTTGAGGGCTATTGATGACACCGCGAGTAACCAGGTGTCGGGCTACAGGCCCTTCACTGCTTGGTGGCAGAAATTCACATCGGATAGCCAAAAAGTCTTCACGCCTCCGGTCGTGCGTTTGCGCTTACCTGCAACGTGGAATCAGTCACTCGAACAGTTGAATCCCGTCTCGGTGACACCCGTTGTTGCGAGGGACCGTCGTACGGAATCCATCGAAGTGCAGTTACAAGCGAAGGATGACTTGGCCGGAGTCGTGGCGGATCAGCTGAAGCGCGCACTCATGCTCGAAGTTCGCGAAGAGCCCGTGTCGATTGTGGTGCCGATGGGTTCACCTGTGGAATTCCGCGCTCTTGCACAGCAGTGGGAGGAGTATCGCGACCGCAGAAAAGCCGCAAATGCCGAAGTACCCGGAGAAGTGGATGTGCTGATAACGCAGCTACTCTCGTACGCAGACAGGATTGAGAGTGTGCGTGCGGTCCGTGCGCAGTTGCCGCTCTTGTTTGGTGTACTGCTCGATAAACAGTCTGATTTTCTTGTGGGTATCAACGCCTGGGTAGAGCAAAACCGCCAGACCATGCTCAAGTACATCGAAGTCGCGCGCCAGCGTGCGCAGTTACAACCGCTCTGGCAGGCGGTCGCCATGGAGGAGCAGAGATTTTCGGATACGACGAACTTCCCCTGGTGCAAGAACGACCGTTTTACGACACCGATCTACTCTATGTTGGATCCTTGGTTGCCTGCACGCCCAGATGTGTACGGTGGTGTGCCCACGTGTGCCGAAGTCCCTGTCCCTCCACCCACTCCGGGTAATCCCTTCCCGGCAGAACGTGGCGGAGCACTGCCCATGCTGTGCATCCCGGCAGGGGAACAGGAGTTGGTCTATGACCTCTCGCAGTTACGTGTGACCACGGGCTCCATCATTCTTCCCGTTCTCAAGCCGCTGCAGATTCGCATCGAAGTTCCCAAGCCACCGACACTGGATGTAACACTCACAGGAGACGCCGTTCCCAAGCTCGCAAATCTCCCCGTGCTCCCAGACATCATCGAAGATTTTGAGCTGAGTATTCCTGCGGCAGAAGCCCTTACCACTCCGCGTTCATTGCCGGCACCTGTCTCTGCGTCTATGACAGAGCTCGCAAGCGCACTCATCCGCGCACAGAAGACGCTTGAGGAGATGAACAACACCTACGAAAAATTTTGGAAGAGTCTTGAGTACAAGCGAGATCCCAAACCTGTATGTGGAGAAAAAGACATGGAGCCACTCGACTGCTGCACATGGGGAGACAATCGCTGTGCACACGTCGAAAGTGATCTTTTGGAACGATTCACACGCATTACCGCACGACCGGCGATCCTCCTGAAAGAAGATTTCTACGCCGCAGGATTCTCGATGGCGCGCATTCCCAAAGCCGAGGATAAATCGCAGCTGCGTGTGGAGGTCTATGCGAGCTGCACACCTGCCGATCTCACATGCCAACCGCTGTTGCCACAAACCGAATCGCCCACGGATGGTTGGCAGATTGTGTTCCCACAGCGTGGACAGAATTTGTCGTTGGATAGAATCCGCGCCAAGGCACGCTCCTACATGCTCAACGCCGACGGCACGATTGTCGGTACACCTCCGCTCCCACTCGCTACCAAGCCAGACGCGCTCTACTCCACATTTGATGTGCCTGCGACGTTTGATCTGCGTATTCCCAAAGGTCTATGAAGAAGTTTCTGATGCTGCTCATCATCGGCCTCACGCTTCCGGTGCACGCACTGGGACAAGTTGTGCCCGTGCCCCTGGCAGATGCGTGCAAAACACAGACCGAAGATGCGCTCGCACGTGAAGATCGTTTCTACCGTCGTGTGCTTTTTGGATTCGTGCGCGCATCCGAAGAAACCATTGGCGGAGTGCGCTACGACAAAGAGGGGAATGCATGGTTTAAGTCGGGAGCGAATGCCTGGCGCAGCCAGGCAAAGGGATTCACCGGCACCACGTGGTCAGACACGCTCATGGACCAGCAAGTCGAACGTGATTGGCTCCAGCCCGATGACGCCAGGACCTTCCGCCGCGGAATATTTGCCACGCGCGGCGTGCTGACATCGGAGCTGATCCCGCCCATTACCCAGAGCTTCCGCGCATTGCAGTGCCGCACCTACAGCGTGTGTGAGGCAGTACTCAAGTCTCTCAATGGAGAAGAATCGAATCAGGGAACCTACATCGTACGGGTGCCCGGCTGCCGCGATATTCCCATCTCGTCGCTGCCGGCATGCAAACCACAGGATCAGAACAAACTCGCTGTGCTCGACCGCTCGACCGTGCTGGCTTCATGCGCGCCTATGGTGGAAGCCCTCCTCAAGCGTGAGAGCGAAATGCTCACACTCTCGGTCACCTACGACGCCGCGTACAGGAGCCTCTTGCAGTTCGCCGGTACGTTCGATGATTTTCTTTCTGTCTTTAGATTGGATCTTCTTCGCCCCGTCCGTCAGTCACTGCCGCTTTTGCAGCAGTTGAGTCGTATCCCGTGTTTCCTCGCTCAGTGCAATGGTTAAGCGTCCCCCAAAGCGCACCGGCAGAACAAGATGGATCACGGCAAGCGTGCTCCTGGTTGCGTGCATGGGACTTGGCGTGCTTTTGACCATGCGCAGCAATACGCAGACTGCGCAGATTGTGAATGCGGGTCTGCGGGACAATGCCGCGACAAATCTCGCGGCTTGTTCGGGATCAGTGTTGCTCTTCCCCGGGCAAAACGTTGGCGCATTGGAGGCATGGAAACAGTCGTACCACCAGAATGTGTCGAGCGTGGTGAATGCCGTTATGTCACAAACGCAACGAGCACAGTGCACGCTCACGCAGAGTGAAAATGTTCCTACCGTGATGCTCGCTTTGGCATCGCAAATGCCGCCGTGGAGAGACATGCGTCGTCTGCAGACGCTCCGCACCGAAGACGTGGGCAGCGTGCTCTTGGAATACCTGCGTTTGTACGAGTGCACACTGCAAGATCGCGCATCAAAACTCCCGGTCTTTGCACTTATGGAAATTCGCGAGAAGGCAAAGGCCGAGGGCAAGCCCATGGAGAGCGTTCCTGTACTCAAAGTGAATCCAGAGGAAAGTCGTCAGCTCAAAATCATCAGTAATGAGATGGCTCTCGCTCGCCCAAGTCTGCACCGAACCCTGCTCTTCCTCGCGAGCACCATGCGTTTGGGCTCTCTGGGAAGTGAAATGGATTGTCTCGAGCGCGCCTCGGCCGACTTGCGTAACACACTTGGTCTTGCAGCAGAAACCAGTGCCTGTCTGCCGCGCATTTGGGATGCGCGGGGAGCCCTGCGTAACAGCACCCGCGATAACGCAAGCGAACAATGAAACGCCAGATCGCCATTGCCGGCATTGTCCTCCAACTGCTCCCGCACGTAGCAGTCGCGCGTGATGTGTATAAAGACATGCTCAAGCTCACGCAGCAGGAATTGATGACGGATGAGAAGAGTAAGCCTGCGGTGGATTTGCACGTGAAGCGTTATACCGCAAAGACCGTCTCGCGAGAGGAGAGTGTGTACTGGAGGAGCGAAGTCCTCAAAGCGTTTGACGCTTTGCAATGGCCAAGCCTCTTCAGTGGGCATCAAGACCGCAAAAAGATGAGTGATGGTATTGGATTGGCCGCGATTGGTGACATCCGCGAAGTGGCCGTGCGCGAAGAGCGCGTGCGTTCGCTCGGTCGTGAGCTGCAATTAATCGCCACGAGTTACGAAGCACCGATCATGAGCCCGGAGTACGGCGACTTCCCGCAAAAAGCACGCGCGGTTATTCGTGTATGGCAGGCGGGAAGCGGCTCTGTGGTGCGCACGGGAACAGGATTGAATCTTCGTGCTGTCGCCATGGAAGGTGACACGGCGTTTAAGAACCGCACAGAAAATGTGGGCAATGAACTCAAGGCCCTTCTTAAAAAAGATGACAACGGAGACGAAAACCGCGAAGACTTTACGGCTGCCATGTGGCGCTACATGCACGGCGTGCGCTTTGTGCTTGGACAACGTTCGGAATTTGCACCGCCACCAGAAATTCTCAACGCGGAAATTGGCACCGAGCGTCAGTTCCTCAAAAAACAGTACGCGAATGTCGAAAATGCACTCGTGGGTTTGTGGATGCATGCGCGCGACCAGGCCGGCCTCTATGGAATTCAGCGTGGTGAAGTGTTGTGGTTCACGCTCAGCGAAGAAACACGCAACCGATTGCTTCCCGACAATGTGATCGCATGGGTGTACGTCGAAAAATTGAAGAATGACTCTCTATCGGGTGATGCAGGACTGCAGTGGGGGATTGGATTGGACCCCGTCTTGCCGTCACTCTGCCGCGATACCAACGGTGCCGTGGAGGGAGCTGAACGCGAGAACCTTTGCTGGATAGGCAACACGTCGATTGGAGGCACGACAACCACGGGTGGCGATTTCCCACCACCTATCAAGGACGGAACAGGACTCTGCACGCAGCCATTCCAGCGACTGGGTTACTTGTGCAGACCACTTGTGGGCGATGCGGGCACCGCAGTGTGTAAGCAGGAGGTCACGCAATCTCGCGATAAGATTTTGCTCTCTGCATGTACGAAGGACACAGGTACGCGCGCAACGCTGGTCGGACCTGATGCATGTGAAGATGTGAGCTGGAAGGAACCATTGCCGTTCAATCCGCAGACGAGCTGCAAGATTCAATTGGAGTGCGGAAACCTCTCCTTTGGAGGAGCGAAGACGTACCCCAAAGACAATAACGGCGTCATCCGCCTGGTCGTGAAGAACCGCGATTTGGAATCGCAGTCTCCGCCTGTGCCGCTGATCTTGCACGAGCTCACACACGCACGTCAGTACTGCCAAAACGCGCCGGGGTACGACGGCTACCCAAACCTCGCAGGCATGTCATCCGATCAATTTGGTGCCATCTGCTGCAAGAACGAAGGTGAAGCCTATAAGGCACAGTGCGAACTGTATGACCAAGATGGTCTCTTCCTCGATGCGAACGGCAACCGCCTCACTCTGCAGATTTTGGATAACCAAAGTAAGCCCAAGACGGTCGAGCTCAACGTCGAAACCTGCTGGCAATTGCTCACCGATGCCTCGTGTCGTGAGCGCAGTGTAAAGGAAGGAAAAGCCGAAGCACGTTGCCCGAATACCTTCACGGCCTCATATACGAACACACTCTCGATTCAGAAGGCGGCCTTCGTAGATTTGAATCGCTTGGCATTCCAAAACCTCAAACCCGGTGACCCACGCACGTGTGCGCAGGCGTTGGATCCGAATAACTACGACCCGCGCATCGTGGCCGCCGTACGCGACGCTGAGCAGACCAATCGCAAAGTGTGTGATCCCAACCGCACGACCGGTTACCAGAATACGATCGGCGGAAGCATGTGTTACATCGACCAATGTATTGAGCAGTCAGTCGAAGATCATCGTCTTGTCCCGGGTCGTCAGACATTCGGGGCAGGGGATCAGGCCTTCACTGCCGAAGCTTGTATCCCGCCGGCGATCGATGGCAGTACCGCAACCACCGTTCCGTTGAGTGTGACGCCTCCCATTCCTCCGTACCGTCCGGAGTTACTGATCCAGCAAATGGACGCAGCTCTGTGTCAGCAAAATGGTCTGCCGCCTCAATCTCCACCTTCCAAGTGTGCGTTTGCCGCACTCAAAAATCTCCAGAGTCCGCAGGAAGGTATTCTGGAAACAGCAATTTCTCTGTGGAAGAACCCCATTGGTCTCAACGCTGCAATTGCGGGAACGGAGAGATTGAGTGAAGCACTCGGCGCAAGAGTCGCGACGGAGCTCTACCGCAATTATTTGGACGCGACGATTCCCAAACTTGCAACGCTCACCACCGAAGCCTCTGCCCTCCTTAAGCAATTCCTCCAGGTGAAGTTCTCGACTGCCATGTGTGCGTTTAAGGATGATGCCACATGGACACTCGCTAACAGTCAGTGCCAAGTTCTGCTGCCTCCACCATGACGCTCCGTATGCGCATTGTCTTAGGCCTTATGCTCCCACTCCTGCTCACGCAGGCAGCACACGCGCAGCAGTTGCCTCCTGCCATTTCGCCCTACGTCCAAAGGAGTATTGAGCGCAGTAATCAGGGTATCGCGCACGCTTGGGCGGTAGAAGCGGCCATGCGATTTGGCGCATTTGCACTGGGAGGATGGGTGCGTTCGGTGACAGGCGTGGTATCGAGTTTTGCAACCGTAGACATGACGGTCGTGCGCACACGCCAAAGTCTTTTGAATGATTCTGCGTGTCTGCGCGCCGATGAAATTCTCTTGGAACTGCAGATGGAAAAAGTGCGCGGAGAAATGAAGAAAGCTCTCAACACCCAGAGCATCAGTGCGCTCGGCGTACTGCAAGAAGTCCTTACATTCCTCAACAAGCGTTATGAGGAACTCCTCAAGGGCGCCAAGGATCCCACTGTTGTGGATGCCGATTGGTATAAGAGGTGGTCCTTTGAACCGCCCAAACAAGAAAGTTGGTGCTGCCCCGCAGAGGACATTGGCAACACCTGCGTACCTGTAGATGCTGCAAGTTGTGCCATGGCAGATGGTGTTTCGTTTGGCACCTTGAATGAATGTACGGAGTTTGGTTGTGAGGCACCCACACAAAGCAGCGAACCTCCGCGCTGTGCGTTCCACAGTGATTACCTTCCACCGAGCGTGAATGGTTACGGCTGCGATAGTGAAGCACTTATGAACGTCCTGGGGGCACTGCCCGAGAGTGCGTTTACCGAATCTGCTGGTCAGGAGCTCCGCGCGTTGATCTTGCTTGAAACCGCATTGGAAAAGAGCGGAAGTCTTGGCGACTTGGCAGGAGGAATCGCCGCAGGACAAAATCCTGAGGATCTCAAACGCAAGCACGTCTCCCAATACGGTTGCGTGATGGGCGGACGCTGTGAGCTAGACCTCAACAAAGAGTGCAAAGGTCCTGATGAGTGCCCCGGTAAGACGAGATGCGTCGAGGCGAGGTCGATTGGAAGGTGCAACACGAACACGGACGTCCGCTGTACGTCCGATAGAAACTGCGCCGCAGGCGGCAAATGCCAACGACTTTCGGATGCAATGCAGATTGAACTCCGAGGGCCCTTCTCCTTCGACAAAAATCACTCGGGATTACTGGAGGCATTCCGCATC
>CAYRXE010000006.1:22820-33958 GCA_964428205.1 uncultured Candidatus Peribacteria bacterium | reverse complement strand
TTGCCGCACACGAGCAGGTGGGCGAGCTCATCATGGACAGTAACGCACAAGAAAAAGAGCGTGGCATTACCATCTACGCCAAAAACACAGCAATCAAATATAAGGACTGTCGCGTGAACATTGTCGACACTCCAGGACACGCCGACTTCGGTAGCGAAGTGGAGCGCATCCTCCGCACCGTCGACTGCGTGCTCCTGATTGTGGATGCACAGGAAGGACCAATGCCGCAGACAAAATTTGTTCTTAAAAAGTCGCTTGAGTTAGGGCTAAAACCTATTGTTGTGATCAACAAAATTGATAAGCCAGCAGCTCGTCCACAGCACGTGGTCGACATGGTGTTCGATCTCTTCGTCTCTCTCAAAGCTACAGATGCTCAGCTCGACTTCCCCATTTGCTACGCCATCGCTCGCGAAGGGGTAGCCAAGCGCAAGCTGGATGATGACTCCAAAGATCTGACTCCACTCTTTGATTTGATCATGGAGCACGTGCCAGAGGCAGTGCAGAACCTCACAGCGCCCTTCCGCATGCAGCCAAGTTCGCTCGGCTACGACAACTACATGGGACGTTTGGCTATTGGTCGTGTGTACGAAGGCGTCGGTAAGGTAGGGGACAACGTGTTCATCAAAACTGCCGATGGCAAAGTCCGTAAGTCGAAGATCACGAAGATTCTCGTCGCCGAAGGAGTCAAAAAGCGCGAAGTGCAGGAGGCTGTCGCAGGTGACATCGTCACGATCGCCGGTATCGCAGACATCTACGTGGGTGAAACCATCTGTGCAGATGAAAATGCCGAGATCATCCCAACAATTAAGATCGACCCACCAACGATTTCGATGAACTTCCTCGTGAACAACTCTCCGTTCGCAGGTAAGGAAGGCACACTTGTGACCACTCGCCACATCAAGGCACGTTTGGAGAAAGAGAAGGAAACAAACGTTGGACTGAAAGTGGAAGAAATCCCCGGTACCGATGCGTACAAAGTGAGCGGCCGCGGTGAACTCCACCTTGCTGTGCTCATCGAAGACATGCGCCGCGAAGGGTTTGAGCTTCAGGTTTCTCGCCCAGAAGTCATCTTCCAGGAGATTGATGGCGTAAAGCAGGAGCCAATCGAACACGTGATCATCGACGTTCCGGAAGATCAGTCCGGTACGGTCATCAACATGCTTGCGCAACGCAAGGGCGAAATGCTCGATATGAAGACGGAAGAAGGTCACACCCGCATGGAATTCAAGGCTCCCACACGTGGACTTCTTGGCTTCCGCTCAGGCTTTATCATCGAAACCCGTGGCGAAGGAATCCTCACGCACTCGTTCCTCATGTACGAGCCGTTCAAGGGTGAACTGCCAGGCCGCACCGAAGGTTCCATGATCTCCATGGTCTCTGGTGCTACGGTCGCGTACGCACTCTGGGCATTGCAAGATCGCGGACAGTTGTTCGTGCAGCCAGGCGTGATGGTCTATGAAGGCATGGTCATTGGTGAAGCAAGCAAGAGCGAAGACCTCGTCGTGAACCCACTCAAAGAAAAGAAGCTGAGCAACGTGCGTGCCTCCGGTACCGACGAAGCCATCAACTTGGTTCCAGTCACACCTATGACGCTCGAGCAGGCTCTGGAGTACATCGCCGATGATGAGCTTGTGGAAGTGACGCCGAAGAACATTCGTCTTCGCAAGAAGCTCCTCACCGATAACGAGCGCCGTCGCGAACGTCGCTAAAAGGCCTCTCCCCGTCTCCGCTTCGCGGATCCACCCCTCTCCCAGTTCGCAATAACTCTTTTTGCGAGATGATGAGTTTTTTGCAGTGTGATGTCGCGGGAGAGGGGAAGGGGGAGAGGCACAAAAAAACCGGGAACCTCACATGGAGGCTCCCGGCAGGTCCCTACAGCAGTGCAAGACTTCTACAGTTCCCTCGCGGGAACCAAGACGTCTCCCAGTTGCCCGTTGGGAAGGATTTCGATGACCTCGCCGTTTTTGCGGAGAAGTATCTTGCGCTCGCTGACGAGCGACTCGCTCCCTATCCCATGTTTGCGCAGGTGAACAGCGATAAGCTGAGGAATGTGTCCTCGGAATTCGCCGTTCTTCCAGCCCAGCTTGCGAGTGAGCATCAGCGTGTCTCGCCATTTTTTGTGCGCCAAGATCGTTTCGCGATTGCGCTCATGCGTATCGTCGTCCCGAATATCTGCTTGGATAGCAGCCACACGCTCAGCTTTGAGCTGGCGGCTACACACCAAACGGTCATTTCTCGGGTCGATCATGTACGCAATGGTCCGGTCTTCAAGGTCCCACAGCATCCTTCGGCTCCTTCTTACGAAAGGGGTTAAAAAGTTTTGCACTGCCATTGCAGGGCGGGCTACAGACTACAATCCGCAGGCCGCCGTGTAAGGGATGATGATGACAAGGAACCAAAAAATCCGCCTTCCTGGGCGGGGAAAGCGTTTGATTCGTCGTTTACTTATTTCATTTTACGACGTACGCAGAACCCCGCTGGCCATAAGATGGCAGCGCTTCATCCACGTGGACGTCACGACGGTGGACGGGATCTGGTAGGTCATCTGCGCGGATCATGCGGGATGCTCTGTCGCTTCGTCAAGAAAAAAGCCTCTCCCCCATTTTGCTTCGCAAAATTTCCCCCTCTCCCAGTTCATGATTGAAGAGTGGATTGTAGTACATCCAAATGATCTCTTTGCCGTGGGAGAGGGGGTTAGGGGGAGAGGCACAAAAAAACGGCGACCGAAGTCGCCGTTCTTGTAATCAAATTCAGAATTACTTACCTGCTTTAGGAATCTTAATAGCAGAACCAATGTCTGGCTTGGCGAACTGGAAGTAGGCGGACTTGTAGAGGCGCTCGTACTTGTCTTCGTCTGCCTCCCACTTGCGAACGATATCGACGTTGAGGTTTGGGTAGATCACGAGAGCACCTGGCTCAGCGTCCTTGAGGGACGTTGTGATCTTGAGGCGCTGCGAGACGTTACCAATAACCACTTTGACCGTGCCGTCCTTGCTGGCCTTTGCCATCTTCTCGATCTCTGCCCACTTCTTCTTAGGGTTGGTGCAGTAGCTGATGAGGTTACCGAAGCGGTCGACGTACGAGAGTTCCCAGCGGTTATCGTCGTGCTTGGGGATGATGGAGACTTTGTCGGTCTGGAGCTTGAAGCCGTGATCCGGGTAGAGGAGGCAAGGAGCAAACGAGCTGCGGAACTGCTCGCGTGGGCCCCAGAGACCGTTGTCGTTGTTGGGGATGTGCTGCAGAGACTCAATACGATCCTTCACGCTCGAGAGAGCTTCGAGGGATGTGGTGACAATGCGGATGTTCTTGGTGATGGCGACGTAGAAGAGGGAACCGTTGTCCTTTGCGGTGCGTGGTGCCCAGTTGATGAAGATGCCCGTCGTTGTCTTCTTAAATGCTTCTTTGATTTCCTTCTTGTAGGACTTCGACTCCATCACTTCATCGTGCAGAGCGAAGATGAGACGCACGAGGTGCTCCACAATGCTTTCACGACCGTAGATATCAAAATCCCTTTTTGTTTCGAGCAGCGGGAAGCTGCGGAAGTCGGTGCAGATGAGTGCATCGGCGTCATCCTGCGTGAATGGGTTCTTGCTGCGACCGTAACAGTCGGAGAAGGCGTACACACGGGTGAGCGGCATGTGACTCGAGACCATAAGGGTGAGGAGGAAGAAAGACAGGAAGCCACAGGCGTTTGAGACGCCGTGGCGGGGCGCAAGCATGCTAAAGAAAGAATTCCTGCTTGTGAAGCCTTGCTGCACAAAAGAAGCAGGCAAGTGGATTGCCCGCTTCTGTGCTCAAAAAATCCTTAGATGAACTGGACGATTTTGTCCTTGGGGAAGCGGACTTTGCCATGTTGTGCCGCCGTGTCATCTGCTGCTCGGTAGCCCAGCGGGCAGAGCACCGTAGCCGTTAAACCCTGTGCCGAAAGGCCCAGAATGTTGTCGAATGCCGTAGCGTCGAACCCTTCCATGGGGCAGGAGTCGATCTGCTTTTGGGCAGCGGCCGAAAGCAGCAAGCCAAGCGCAATGTAGACCTGCTTCTGGTTCCAACCAGTAATTCCTTCGGGCGTCTGGCGACTAAGGGAACCCATGATCATGTCGTGCAGTGGCGTGAGTGCATCGCTACCAATGCCACGAGTGGTGGCAATATGAGCGATGTATTCGTCGATGTCTTCTTTGCGTAAGGTGGTCTTTGCGCAGAGCACAACGAGATGAGAGGCGTCGGTGATTTGTGCCTGATCCCATGCGGCTTTGCGAAGCTCGCTGCGAATGGCGGGATCGGAGATAATCAAAAACTTCCATGGTTGAATGCCATAGGAAGAAGGGGAGAGGCGCAGGACATTCGTGAGCTCCTCAAGATCTGCGTCGGAGAGTTTCTTCGCAGGATCAAATTTCTTTGTGGCGTAGCGCCACGACAGTGCATCCGTAATTGCGGACATACAAACAGAGTGGGAAAAAATCACTTCTGATCCTACGGTTAGCACTCGATATCAGCAAGTGATAGATCGACTTTTATCAAGAGATGAGGAAATGATGAATTGGGGAAGTGAGGAAACACGAAGACCTTCTCATCATTTCTTCCATTCCTCATTTCCTCCTATACATGGCATGACCCCAATCCATGTTTCTCCAAATACTTTTGGTGGTATTCCTCTGCTTTCCAGAAGGTTTGAGCGGGAACAAGCTCTGTGACAATCTCTTTGTCTCCAAACGCGTGGTTCTTCGTGAGTTCGGCAATGTACTTCTCCGCGGCAGCCTTTTGTGCGTCGTCATGATAGAAAATGACTGACCGGTACTGATGACCAATATCCGGGCCTTGTCGGTTTACGGTGGTAGGATTGTGGTTCTCAAAAAAGACCTGCAGGAGTTTTTCGTAGCTCACCTGTGATTCATCAAACGTCACTTCCACGCCCTCGGCATGCCCGGTCGTTCCCGTACACACTTGTTCGTAGGTGGGGTTCTCGACGGTTCCGCCGGTGTACCCCGAGATGGCTTCGCTTACTCCAGGGATAGCACGAAAGAAGTCTTCGACTCCCCAGAAGCATCCCGCGGCGAAGGTGGCTGTTTGCATACCTCGATTATACATCACATGGTCTATTTGCTGCTCTAGGTTGTCACTTTCTTTGTCTGCCATACAAAGAAAGTAACCAAAGAAAAATCACCGCAAAATGATTCGCCAACCCACTTGCCCCTTCACCCCCCCCATTTTGCGGGCTCCGCGCCTTTTTTCTCGAATCAGTCCGCTATGCTATTTGTCATGGACTTCCAGAAAGCACTCGCAGCCTACGATTACCAGTTCCCACACGAACTGATTGCCACTGCACCTGCACATCCGCGGGATAGTGCGAAGTTGTTGGTGCTTGATCGGGCCAGTGGAGACATCCACTTCACGGTCTTCAAAGACATCGGGAAGTTCTTACCAACAAAGAGTGTGCTCGTGCTCAACGAGACCAAAGTGATTCCTGCGCGCGTCGCTCTCACGCGTTCTACCGGGGGAACAGTATCGGTGTTGTCGCTTGGTGTTACGGCTCAGGGATTCTTGCGCGTACTCAGTCCCAAAAAATTGCGCGAGGGAGAATTTCTGAAGATGCACGGAAAGGAAGGATTTGTGGTCAAAAAAAGTGATCAGAAAGAATGGCTATTGGAAGCCAACTTCCCAATTTCAAAACTCCAAAAAGAACTTGAGAAATTCGGCACGATGCCTCTTCCTCCGTACATCAAACACACGCCGCTCACCGAGCGCGAAATCAAGCGGGAGTATCAGACGGTGTTTGCGAAGAATCCAGGATCCATCGCGGCTCCCACGGCATCATTGCACTTCACAAAAAAACTTCTGCGCGATCTGGAAAAACAGGGACACAAGATTATTCGCGTCACGCTACACGTGCACTTGGGAACTTTTGCTCCACTCACCGAGGAACAATGGAAAACAGGTGTGCTCCACACCGAGGAGTACGTGATTGGTGCCGCGGCATCGCGAGCGCTCGAACAAGCAAAAAAAGACGGTCGCAGAATCATCGCGGTAGGCACCACCGTTGCGCGCACACTGGAGTCCTCCAGTGATCGTCGTGGCCACATCAGTAAGCCTTCAGGGGCGACAAGCTTATTCATCCGCGAAGGCTACGAGTGGAAGATGGTCGATGGACTCATCACAAATTTTCATGTGCCCAAATCAAGTTTGCTCATGCTTGTCAGTGCATTCGCAAGTCGCGAGAAGATCATTGATGCGTACCAACAAGCGATTCAAAAAAGACTTCGCCTCTTCTCGTTTGGAGATGGGATGTTCATTCTTTAGCGCTTTGTTCATCACTCAGCACTCAGCTCTCATCACTTTTTAGGTCCGTTGTAGTCGCTCAGGTTCACGAACATCATCACCTGACCGCACTTGCGCTTCTTGTCCTGTGCACAAGGCTGCATCCTATCCAAGTCGAGGTTGTCCATGGCAATACCAACAACGCGGCCGGCTTCTGTCGCTTTCATGCCGAAGCCCGCGAGAGATGCTGAGGTAATACGATCACCGATTTTGATAGGGCCACCTTCGTTCGTGACATTCACCGGAACGCGTCCGACGAGAGCAATGGGGTACGAGCCCTTGGTAAATGCACCGGCGACGAAGCCCGGAGCCGTGGAGACCACACCAAGAACATCATCTTGATACGACGATGCAGTGCGGCGCACACCATGTTCGCTGCTGTAATCGATGGCAACGACTTCGCCTCCCTTCAAGTCATCCGGAGAGGTGTAACGCTCGGCCAAGTCGGCACCACCAGTGTTCACCGAACCGAGGTTGCCTGTGAAGATGTCACCATTGGTGCTCACGCGGAAGAGTGGCACGTTGGCATCGCGCAAGCTGATGATGTCTTTATCTTTGTTGATGCTGAATTCTTGCAAGATCGGTGTAGGAATCTGCCTCCAAGGAACAATCATGGCGTTGCTGGAGTTGTACCAGACGTCGGTGAAGATACCGCCGTACGAGGGGAAGGTGCGCTTAAAGTTAAACTGCGCACGTACATATGTTTCGCCTGCTCCCGGGTTAATGCGTCCGCCACTGACTGCGACTTCGCGTGCACGCGCTGTCTGAATACCGAGCTCGGTGCTCGCGGTGCGTACTTCGGCCGACACACCCTTCATATCCGGAATCGCTTTCCAAGAGAGGGTGGAGTTTGAGTCCAAGTCGCCCACTTGCATGATCTCACTTGCGTAGTAACCGCTTGTGACCCATCCCGAGTCGTACGTTTGTGCAACGGTGGTACCCGCAGAACCAACGGCGTTTGCGCCCGAGGTGATGAGGAATTTGCCGTCGTCGGTCTGGAAGGCAACGCTTCCCGTGCCTGCTGCAGTTACGAGTGCGGGTCCAGCAACCGTGGCACCGACACCGGCCAGACCTTCGGCGGTGTATGCACCAGCTTTCTCGAAGTAAATCTGCGTGGTGGTTGTCGCGTTGCCTACGGTGATCAGCCAGGAGCCGTCTGGGCGCGGCATCACCACCGAACCGTAGCGCACTGCTGTTGTGAGTGTGGGACCTGCGAGCACGCGGTTTGTGATGGGGTTATAAATGAGCGTTGCCGTGGTGGCGGCACAAGTGGCTGCCGTTCCTCCTCCACGGGTGATGACCCACTGACCGTCGCTGCGTTCGAATGCCGTGGCTCCCGGTCCGAGACCGGTGGTGATGGTGGGGGAGCCGACGCCTGTGAAGGCCATTTCGTCGGGATCGAAGAAATTGGAGATCGTCGACAGACCACAAACAGCCGTTTGCGTACCGGGGATTTCGAGCCACGAACCGTCCGGACGTGGAATCGCCATGCCACCGTGACCCACGCGAAGAGTTGGCTGCGGTCCTGCCATCATGGTGTTCTGGCGCGTGTCGTAGATGGAGGTGTCCCTGCTGAAGTTGCCGTGGACAATGAGCACGCGTCCATTATTGAGCGGAATCACATGCGAACCTGGTCCGGCACCAATTTGACCTGTGAGATTTGGTCCTGCGGTAAAGGTATTGGCGATGGGGTCGTAGATATTGGTGGCAAGTGGCGTCAATCCACCAATGACAAGCAAGAACTTGCCGTCTGGTCGCTTGAAGGCGAGTGCACCAGAGCTGACTGCTGCCGTGGGCGTCACGCCCAAAGCGCTGAATGTTCTCGAAGTAGGATCGAACAACTGCGCATTGGCAGTGGTTTTGTTTCCCGAAATAAACACAAACATGCCGTCTGGGCGCTTCATCACTACAGTTCCTGCAGATGCCGCCGTCGTGAGCGCCGAGTTACTGGCAAAAGAACCGTTATACAAATAGTTGTTGGTGGCGTTGCGCGTGCTGGGCCATGCAACTCCTTTTGCGAGTGCGAGTTCGTTCTTGCGATCTTTTTCGTTCAAGACGTTCACCGCAACCGGTGCTGAGGCTTTGCCGGTATCACCGAATTCAAACTGCGTACGGTGCACGCCTGAGGAGTTTTCGATGGTGAAGTCGAACAACGTGGGGTCGCGGTTGGTGCGGCGGTAGCGCGTCTGACTCGAGCCCTTGCGCATGCCCCATTCTTGGTCGGCAAAGCGGGGGATGTTGCGTTTAAAGATCACCTGTACCTGCACACGGTTGTCGCCAGGTGCTGGACGGAGAAGATCTCCGTTGAAGGGAACATCGCGGTAGCTGCCGCTGCAAGAACCGTTGCCCGTGCGCACCTTGAACGAAACTTTTTCTTCACTGTTCGTGTTCCAGAACAAGCGAGAGCCGGTGTTCGTAGCGGGTGCGGTAATACATTCCGTCGTGAACACCGAACCTGTGGAAGAGCTGGGTCCTCCAAGAACGAAGCCCATGTCGTATTTTTCGGTCACGTTGCCTGCGGCTCCGCGGATCACTTGGTAGGCACCGTCTTGTCGCATAAAGCTGAGTGCGCCGGCGTTCGGTCCACCGTTGAGTGTGGGACCTGCCGTGAACTGGCTGGATGTATTGGTGCTGGGGTCGATAATGTTTGTAGCCGTGGAGCCACCTCCGATAAGCAGCCAGTAGGTGCCGTTCTGGCGCCAGACTGCCTGCGCACCGTCTCCCAGCGCTGCCGTAGGACCAAATCCTGCACCCGACTGTTGCACCATCGTGCCACCGGATGACGTAGAGGTGCGCACGGGGTCATAGATATAAGAGGAGTTGATGGCTCCCGGAATCACCAAGAAGCGACCATCTGCGCGGCGAATGGAAAAACCACCCGTCGTGACGGTTGGTGGACTGGACGTGATGGGGTTGATGGAACTCCACATCATGTTGGTCGGTTGTGTCGGGTTCAAAATCCAGTGGCTGGAGCTGTTGCCTCCGGCGAACACGAGGAATGTGCCATCGTCACGCTGAAGCGCATGAGAGCCGGCACCAAAGCTTGCGCCAAGAGCCGTGCCTGCACGGTACGTGTTGTTCGTCGGGTTATAGACACCCCAGTTACCGCTACCTCCACACATGATGATGTAGTTACCCGAAGCCGTGAGGACGGCGTTCGTTCCCGCTCCTGCCGTACAGCTCGTGAGTGTGGGGCCCGCAGCGACGGCAGTGGTGCCGACGGGATCAAACAGCGAGGAGTTCGTAGCGCTGTTTCCGTGAATCACCAGATAGCGACCGTCCGGACGACGCAGTGCCATACCACCTGCGCCGACGTTTCCTGTACTGACGATGTTCGTTGGCGAAGCTGCCATGCTGCTGCCATCTTGACCGATCCAGCGTGAGCCCGTGGCAAGGCCGTTACCGTGCGCGATGATGTACTGACCGTCTTCGCGGAAGATGACGAACGAACCTGCGCCCACGTTGCCGCTGGTGGTAATCGTAGACGTGCTTACGGTGCCCTGACCGCTGTTGGGAATCGCTCCTTCAGAAATTGTCAGTGCGTCGTTCTCCGAGATCACGTTGAGCATGCTCGAGCCCGCCTGACCGAAGTCTGTTACAGCTGTGGAGCCGCTCGTACTGCGTACGATGTCGACGTTGCTGCTCACGTTCACCACGAGTGTGCCGGTCATAGTGTCTCCTCCTTGATTTACAAACATGCCTTCGGCTGCAGAGTAACTGATACCTCCTCCACCTCCACCCTCATCGGCGCCACAGGAGAAGCGTCCCGTTGTGCTGTCCCACAGGAGCTTGTCGGTCGTTCCTCCGCTACAGTTCGCGTTCAAGCCAAATCCACGAATAATACTTCCCGACACTGTTCCGCCTGCCTCTAAGAGCAGGTTTCCGCTTCCGGAGATGTTTCCCGAGACGCGGATACCGCTGTTAAACGCAAACTCTCTAAAGGTGTTTCCGTAGGTCAGCACACCGCTTGTGACAGAATTTCCAAATGTGAGCGTGGCGTCGGCTGCCGTGAGATCATCATTGATCGTCAGGTTGCCATCGGTACGAACAGAACCCGATGCGCTGAGTGCGCCATGAATTTCCCCGGGACCGCTCACGCGGATTTGTGCACCCGAAACAGTGCCGAGGACATTCACGAGAGGTGTTCCCGTAGGAGTGTGTGTCGTGCCGTTCTGTACGATGAGCGTACCTGTCATGGTGTCGCCGCTCGCGCGGACGTAGTGATCCACCAATCCGGCCGAGCCGCCGCCTTGGTCATCATCGCCACAACCAAACTGACCACTCGTGGCATCCCACGAAACAGTTTGTGCGTCTCCATCACAATCGGTGTTGAGTCCAAAACCACGGATGATGCTACCGGTGAGGGTAGTGCCATGTTCCAAGAGCACACCGCCGCTACCCGAAATTGTGCCCGTCACGCGAATGCCTTTGTTGATATCAAACTCGCGGAACACACGGCTGTACGTGATCGTTCCATCACTGACGTTATTGCCGAAGGTGAGAACAGCATCTTCTGACGTACGCTCATCGTTGATGGTGATGTTGCTATCGGTACGCACTGCGCCGCTCGCGGCCAAGTTTCCATGAATATCCGCATTGGTGGTGACACGCAGTGTCCTACCAGTCATCACTCCGCGAGTTGTCGTGTTGTTTTGCACAAGCAAAGATCCCGTAATGTTCGCATTGCCGCTTACCGTCAATCGAGCACCCGAAAGCATTGCTGTTGCGGTCACATCACCTGTCACACGAATACTCGAACTAAATTCAAATCGTGCATTCGCCACACTGTATGCAAGTTTTGTCGACGAAGAGCCGAAGCGAAGTTC
>CAYRXE010000006.1:18649-22720 GCA_964428205.1 uncultured Candidatus Peribacteria bacterium | reverse complement strand
CCACTCACGAAGGAGGTCTTTCGTGGACACATAGCCACGAAGCTCACTCTTTGGCCCGCGATGAATACCGAGATGCAGATGCTGTCGTTCGTAATCCGTCTCGGCACTGTTTCCCTTGCCGAGCCTGCCGAGTGCCTGACCGGTGACGATGGATTGCCCCGTTTTTACGCGCAGAGCATTCACGGCGAGGTGGCCGTACACGACACTTACATCACTTCCATCCACAGTGCACCGTTGTGTCACTGCTCCACCGTATCCACTCACTTTGCCGGCGCTCAGAATAATGCCGTCACAGACGGCAGTCGCCTCAAATGCGAGTGTGTTTTCTTCAGGTGTCAGTTCAAAATCTGTTCCTGTGTGGAATCCCGTGAATCTCTCCGGGCTCACCGGAGAATTTTTGGGTGAGACTTGCAGACCATACGGCTTCTTGGTCACACGTGATGCAGAGAGGAGCGGAGTACTCTCGCCCTTGAGATGACGCTGGAAAAACGCAGATGTGGTTTCCATAAAATTGGTCCACCTCGTTGCAAACTCATGACCTTCGCCTTCGTACTCCACGTACACGAAATCTTTCGTGAGTCCCGTCATGCGTTTTGCGAGATCTTTCGCCCATTCCCAGGGAACATCTTTGTCTTTGGTTCCTTGAAAAAGCAACACCGGTGAAGTGATGTTTTTGAGTAATGGCTGCGAAGAAAGCAGGTCCCAGACTTTCTTGTTTACCTCACGTGTCCCAAGAACGGTCATCGTCTGATCATCACTGTCGCGCTCCATTCTCCAGCGTGCAAAGTTTTCCCAGGCGTCACTATGCACCGGTGCGTAGAGCACTGCCGCTTGGAACATTTCGGGATATGCCGTGAGAATGTTGAGCGTGAGTCCACCGCCCATGGAGTGTCCAAAAATTCCCGGTCGCTCCGCATTCACACGTGGGAGCTTGGCAGCGCGAATCGCGTGCAATGCGTTCACGACATCCATGCTGTATTCCAAACTTGCGTCGTAGACCTTGCGCGTATCAGGACTCTTATCTGACTTCGCATGTCCACGGTAGTCACTGTGGAACACGGCAAATCCATGACGAGCCAAGTAATCTTCTTCACGCTTGAGTCCTCTGCCTTGCGTGTACACAGCGGGATCGATGTATCCGTGATTCATCAGTACCAATGGATACGAACCTTCGGCATTCGGGATCAGCATCACGCCGGTAATCAATAATCCGTTACTGCGGTAGGTTGCGTTATATTTGGTGTAGACCGTGTTTTTCTCCACTTGAGTCAGCTTCAAATCCTTCCCTTCCAGTCTCATCTGTCCAAAGTGTGCGACCGATAACTGAGAGGGGACTTGCTCCAGGGGTTTCACTGCTGCTGCACTCGATATTGATCGCGATGAACTTGCACCCTGCGTTTGCGGCACAGGTGCTGCATTGCAGGAGCTCACAACGATAGAAAGCAGAAAGAGGAGAGTGCGCATCATGTGCACAGTGTATTACTCCGTCACGACGATGACACCCACAAGCTCAGGATTTTCTTCGGAATGATACGTGTAGGTTCCCGCAGTGTTAAACGTGTACGTGTAGCTGGCACCCGCGACAATACTGTCGCTATCCGGTCCGCCGTCATCACCGGTGACCGTCTGTGTGCTATCACCGTCATTGATCCACGTGACCATGCTGCCGCGAGCAACTGTTACTGTGGCAAGGTTGAATCCGGTTTCATCCATAGAGATGACCACGTTCGAGGCCTGCGAAGACACAGCACTTGAGGTGCTGGAGGAGCTCACAGAAGTACCACCGTTGTCGCCTGTCATGGCGGTACAACCGGCAATGGCTGTCGTGATGCTAATGAGTCCGGTAATGAAGAATGTTCGTAACATCTTGTCCATAGTCTGATGGGGGAGACACAGGAGAAGACGGGTATCATCACGTGCTCTTACTGGCGCTTTCTGAAGCCAAAATATTGATACTAGGCATCCACTTTTCTTTTGTCAGCCGCACAAAAGAAAAGTGGCAAAAGAAAAAGCCACCGCCGCCAATGACCCTCCCGCACGCCCTGTGTCTCCTCGTCGAGCCTCCAAGGCTTCGGCTCGCCTCGTCGACAACGCGCTGCGCGCAGGGCTACCGCACACCCCCCGTGGCGGCGGACCTGCCAGTCAGTACTCGGCGGGCTCCGCGCCTTTTTAAGGAAGAAGCTTCTTCATATCCGTGTCATCTGTGATCATGATGCGCGGGAGCTTGAAGAAATCATCCTTCACCGTTGCGGAGCGTGGATCCATGATGGTTCCCGTCGTGTAGCCGGCAGCCTTCGTGCGCTCGCGCACGGTCTTATTTTGTGCAGTCGATGGATAGGCAACGTGACGGACGGGTTTACCGGTGAGATCCTCCAACACTTTCTTACTACCGAGGAGTTCTTCGTCGAGACGCTTGAGCGTGAGGTTTGTCATTGTCGCGTGATCAAGCGTGTGTGACTGAATATCCATGCCACGGTCAGACATATCTTTTGCCATCGCAGCATCCACGACACCTTTTTGGGTGAGCCTGTTGGTGACGAGGTAGAAGACGCCGATCATGTTGTACTTCTCCAATATCGGCAGTGCAATGTCGTACTGGCTCACGTTGTTATCATCAAAGGTAATCACAATCGGCTTTGGCGGTGCGAGCTTCTCTCCCTTCATAATCGCTACAAAATCATCAAGCGTGATCGTGTTGTATCCATGCTCACTCATCCACTGGATCTGCTTTTCGAAAATATCCGGACTCACTGTCATCTTCCAGCTCCACGTTGCCTTGCTCCAACCTTCTTGTTTGCGAACGTGATGGTAGACGAGGATGGGAATTTTGAGTTCCGACAGCGGAACATCCGTGACGGGCTGTACCACCGGACTGTTGGCAGGCTTGGGTTTAAAGCGCTTAAAGGTAGACGAAGCGGCAGATGTCGAAGAGACAGCTGTGATGGCAGTCGGTTCGCGTGCTTCACCGGATGGGCCGCAGCCAACGAGGAGAAGGCCTGCAAGAAGTGGGAGGAAGATGGTGGATGTGCGCATGCGCAGAGCATAGAGGGAGATCGCGCGTCTCCGCATTGACGATTCATTATGCAATTGCAGTT
This sequence comes from uncultured Candidatus Peribacteria bacterium, assembly GCA_964428205.1. GTDB lineage: Bacteria > Patescibacteriota > Gracilibacteria > Peribacterales > Peribacteraceae > CAYRXE01. The sequence continues at coordinate 19,625 of CAYRXE010000006.1, read as the reverse complement.
TCGTGCCTGCGCTGCCACGCTCGAGAGTGCTATGGAATTCGCACATCCGTTTTCGTACGTTGGCCTGTGGGGATTTGTCGCTGTGATTGCGGCGTGTACGGCGCTCATGGAAATCCAGATAGAAGGAGGCAACGGCTGGGCGGGGTGTTTGCCATCGTGGAGATTTGCTCCGGCGTGGATGAGGAACTTCCTCAACGGTAAAGATCTCACGGGGTATCACCTGTATTTGAACTTGCACATGCTCGCACTCTTTCACTTTCCGGTGTTCTTCGTGGAATGGTCCGCGTTCTTGGAACTCACGATTCTCTCGCTCTACTTCGGCTGCATGATCATCGAAGATTTATTGTGGTTCGTGCTTAACCCGCATTTTGGTTGGGCATCGTTTGGGAGAGGAAAAATTTCTTGGTACACGCGATGGTTCTTTGGGTTCCCCGTCGATTATTATTTGTGGCTCTTTGTGAGCGCACTCTTTGCCTACGTGCGCGGCATGCTCCCCGAAGCCACAACATCACCTACTCTCATCGGTCTTTCTCTTCCCATGCAACATCTCCTGGGGTGGGTTACCGGATTCTTCGCAATCATTGTTGCGAGCATTGTGTTGATCATCGTGATCACACCACGCATTGTGCGATACCTCTCCCAGGACACACTCCCGCATGTTGGTCACCCGGGCATCTGCACCAGCTGCTCCATTGAATTGCCGAAAAACGTGATCAAAACGTTTGAGAAGTAATGGCTACTTTTGCTTATAGGTTAGCCATGAACCGATTCATCATGCGGGGAATTTGGACGTCCAAGCACCTCAGGCGTAGGTTTCTGGCATGCGTCCTACCCCGGACACGCTTCACGAGGATTCCGTTGCTCCACCAGAGCGTGCGCCAAGGTCTGTCGGGCTCATTGAGCGTATTCGTACGAGTACCGTGCTTCCCATCGCCGCTTCCTTGAGCATGCTTGTGGCGAGCGCGGGGGCGGATGA
>CAYRXE010000006.1:0-18549 GCA_964428205.1 uncultured Candidatus Peribacteria bacterium | reverse complement strand
TGCTTCCCATCGCCGCTTCCTTGAGCATGCTTGTGGCGAGCGCGGGGGCGGATGAGAAGAAGCAGTCATCAAGGTCTCCGCAGGAGAATGTTGTTCTTCTAGAAAAAGAATTTGCGAATAAAGCTGTGTTGGCGCTTGTAAACCTGCTCGACAATGATGACTATGCCACAAGAGCCGCTGCGCAACTTGTCTTGCGCGCTCGCGCTTCGGAAGAACTCAAAAACAAAAAGCCATTGGTATGGAAGCATCTCTTAAGCCTGGAGGGAAAATCAGCCGAGCAGAAGCAGTCACTTGGTTCCATTCTCAATTTTATTGAAGGAATCGAAAGATCTTTTTGGTGGGAACCCACAATGATGCAGTTTGATGCGAACGAAAAACAGCAGATGGCGACACTCAAAGGAGCATTGGAAGTTTTGCAGAAAAAAATGGACTGCAAGCTCGTGTTTCATGCAACCCAAGCCGAAACGATGCTCGGTGCCCAAGTGACGAATATTCCTGATGGGGGACAATTTTGGCAGGTATTGCGCACACTTCGAGTGGGCGATAAACAGATCGTGCCGTTCTTGAGCGACGGTGCGTTGTATCTCATGTTGGAGGATGCAGCATTGCCTACGGCAAGTGACGGGTCCATGTACGCAATCTTGCAGCCGTTTGACGATAATTCTGACGAAATGAGGGTGTATGGGGAGCCCAAAGCGTTCAGTAGAGATACCGCAGTGACATTGCCTAGGCAAAACCGCCAAGATCTCCTGGTTCCTCGAAAAGAAGATCGTCATCAGACATTTCTTCTCCCACGCTCGCGTTCAGGTGGCCCAGTGAGTGTGGATGTGCACGTGACAGGTTCATTGGTGCAGAAGCATGTCGTAAAGGATTCATCGCTACATATCTTGCAGGTTGGTGGGAATACATATGTATGCAGTGGTCTGCCTCAAGAACAAGACGTGCACGGAAATTATTTCATTTCGATTGATGAGCCAGAGGTGAAGGATCCTCATTACGGGCAAGCGCTGCATGCGAACTTTTTTGATGAAGCAGGAAAGCCCATGAGCATGGGTTATACATGGCCCAAGAACTGGTTCAAGAATCAAGGATTTTACTGGATCGCAAAAAAGCGACCGGCGCGTGCTGAATTCTTTTTGTTACAACCAGAGGTTGGGCGTGCAACACGCAGGCTGACATTCGAAAATACTCCGGCGGCAGCATTGCCCGAGTTTTAACTCTTGGCTTCTGCGTTTTTTCTCTTCTGTGACACTCCATCTGGCGGCAGTGCTTTCGCAATACCTTCGCAATCAATGGTGTCGATGAACTCGCCGATGTGTTCAATGCGTTCGGCAATCTCGTCTACCGACATACCTCGTTCGGTACAGGTTTCCAGCTGCCCCTCAATGAGCTTGAAGTGACTGCACAGTGTATGGAATGCATCATCGTGTTCCGGAATGTGGAAGTCGGGAACAATCTGGTGGTTTTCGAGGAATGCGCGCATGCGGATAATCCCTTCGCGAATCATGGCAACGGGCGCTCCTCGGGGATCGATAATATGCTCATTGATCCACTCCAAGCATTTTCGTGCGCCCTGGAACTTACCCACAATGTGCATGCGCAGTATGGCGTCGCGCATCTTTGCACGATCGCGTGCTTGCGTGGCGGAGTCCAAAGCGACCATGTCGCGGCTCATGATCTTCGCGTACGTCAGGAGCGGCTGGAGAGTGACTCCACCTTCGTCATCCAGCAGTCTCGCCGGGTCCATGTACACAGCGCCGCGAATCCTCCTGGCGTGATCTGCACGGAGTTCAGAATTTCCCGTGGGGTCGGTCGGATCGTCGAGCAAAGAACCGGACTGACGCAAATTTTCGCGAATGCCCAAGAGAATTCTTTCCTGTAACTCGATTTCTGTATGCAGAATGCCGGAATCTTTTGCATTGAATGCGCCGATGTTGTTCATGTTGCGTACACGCTTTTGTGTTCTGTCGCTGGCCGTCACCACCTTTGATGCCGCGGAACGGGGATTACGCCTTCCTGTAGAGTCTTGTACGTTCGCCGTTCCTTGGAGCAGGTCACGAGCTTGCACCTTTCTGCGATCCACTGCGAAGACGAGTGGTTCGAGTGCTTTGCCAACGTGCTCGTTGGTTGCTTGCACAGTTTCATCTTTCTCTTCTTGAGGAGTGGTGCGCTTCCATGCCAGCAAACGAGCGGCAGCCTGCCGCATTTCCACTTGGATGGCGGCGAGATCACGCCGCTCTTCGGTGTAGTTTTCTGCTTGATGCTCAGTTTTACGAAAAGCTCCGTATGCATCTGTAAAGTGCTGTACTCCGCGCGAGCGTGATGCCCTGCGGTGGTCCGTGGATCTGTAATGACGGAAGTACAACAGCGTTCCTGCAATCCGTTCAGCCTCGTCCGTAATCCTAAAGACACGACGCTCATCAAATCCCAGCGCCTTGAGCGATCCACCAATTTCCTTCAAGCGCGAGAGAGCTTCCGGCGTCGCTTTCTTACGAAGACGTGAGAGGGGATTGCCGTCGTCTTCTTCCCCAAATTTCACAATTTCCAATGCCTCGGCCAGGTCATCCTCCAGGCAGTCCGGACTTACCAAGCATGCGTCGAGAGAGCACTCATCAAAATCCATGTCGGGGAAGTACACCTTGTCTCCCTCCACTTCGAAGCGCGGCACCGAGCGATGTTCACGTGCGCAAAATGCTTCCTGAAACACTTTATATCGCGAGGGCGGCAGGGAGTTCCACACATGCCTGCGCAAGTCGTTGCCCTGCTTGGCAGAAGTGGGCATGAAAGGGATTTCTTCGCTGAGTAGGACGAATTTTTTTCTCCATTCCTTCTCGCCGTATGCCTCTATTTGAGGAGTGACATCGCTCAATTTTCGAATTTCTTCTCCCGCCTCGAGGAGCTGTTGCACGCGCGTACGTTTTTTGTATGCGAGGCTCGTAATCTCCATGCCAGGCTCGTAACCCACCTTACGGAGATGCTCCGCATTGCGTTCTCTCAATTTGCCGAATGTCATGGTTTCTCGATGCTTCATTGGTGGGGTATTTTCCACCAAAGAGACCTCTGGTCAAACCCCATTCCTCCTTTATAATCCACGCGCTGTTCTTTCTCTAAATTAAGGTAATCATGCCGAAGTCGGGCTCTGCCCGACTGGAGGCATACCTCTTAGGGAAGGGTGGTTCCGTAGGAGGGACACCGTAGGTGGCCCTCATGCGCATCGCGTTCCTCGATAGCTCAACGGTAGAGCACCTCGCTGTTAACGAGGGGGTTGCTGGTTCGAATCCAGCTCGAGGAGCCATTTTTTATAAGAAGACGAATCTTTCTTTAACGGAAGCGACGAAGGCTGTTCGAGCCGACCTCTGGTGACCTCTGAGAGTTTTGCAATACTCGCGAAGGGCTCTCGGTAAGAGAAAGCCACAGAGCTATCCCTTATGGTGGCTTTCGAGCAAAGGAGGAACATCAATTCCTTCTTCTGTTCCAGAGTAGACATGCCGTATTTATTAGCCATGTCTTGGGTATATAGGATGAATGTTTCACAGTCTTTAACCCATGTGTCTGCGTCTTTCTTATAAGACTCTCTCTGCTGTTCTAATTCATGCATTTCATTGTTTATTGCCTCCTTCTTTTCTAAGTATTCCTCGTTAGAAAGCAGTTCTCCTTTTGCATTCTCAGAAGAAATCTTGAAACTGAGAAGAGCATCTCGTTCGGCTTTAAGCACCCCATAACGTCTCTCCAGACTTTGACGTGCAGCATTTTGCAGTTGGGATTCTGCTTTGTGTGAATCCTTGAGCTTTTTAAAAGCAAACTCTAGAAAGGAAGTAGGGATTACCAATCTCTGTATGACATCAACCAATTGCTCTTCTAAAATCTCTGATTTCAGGAACGTCCGTTGGCTACAGTCTCCCTTTTTATGAGTGCAGTGATAGTAGATGTGCCCTCGTTGGATTTCTGCCGTTATTGAGCATTCGCACTCACCGCATTTAAAAATGCCCGTGTAAGGAAAGAAATGTCGCTTCATTCCACCGCCACGACGGCTGAGCACCTGCTGAACACGGTCAAATAGTTGCTTACTTATCAGTGGCTCGTGTTGAATATTCTCTATATAGACTTTCTCTCTAAGACGAATGGCTCCGTAGTAATAGGGGTTTTTGAGTATGTTCCATATTGTTGCCTGAGGCAGCTTCTTATCATTTTTTGATCGTAGCCCAAGCTTGAAACTTAGATCTGTTAGTGTTTTGAGCGAGTATGTAGCCTTACTTGCTTCTTCAAAGACCCTGCGGACGAGCGGGCCAGTTATTGGATCAATTTCTTCGCGCTTTAATGGTCTGCCTAATGCGTACAGAATCATCTGTTTCTCTTGCGAGTGATGCCGACCCGCAATCGCTCCTCTTCGATCAAGGTTCAAATATCCGAGAGGTGTTGGTCCAGTTATTTCTCCTTTTAGTGTTTTAGTTTCGATGTCGCGTTTTACAAATTGGCTTGTATCGTCTGAACTCTTTTTTGCCATTGCTAACTGCATATTCATCATGAATTTATCATTGCCGTTGTTGTAGTGGATTGCATCCACTGTTCGTATTTCTTCCAAAAGCCCGGCATCCATTAGGTCAATGAGATCTCCAGTATCACCACTGTTTCTTGCTAGTCGAGTAAGATGATAGGTAAGAATGCCATTTGCCTCTCCTTTTTTGACGCGCTGGATCATTAAATTGAAACCGGGGCGACCTCTCTTGTATGCCGATTTTTGCTCCATGATCGTATCAACTATTTTGAGATTATTTGTCTTAGCAAACTCGGTCATCACGCGTCTCTGAGATTCAATACTTAAAACCTGTTTATCATCTCGATCAGATGATTTTCTGCAGTAGATGATGTGCTTCATATTTGGCATAAGGATGCGAAAAACTTAAAGTATATCAAGACTTTGACATATCGAGGAAGGTATCTGCCAACCGTGCTATCTATGCGCGCTCTGCCTATCGCAAAAAAGGGGCGCGCGAGGGACACGGAGGACATCGGGGAAAGCCACCTTCAGTCGGCTCTGTTGTCTTTGCTTCGTCTTCGGATCGAGAAGAGATCTCTTGCTCCTCTAGTGCCTTGTCCGTCTCAATGATCCACTGACGTGCCTCTTCCTCGGTGCAGCGACGGATGGCTACTATCAGCTCAAGAGGGGAGCGAATGCCAAGTGCTGTCGCAAGCATGGCATAGTCATCCAAGAAATCATAAATCGCTGAACTGTTCAGACCGGAAGGGATAGAGTGATTCATCTGCATATCGACTGACCACAACATATGAAGAGGGGTAAAGAGAATAAAAAATTTTAGGAACCCATGCTTTGCATGAGCAGGACAAAATGAACGAGCCTCTCAGCGCGTTCTTTAGCCTCGTCGTCAGTGAGCTGCTCTCCGTATTCACGCTTCCACATAGCAGCGAATTTGTGCACATCTTTTGCGGACAGCATCTCTGTGAGAACACTTTCAGTCTTCTTGGCCGACAACTGGCGAGATTTTTTTGGCACAACAAATAGCCCGCACATCCGATGCAGGTACTCTCAGATTTCTTTAAGAAGAATGCGCCGTCAATAGGGTGGTGCTACCCGTTTCTTTTTGACAGTTACTTTTCCTCTACCCAAGGCCAAAGTTCAAAATTCTAAGCTCACTTCTAGCTCTTGGTACTTTCGTTGTGCTCGTATGTTTTAGCGCTATATCAGTAGCCCAAGGCTCACTCTGAACGCTTCGAAATACCTTCTCGTGTCACGGAAGTACCACTCCGATTGTTATTGGTTTTGAGCGCGATGACTATAGTGATTGTGACCACCGTACCGACTATCAAATACGATGGCCAAAGGAAGTAGAGAAATCTGCCCATTGTGAGATAGGCAGAAGCAATCATATTCATGACGTGAACGACGAAGAGTTGTACCTGATATGCAGCAACGAGGACACCGCACAGAATCAGGAGTTCTATAGCACCGTACTCGCGTTTTGAGAGTCCGCACCATCTAGAAAATTTTCTGAGAGCAGCGAAAAAGCCACAGGCGGATAGCACGAAGCTTGCTATGCGCATGGTAACCGAACTCATCTGATCTAAAGACAAGGGAGACAGTGGTTCATTAAGAGCCCAAAAGATGTAGTCCCCTTTGAAGAAGTAAATTTGTATTGCAAAAATGATGACGCCAAACAGACACAAGGCCACTGCTAGCCAAGTCCATTTTCTGCTTCCGCCTGTTGATTCGCTTTCAAAGCGCATAAGTGAGGTATTGTGATACCTCTGGCTCCATGAAGCAATCAGGCTTTATTTATCTCTCTACAGCCACAATTGGGGCAAACGTAGCAGCGTGTCGAAAGACGCCAAAAGGAGTAGATGACACCCGGCGCGAGGAAGCAGAGCCAAAGAAGTAGCTCAACAGCCGTAGAGCCTCCTGTGTAAGTCCTGGGTCTTCCTTCATATCCGCAGTTTGGACATGCAATTTCAATGCGACTGAACGGCACAGGTTTCACTCCTTTGAAATTTCGGAAGCGTCTTGCATCAACATACTCACCACAGTGCTTGCACTTCTTGGCTTCTGCGAGAATTTTCTCGGCACAGTGAGGGCATTTCTTTGTGCCTGTCGCATCTGTCGTCATAGAAAAAGTTGAGAAGGAGACAGTGTTGGAACTGACTTCCAGATACATTTTAACACCATCTATAGATGGTTTTCAATATATGTTGTGAAACGGAGAATCCAGTCGTGGCTAAAGATGTTTCAAGGCAATTGGGCGATCGTATCCGTCTGCTTAGGCAGAAGCAGGGTCTTACCCAGAACGAATTGGCGCAACGTGCTGGGATCAGCACAAAGTACCTTCAGAACCTAGAGGGCAAAGACCCGAAGCGAGCATCTATCGATACACTACAAGGACTCGCGGATGGCTTTGGGATGCCACTGTGGAAGTTCTTGAAGTTTGAGGATTAGTTGGGGTTTGTTTTAAGTCTTTGTCGGGTTGCCAATTCTGCAAATCGCAAAAAAAAGTAAATAACACAGAGGTTTGCCTTATATGTAAGCGAATTTGGAGTTTTGTCAAAGTCTGATATTGTTATATGTATGTCTAAAGACAAACTCTCTGGCTATCTCGAATTCAAGGGACCTGCTGTAGATCAGGGGAAAATGGATGTAGGGCAAGCGGGAAGAGCACTTGTAGCCTTATCAAAGCTATTTGATAATTATGTGAAGGCTCAAAAAAGAGAGGATCTTAGAAAAGTTATTGATTTTAAAATCAATGCACTCAAAAAGGGTTCAACAGAAATAGTGGTTTGTCTTCAGGAACTTGCTCCTGTAGTCCAACCGTTAGTTAGTACTGCTACGGCTGTTTTAATTGCAGATGCAATCGGTCTCAAGGAATTGGGGAAAAGTTTTTTCTCGACGGTGGGGCAACAGCTCGCTTTAAAATTGTTCTCAAAAGGGAAAGCTCTTGAAGAGAAAAGTCGATCTGTTCTAGATGGCAACGTAGTTATTGTTTTAAAAAATTCTGATGGCAAGGAGAAAACTGTTTCCCAGATTAGTTGGGATCAATTTAAGATAAACCAACCACTGATTCGCGATCTGATACCGCTTGAAGAAAAGAAAACTGAAAGCTTGAGGGTTGGGTACTTTGATTCTCCAAAGGAGAAAGTTGAGGTAGCTCATGTAACTTATCAGCAGAAAAAAGAGCTTTCATTCGATGACGATTTTCTGCCAGCCAGGGAAAGGTTTAACGAGGATTTTAACGATGAAGATGCTGTAGATATCAAGCTTGTTGGTAAATTTATGGATTATTACGGTCGAGCGCAAAAATATCATTTTTCATTTCAAACTAGGAAAAAACAAGACGAAACTGGGAGGCAGTATATTTTGTGCATTGTTCCTCAAGACAAGATTGATGAACTCATTGATCATCTGAAGCCTTCCCACAAAAAGAACATATGCATCTTTGGAAAAGCTACAAAAGATAGCGACGGCAAGATCGACAAGATCAAAATTCGGTACATATCAGAGGATGAGGACTTTAATCCTGAGCAAGTTACGCTCTTACAGTACTAGCATTATTTTGTTCAGATGCAGAGCCATTTTTTGTCTGTGTCTATTTCGTGATATCCTCTTCGCAATGCTTTTGAAAAGGCTCAAATTTCTGGTCTTTGCAATCCATTTGTTTGTTGGCAGCTTTTGCATAATGCCAATCACATCAGCAATGGAAGCCATGCCTATGGATCGTACGGAGGACATGGAACAAGTGACAGAAATGGTCATGACACCTGCAAACGCCATGTCGCCCCTGCATTGCGACGGATGCATGACGTACACACGTCCAAGACACCATGCCCCAGATATGGACGGTGATTTGCCTTGTAATGATGGTCATTGTCTTTCGGAAGGAACATCTATATTGGCGACAGTTACGAAGTCTTTCCAACTGGAGAGCTTAAAGGCCGTATTCTTTTCGACAGGTATTGCCTACCAGGAACTACTGAACGACACAGTGCGCACGGAATGGAATGACAATGTTCTTGCACAAGCTTCTCATGCACGAACAGTTGTCCTTCGGGAATAAGGAAAACAGTGTCTTTGAAGAAGCTGGTACGTATCTGGCTCCTTCGTTTGTATTTCATTTCCTTTCTTTATGTCTGATTCCTCTCCACATGAGCGCTTCGCAACAGTCTGCATTGGCGGGATGACGTGCGCGAGCTGCGAGCTGCTTCTCGAAAAGAAGCTCAAAGCCGTGCCAGGTATCAAAGCTGTCGATGTGGATCACAAGAGCGGCACTGCGCGCATTACGGCAAAAGCAGAAGAATTGCCTAGCTTTGAGCACATTTCTTCAGTTATCGAAAAGGCAGGCTACAGCGTTCTCGACGATGAAGCGCCGTCAATCTCCACGATCTCCTCAAATAAGCGAAAATGGTTGGAGATCGGCGGATCGCTTTTGGTCATCTTCGCTCTTTACAAGCTCCTCCAAGCATTCGATCTCGTGTCGCTTGCACCTTCCACGTCGGGAGCACTCTCACTCGGTGGTATCTTCATCATCGGCCTCGTGGCTGGGACGAGCAGCTGCCTTGCGGTTACTGGTGGTCTCCTGATCGCGCTCGCTGCAAAACACAACGAACTCCATCAGGCCGAAACCTCGTGGCAGAAGTTCAAGCCACTCATGCACTTCAATATCGGACGCCTCGTGTCGTACTTTGTGCTCGGTGGCCTCGTCGGTGTGCTCGGACAGTCCATCACGCTCTCGACCAGGATGAGTGGCTATATGAATATCATCGTGGCTTTCATCATGCTGTATCTCGCCTTTTCTATCCTTGAGATCATCCCAAAGGGCAGTTTCCCAATCCGACCTCCGAAAAAACTCTCGCGTTGGATCGCCAATCTTTCGGAGAGTGACCATCCTGCTGCACCGATCGCGCTTGGTGCATTCACATTCTTCCTCCCATGCGGTTTCACGCAGTCATTGCAGCTCGCGGCACTCGCGTCAGGTAGTTTCCTCACAGGAGGACTCATGATGTTCGTCTTCGCGCTTGGCACACTACCTTCCCTTCTTGGTATCAGCGCCATCTCTTCGACGGCATCGGGGACGTTCTCCCGTGTGTTTCTCCGTTTCTCAGGAGCACTTGTGCTGCTGCTTGCTCTTTTCAATCTTCATAGCGGCTTCGCGCTTACCGGTGTCGATCTCTCCACAGTCTTTGGAAATGACAACAATCAGGCAGGTACAATGCCTATTCTGAATGGCAGCGTGCAGGAAATCTCCATGCGAGTGACCAGTAATGGGTATGAGCCGAGCAATCTCACGATCAAGGCAGGGGTTCCGGTCCGCTGGAAAGTCGATGGGACAGGCGCTGCGGGATGCACGAGCATCATGACCATTCCTTCATTGAACATTTCCCAAGCACTTCGTACAGGAGAAAATGTCATTGAATTCACTGCACCGAAGAAAGGTCAACTTGCCTTCATGTGCTCTATGGGCATGGTGCGCGGATCGTTCAACGTGATCTAATTTTCTTACTCATTTTTCCTTCCTTCTCATGTCAAATCTCAAATGGCAAGACTCACCCGGGCAGTCTCCCATTCACTCACATATTCCCTCAGCTACTAATCCATGGTTTGCAGTTTCCATAGGTCTCATGGGCGTGATCTTGGGTTTCGGTCTTGGGAATTTCAACGGAGCGGGCTTCAGTATTGCAGCCAACAATCCGACTCCCCAGCAAATCGCGGAAGCACCCACTCCGTCCGCGCCAGAAGTACCCCAAGCTCCTGCGACTCCCGCCACTGTTGATGATGATCCCGTTCTGGGATCACAGGATGCTCCCGTCACGCTCATCGAGTTCACCGATTACCAGTGTCCGTTCTGCGGACGGCACTACACGAACACCTACGGACAGTTGAAGAAAGACTACATCGACACGGGTAAGGTGAAATATGTCGTGCGTGATTTCCCACTGGGCTTCCATCCGCATGCCCAGAAGACCGCAGAGGCGACGGAGTGCGCCGATGACCAAGGAAAGTTCTGGGAAATGCACGACAAAATCTTCGAGACACAGGCGACGTGGAGCAATGCAACGGATATTATTCCCACTCTTAAACAGTACGCAGCCGATCTGAAACTCAATACGGGCACGTTCAACACGTGTCTTGATAGCGGCGCATATAAAGATGAAGTGGCAAAAGATATGGCAGATGGCTCAGCTGCCGGCATCGACGGTACTCCGGGCTTCTGGGTACTCGGACCGGGCGGCAAGTCTGAGCAGATCAGCGGTGCAGTTCCTTTCGCCGATTTCCAGAAGGCCATTGATTCCATGCTTCCATAATTCCCCCCATTCTTATGTACACCCGCTTCTTCCTCCCGTCAGTGATCGGATCGCTCCTTCTGCTTTCTGCATGCAGCGTCGATACCACGGGAATCTCTGCCGAATCCAACCGCCCTCCTCATCCACGGAGCAACGTAAACTCCTCAGTCGTTGTGACGGAGTTCATCGATCTCCAGTGTGAAGCATGTCGCGCAGCCCAGACGAGAGTAATAAAGCCATTACTTGAACAATACGGTTCGCAGATGCGTTACGAGGTGAAGCATTTTCCTATTTTTCCCAACCACCGCTATTCCAAAGAAGCAGCTGAGGCAGCTGAGTGTGCAGCTGATCAGGGGAAGTTCTGGGAATTTGAGGAGATGGATTACGAGAACCAAGATGATTTAAGTCCTGCTGCGATTTCCAAGTGGGCAAAGGATCTTGGTCTTGATATGGATCTCTTCGAACGATGCAGAAAATCGGACATCAAGATGGCCATTGTCGAAGCCTCTCAGCAGGAGGGTAGGCAACTTGGCGTGAATGGCACGCCAACGTTCTTCGTGAACGGAAAGGAAGTCGAAAGCACCATTGAAGCAATAGGCGCTGCTATTCAGGAAGCTGCAAGTGGATCGGCCATGCGTCTTTGATCAGCTCTTGTTTGTGAGCGGTAGGGGGATATACTACCCCTACCCCCTACCCCTCCAATTATGAGAGATGATGCCAAGAAGAAAACACTGGATGCCGTGAAGCGGCTCGAAGGTCTAACCGTGAAACTGCGAAAGCAGGTGGAGGAAGATGCTTACTGTACGGAGATCCTCGAACTCGCACTTGCGATGCAGGGACATTTGAAGCACATCCAGTCCGCTGTTCTTGAAAGCCATTTGCACACCTGTGCCGCGAAGAAACTGGCTTCCCCATCTGCCAAAGAAGCATTCATTAATGAAGTGCTCCATGTCGTTGGGCTCTCACGTCGCTGATTCTTTTCCTCTATCACCATATGAAAACAACCGTTTCCATCCCCGGCATCCATTGTGCGTCCTGCGCGGCACTCATTAAAGATGTAAGCAGCGAATTTTCTGCAATCAAAAGCGTGGAGGTTGATATTGATACGAAAAAAGTGACCATCGACCATGACGAGAGTTTGGATATACGGAAATGGACGGAGGAAATCGAGTCGCTTGATCCAAAGTACAAAATTCACCCCACTTCATGAATACCCAATGCGATCTCGTCATCACCGGCATGCACTGCGCCAGTTGCAGCGCTCTCATTACCCGCAAGCTCAAGAAGACTCCGGGTGTTGAAGAAGCGAACGTGAACTACGCCGCCAACAAGGCACGAGTACGTTATGATCCCGCCAAAATCAACGAAGAAGGTCTCATTGCCGCCGTCAAGTCCGCAGGGTACGGCGCTGAGATGCGGCATGAACACGGTCATCACGGAGTAGAGATGGATCGGCAGAGGCGTGAAGCTGAGATTGCCGTCTACCGTTATAAGTTCTTCACGGGACTCTTCCTGAGTCTGCCGATGCTGTACTTCATGCTGTTTTCTTTCGTTCCATGGCTGTTGCCGCCTGTCCTGAGCGGAGTCGAAGGGTATGCGGGCATCCTTTCGTTGATTCTTGCAACTCCTGTGCAATTTTTGCTTGGTGCAGGCTTTTATAAAGGTTTCTGGTCAAGCTTGAGGATGGGGACATTCAACATGGATAGTCTCATCACCATCGGTACGACTACTGCATATCTCTATAGTCTTTACAATTTCATCACACATTTCCTTACCGAAGGAACGGTCATTGGCGAGATGCACGATCTCTACTTTGAGGTTGCGGCATTGCTCATTACGTTCGTTCTCTTAGGGAAGTGGTTGGAATCACGAGCGAAGGGTGCGACGTCGGAAGCAATTCAGAAACTGATGGGGCTGCAAGCGAAGACTGCACGGGTGCTGCGCAACGGACAGGCAGTCGATATCCCCATGGAGGAGGTACAAGTGGGCGATATTGTGATTGTCCGCCCCGGGGAGAAGATTCCCGTTGATGGAATAGTGACCAAAGGACTTACCTCTGTGGATGAATCCATGCTCACCGGCGAAAGCATCCCCGTCGAGAAAAAGGACGGAGACCGCGTCTTCGGAGCGACGATGAACGGCAATGGCAGCATCGAATTCAAAGCGGAAAAAGTGGGTAGTGAAACTGCGCTCGCGCAAATCATCAAATTCGTCGAGGATGCACAAGGTTCCAAAGCGCCGATTCAGGATTTTGCCGATTGGGTTTCCTCGTGGTTCGTCCCTGCGGTTATCGGGGTTGCAATCCTCACCTTGGCCGTTTGGATGTTCCTTGGGGCAGGCTTTACCTTCGCACTCCTTTCCGCCGTCTCGGTGCTCGTGATTGCCTGCCCTTGTGCTCTTGGGCTTGCGACTCCGACGGCCATCATGGTTGCAACAGGCAAGGGCGCGGAGAACGGCATTCTCATCCGTGGCGGAGAACCGTTGGAAGCGGCGAATAAGATTTCTGCCATCGTCTTTGACAAGACGGGAACGCTCACCAAAGGGAAGCCGGAAGTCACCGATATCCTCTCGTTTCAGGGCTCTGACGAAAAGGTTTTGCAAATCGCAGCCAGTCTTGAGCAGGGTTCCGAGCATCCTCTTGCTGAAAGTATCGTCAATCATGCCAAAGCTAAAGGACTTGCCCTGAGCCGAAGCGAAGGGTTCAAGGCAATTCCCGGCCATGGAGTCGAAGGATCAGTTAACGGGGAATTGTACTTCCTCGGTAATCGAAAACTCATGGAAAGGCAAAGCATCGATATGAAAGACCATGAGGCCGCTTTGCAAAAACTCGAAGAATCGGGGAAAACAGCCATGCTGCTTGCAGATACGAGCAAGGTGATAGGCATCATTGCCGTAGCCGACACTTTGAAGGAAACCTCAAAAGAAGCTGTGAACCGACTGCGACAGATGGGCATTGAGGTCTACATGATTACGGGTGACAACAGTCGCACAGCAAGAGCGATTGCCGCGACTATTGGCATCACGAACGTGCTTGCAGAAGTTCTCCCTGAGCAGAAAGCGAGCGAAGTGAAGAAACTGCAAGATCAAGGAATGAAAGTGGTGATGGTGGGCGATGGTATCAACGACAGCCCCGCACTCGCGCAGGCAGACCTTGGCATTGCCATGGGAAGCGGCACTGATATTGCGATGGAAACGGGAGGCATTGTTCTTGTGAAGAACGATCTGCGTGATGTGGTAACGGCAATCAGACTCAGTCGTGCAACCGTGAGCAAGATCAAACAAAATATGTTCTTTGCTCTATTCTTCAATGTGATCGGCATTCCTATCGCTGCACGCGCCTTCATAGAATTCGGCTTTGTCCTGCGTCCCGAACTTGCAGGCTTTGCGATGGCATTCAGTTCCGTTGCCGTCGTGACAAACTCATTACTTCTCAAAGGATTCCATCCGCTCAAAAAGAACTGGCTTTCCGATCTTGCACCTGTGTTTATGGCCATTGGTTTCACTGCGCTTTTCCTTGGTTTTGCAAAGCTTAGTTCCGCGAGTCCAGCTGTAAATCCTGATCCGAACCATACGCACGCAGATTTCGCCGTCTTTATCGAAGGCAAGAAATTCAACTTCTCCGATCCCGCATACATGTCCGGCACGACCGATGAAAGCGATCCGGAGCATACGCGCCGAGATCCGTTCCTCCATCTCCATGATGGCATCGGTTACGTGATCCACCGCCACAAGCCGGGGCTCACAGTCGGGGAATTTTTCGCATCGCTTGGCTTCACGATGGATGAAGCATGTCTAACGACCGATGCGGGAAAGCAGTACTGTTCGGAGGGCGACAAACGCTGGCGTATGTTTGTGAATGCCGAGGAGAAGCCATGGAACCCCCAGTTTGCTTTCAATGATCTCGATCAGATTCTGCTCACCTTCGGAGCCGACGAAGATGAGGTGCGACGCGAATTCAAAGAGATGACCGCCGATGCTTGTCTCTATTCCAAGACATGCCCGTGGCGAGGGGAGCCTCCCGCCGAGAACTGCGTCTCCGATCCGACTGTCCCCTGTGTTGCTCCATAACTTTTCACTGTTCATGAAATACTCCACCCCATTTATTATCGGCGCTCTCCTATTCCTAGCAGGATGTTCGACCGTATCGCCCTCAGGCATGGGAATGAATCATTCCAACATGGGACGCGGGATGATGGGGCGGAATGCGCAGCAATCAGGATTCCTGCCAGGGGAAGGCGTGGACCTGCAATCCCTGCCTGAGGCCAAGCCATCGGAAGTATTGGAAGTGGCAGAGGGGCAAGTCGTTTCACTTAATCCCACACTCGTCAAAAAGACAATCAACGGCAAGAGCCTGCCGATGTACGGCTACAACGGCCAGATTCCCGGCCCGATGATACGGGCGAAACAGGGAACGACGATCACCGTCAACGTGCGAAACGACATCGACCTCCCGACAACTATTCACTGGCACGGCATCCGTTTAGAGAACGGCAACGACGGCGTGCCCGACGTGACGCAAAAAGCCATCGAACCGGACGGCACGTTCCGCTACACGGTGATCTTCCCCGACGAAGGTATCTATTGGTACCACCCGCACGTCCGCGAGGATATCGAACAGGACATGGGTCTGTACGGCAATCTTCTCATTCTTCCGGAAAAAGACGATGCGTACGCGCCCGTGAACGCATCAGAAGTAGTCGTGCTCGATGATCTTCTTCTGGATGGAAGAGGAAACGCCGTTCCCTACGGCATCAAGAACGCCAATTTCGGATTGATGGGCAGGTTTGGCAACACATTCCTCGTCAATGGGGACACGTCGTACGAACGCACGTTCAAAGCGGGATCGGTCGTGAGGTTTTACTTCACGAACGTCGCCAATGCCCGCCCATTCCGCATCGGCATTCCCGGAGCACGCATGAAGCTCGTCGGCGCGGATGTGGGACGGTACGAGAAGGAATCGTTTATTGAAACAATCACACTTGGTCCCGCAGAGCGCAGCATCGTGGATGTCTATTTTGAGGAACCCGGCATCTATGCACTTCGTCACGAAAGTCCCGTTCGCAGGGAGGATCTTGGTGCCTTTACCGTGACAAATGAATCCGCAAGCCCAGACCTTGCATCAGCCTTCGAGGAACTGCGTACGAATGCCGATGTAACGACGGATATCGATGCATTCCGTCCATACTTTGATAAGCCTGTGGATAAAACTCTGCGCCTCACGATTTCGATGGGCATGATGGGGCAAGGCAACGGCATGCAACATGGAAACATGATGGGCAGTACGCCTGAAGAAGGCATCGAATGGGAGGATGACAATATGATGAACGCGCAGATGCCAGCCAAAATGATGGACTGGAATATGGTTGATGAAGGCACCGGGGAGAAGAATATGAACATCCAATGGCAGTTTAAGACCGCCGATGTTGTGAAAGTGCGGATCATCAATGACAAAAAGTCCGCTCATCCCATGCAGCACCCCATGCATTTTCACGGCCAACGGTTTCTGGTGCTTTCGATGGACGGCAAGCAAAACGGTAACCTTGTCTGGAAGGACACGGTGCAAATCCCCGCAGGATCCACCGCTGACCTGCTGTTCGATATGAGCAATCCCGGCGATTGGATGTTCCATTGCCATATCGCGGAGCATCTGAGTAACGGAATGATGGGCCTGTTAAAAGTTCAGTAATTCTTCCCCCTTTTTTATATGCCGCCAACAACTGAGTACAGCTTCACTGCAACCTTCCCATTTCCTCTCGAGGAGATGGAAAAACATGTGCGAGACGCGCTTGCCAAGGAAAACTTCGGCATTATCACGGAAATCGACGTCCAAGCGACATTGAAGAGGAAGCTCAACGTGTCGCACCCGCCACACAAGATACTTGGCGCGTGCAATCCACAGTTTGCATACGATGCATTGAATGAGAATCCGGATGCCGCTCTCGCACTGCCCTGCAACGTCGTCCTGCATGAAAAGGACAAAGGCATAACAACTGTCTCGGCAATGCTGCCGTCCGTCGCACTCAAGCCCTTCAAAGGACTCCATGTGCAGGAGAGTGCATGCAAAGCCGAAGAAGCCTTGGAGAATGTTTTTGACGATATCTGCCATTTGCATCCACATCATTCCCATTCTCACCCATGAAGCACTTTTGTATTCCTTACTGGCTCTACTACATCTTTGCCATTGTTATGATCGGCGCACTCATCTGGCATTGGCAGCACGTTCTCACCTACGCGCCATTCATCTTCATTCTCGCCTGTCCGCTCATGCATCTCTTTCATGGTCATGGTCACAACAAGCATGACCATCCTCACAAACACAAAGAAGAATAGCTCTATTTCTTTCCTATTTCTTTTATGTCCAATTCTATGTCTTACCGATATGCCCACTGGGGTCCGGCTATCGGCATGGTCTCCGTGGTCCTGTTTGTTGTTTGTTTCGTCTGGGGATTCTTTATTACTGATCCCGCATTGCAGGCGCAACACATGACTACATTCCGTATCCTGCTACTCGATGCTGGATTCATTGGCCTCAATCTCGCTACGTTTGTTTGCGGCTTGGTCGTGAGCTATATCGGCGGGATGCTCATTGGCTTCATGCTCGTCCATTGCCTTCATCACTGTCAAAGATGGTTTCCATGATCTTATCTTATATACTCTACTCTGATTCGAATCTCTAAGAATAAACTCTTATAGCTCTCCATTTTTCTAGATTATCCTCGTACCTGTGCTTTCTATGCCTACTCCTGCCTGCACCGACGGTTGCAATGCCGCATCGTCTTCAAAGTTGGAAAAACGATTCATCACCGCGCTGATTCTGAATGGTGGCCTTGCTATCGGAGAATTGATTACGAGTGTCATCACAGGAAGCAGTGCGATCCTTGCAGACGGTCTGATGAACGTCGATGACGTTGTTGCGCTCTGTCTTAGTATTTACAGCGAACGCAAAACCCGTCAGGCACCAGACGAGAAACGCACCTTCGGTTACAAGCGCATGGACGTTTTTGCGGGGTTTGTGAAGGGATGCTTGCTTCTAGTAACCGCTCTACTTGCGTTCCTGCAAGCGATACGGCTTCTCTTTGAACCACAAGAAATTGCCACGCTACCCGTTATCGTGGTCGGCTCCATCGCCTTCATTGTTAACCTCACTTCCGCGCTGGGACTGAGGAAAGATGCATGCTGCAGCCTGAATGCCAAAGGCACGTTCTCCTGCATGGCATATGACGCAGTAGGATCTGCGGCAGTAGTTGCGAGTGCCATTGCATCGTACTTCTATCCCGTCATCTATTTCGACGTAGCAGCAGCGCTGCTCATTGCAGGATTCATGGTGAAAACGGGATGGGGCATCTTCAAGGAAGGAATGGGGTACTTTCTTCAGTCTGCGCCCGAAGGATTCGATTACGAGTCTTTTGAAAAGGCAGTAAAAACAGTGAAAGGTGTTTCTTCTGTTGGGGATATTCACGTCTGGAGTCAGGATCCAACGGAGCATCACTTAACGTGCAACGTCACGGTGACGATTGATGAGGCTTGTGATTGCGAGAGAATCATCAGCTCGATCGAGAACATCTGTCAGAACCAATTCAATATTCAGCATACGACTATTCAGCCTGTGTATTCTAGCGAGACGTTACAGCGTTTCTGTAAGGTTCAATAAGAGGACTTTACTCATGTTGGCTAATAGGGACTCTGTACGTTCGAACAGCCTGAACCACGTCGAGCCATTTTTGTATGAGATCACCAACAAATGGTGCTACCGCGCAACCTTTAGTA
>CAYRXE010000005.1:21013-35827 GCA_964428205.1 uncultured Candidatus Peribacteria bacterium | reverse complement strand
ACCCTGATGACATGAAGTTCATTCAAGAGCTCACACGCATTATTCGTGCTGACCCTACGAGCCCTGGAGCTTTGCAAGCCTCGCGTGTGTTTGCGTTGGCAGGGAAGAGTTGTCCTAAGGCATCCGAAAGTTTGCAACTTCTTTGCGTGGAGCAGTGGACGAATGTGCCGACAGAACAAGAGCTCGCGAAGATGGACGAAAAAACACGAGCACAGTGGCAGAAACGCTTTGACCTCCATGGCTGCCTCGCAACAGGTATGGGAAAATCCCTCCTTCGTGCCGAGGACGCACAACGTGCAAGTGGACTGAAACTCCTGAAGCAAATCACCTATTCTTCAGAGCCCGACAAAAAGGGTGTTCATCCGGATCCCAGAGTTCGGTATGCAGCTGTTCATGGCATCAATCAGGCGAAATTCAACGACGAAGCAACTCTCGATCATCTCATCCAAGTGGCGGGTGTAGGGTGGGAAATAGATGTATCTGCTGCCATACGAGCAATAGGCGATAATCACGGTCTCAAAGGCGTTGATAAGCTTCGAAAGGCGTATCCCAGTAATGATTTGGTGACCTATTACTGTGATCTGTACTTCGGGAAGTAGAGTCATGTTAGGATGTGTTTCGAACATTCCCCTCTTTTCCATGAACCTCGCGATTAACGGATTTGGACGCATTGGCCGTCAGGTATTGCGCATCATCACGGAGCGCTTCCCAGACGTGAACGTGGTGCTCATTAACGACCTCACCGATGGCGAGACTCTCGCTCATCTCTACAACTTCGACTCTTCCTTTGGCAAAGCTCACAACGAGGCTTCTTTCGCAGGGGGCATCCTCACAGTCGGCAACGACAAGATCACGATCACCGCAGAAAAGGATCCAGCCAAGCTCCCGCACAAAGATCTCAAGGTAGACGTGGTGCTCGAATGCACCGGTCGCTTTACCGATCGTGCTGGCATGCAGTTGCACATCGATGCTGGTGCCAAGAAGGTCCTTCTTTCGGCCCCCGCAAAGGAACCTGTTGATGCAACGCTCTGTATGGGCGTGAACGAAAACACGTACGACCCAAAGACGATGCATCTCATCAGTAACGCCAGCTGCACCACGGGATCCCTCGCTCCTATGGTCAAAGTGCTTCACGAAGCCTTTGGTATTGAGCACGGTCTCATGACCACGGTGCACAGCTACACGAACGACCAGAACTTGCTCGATCTCCCACACAAGGATCTCCGCCGTGCACGCGCTGCTGCCATCAACATTGTTCCTAGTAGCACCGGTGCTGCCAAAGCAATCGGCGAAGTGATCCCTGCTCTCAAGGGCAAGCTCCATGGCACGTCCCTGCGCGTTCCTACCCCAACGGTGAGCATCACAGATCTTACGGTCGTGACCTCAAAGCCAGTCACCAAAGAAGAAGTAAACGCTGCCTTCGAAAAGGCTGCGAATGGCCCTATGAAGGGCATTCTGGGCCTAGAAACACGCCCGCTTGTCTCCAAGGATTACGTAGGCGACAGCCGCAGCTCCATCATCGATGCCGATATGACGCAGGTGATGGCAGGCAACATGCTCAAGACCTTCTCGTGGTACGACAACGAGTGGGGCTACAGCAACCGCCTGGTCGAGATGGCGGTACTTGTAGGCAAGCAGCTCTAATCTCGCTCTGGTTAACCGACAAATCCGTTGATGCGCCCACGCCCAATGCGTTGCTCTCCTTTGCGAGGATAGGTCTCCATGCCCGCGAAGACTTGCCTTGGAATCTCTGTGTCTTTGCCAGCTGCATCTAAGTCCACAATGCCTCTATTCATGATCGCAGCGCGGTCCGTTTCGCTTATGCCAGCACTCGTCATGACAGCCTGAAGCTCAAGAACATGAGCCTTTCGGTACTGACCTGGGTATTGAACAATCGCGAGTTTATAGAGCTCCAGTGCTTCTTGTGATCTGCCTTGCCCTTGGCGAATAGTTCCAAGACCCCAATACACTCCAAAGAACCGAGGATCTTTTTTGTCAGCTGCTCGCTTCATACACTCTTCATACAGAGCTTCAGCCTCATCTACGTTGCCGTCCTTCAAAGCCATTCCCGCCTTATCAATCAGTGGAATATCGTCCTGCAAAAGCTTTGCTACCTGAGCTCTCATGCGGCGACGCATGCCAGTAGGCAAATCAATTCCTCTGTTACTAAAACTTTCCACGTGCCCAGGCTCCAAGATAAATGGAAAGAGCCTTACTAATTCATTGTCATAGTCGGCAGGTAAAAAGCCGTTCTTTTCGGAGTGAGACATGCCGATATTCTAAAACAGAACCAAATATAGGCAACTTCTGAGTTTTTATCTACGTACAGGGCTAAAACCGTATTCACACATTTCGTATGAATTCGGCTTTAGCTCGTTTTGAAGCGGCTTATTGCTTGTCCTTATCATCCACGACCTCTGCATCAACGACGTTGTCTTTTGGAGGC
Organism: uncultured Candidatus Peribacteria bacterium; assembly: GCA_964428205.1. Lineage (GTDB taxonomy): Bacteria > Patescibacteriota > Gracilibacteria > Peribacterales > Peribacteraceae > CAYRXE01. Next base: position 33,381 of record CAYRXE010000005.1, on the reverse strand, counting down.
TCGCCACCAGACTGCTCTCCTGCGTTTTTCTTCTGCGCTTCCTCGTACACAAGCTTCCCGATCTCCTGAGCAGCCAGACCAAAGGCCTCGGTCGACTTCTTGATCTCCTCAGCCGTGGCGGATTCGTTCTTGAGCACTTCGCGCAGCTCATTCATCTTCTCGTTCACGGTCTTCTTGGTCGCGTCGTTAAGCTTGGCGTCGTACTCGCGCATGTTCTTCTCGACACTCGCGATCAAGGCATCTGCCTGGTTTCGCGCATCAATCAATTCGCGCTTCTTCTTGTCTGCCTCGGCGTTCACCTCGGCATCTTTTTGCATGCGTTCGACTTCTTCTTTGCTGAGTCCCGTCGAACCTTGAATGGTGATGTGCTGTTCCTTGCCCGTGCCCTTGTCCTTCGCTTTCACGTTCAGGATACCGTTGGTATCGAGATCGAACGTCACTTCCACCTGCGGCATGCCGCGTGGAGCAGCCAAGATGCCATCGAGAATAAAACGACCCAGCGACTTGTTGTCGGTGGCCATTTCGCGCTCCCCTTGCACCACGTGGATCTCCACGGATGTCTGGTTATCGGCAGCGGTCGAGAACACCTGGCTCTTACTGGTCGGGATCTTCGTGTTGCGTTCGATCAGTTTGGTTGCCACTCCGCCGAGAGTTTCAATGCCAAGGCTCAACGGCGTGACGTCCACAAGCACGATGTCTTTATCAATATCTCCTCCAATAACACCGGCTTGAATGGCGGCACCAATGGCCACGACCTCGTCCGGGTTCACACCTTTGTGTGGCTCCCTTCCAAAGAGTTGCTTCACCTTTTCCATCACGGCGGGCATGCGCGTCATGCCTCCCACAAGGACGACTTCATTAATGTGATCCTTGGAGATTTTGGCATCCTTAAGCGCACTTTCGCAGGGCTTTACGGTTCGTTCGATCAAATCTGCCACCAAACCCTCGAGCTTTGCGCGTGAGAGTTTCAGGAGCAGGTGCTTGGGTCCGGAGGAATCCGCCGTAATGAACGGCAGGTTGATCTCGGTCTCCATGGCGGAGCTGAGTTCGATCTTTGCCTTCTCCGCAGCTTCTTTGAGACGCTGGAGAGCAATGGTGTCTTTGCTCAGGTCCACCCCTTGTTCCTTTTTGAATTCGTCGACGATCCACTCCATGATGCGCTGATCGAAGTCATCACCTCCCAGGTGCGTGTCGCCGTTCGTTGCGACTACTTCGAAGACCCCATCTCCCAACTCCAACACCGACACGTCGAATGTTCCACCACCCAAGTCGTACACAATCACTTTTTCACTCTGCTTCCCTTTGTCGAGACCGTAGGCCAATGCGGCTGCTGTGGGCTCGTTGAGAATGCGCACCACTTCGAGTCCGGCAATCTGACCTGCGTCTTTGGTGGCCTGGCGCTGCGAGTCGTCGAAGTACGCAGGCACCGTGATGACCGCTTTGGTTACCGATTGACCGAGGAATGCCTCAGCATCTTTCTTGAGCTTCATGAGCACCTTGGCACTGATTTCTTGAGGCAGCATATCCTTGCCGTCTACTTCGATGACTGCGCGGCCTTCTTTGCCTTCCTTCACCACAAACGGCATGTGCGATGCTTCTTGCTTTACTTCGGCAAAGCGATGACCGATGAGGCGCTTGGCAGAGTAGATGGTCTTCTTGGGATTCGTGATGGCCTGACGCTTGGCAGGAACACCCACCACAACTTCGTTATTGTCTTTAAACGCTACAACGGATGGCGTTGTGCGCGCACCTTCGGCGTTGGCTATGACCGTTGGCTGTCCGCCTTCGATGAAGGCGACGCAGGAGTTTGTGGTGCCAAGGTCGATTCCGATAATTTTGGACATAGCGAGAAGAGGAAATGTTTACTTGCGGCGAAGTCTAACAGACGAAGCCGAATTAGCACTCGGGATTCTAGAGTGCTAAAGAGGATGGGTCAAGAACCTTCAGCGAAAAACTGTCATCGTCTCGTCTTCAATTGCCGGATCTATTTCCAGCACACCATCCATGTGTGCTGTCCCCTTTCCCAGAATCTGCCGCAGCCAGTCGCGCATATCCCAAAGGGTCTTTTTGTTGTGATCTGTTTCTAGCAACGCTTCGATGGCTTTCAGCTCAGCGAGTGCAGTTTCGCCATGATGTACTCGTTCAGTCGCATTTTCGGCTTGTCCGGACGACGATCGGGGTTCGGTATCCGATACTAGTACTTCCCACAGCCACTTTCGTATACCAAGGACTTCCTTGCGATCACTGGGGTCCGAGACAGCCTGCAGATGGTCCAGCGCATCTAGCGCTTGTTCTAGGCGATCTTCGAAAATTCTTCTCTCGCTCATAAATGGATAATCCATGAATTTTACAGTTCTGGCAATATGTCACTTTTTCGCTATCCAGAGAGCTAAAAACCCTTCACAATGGGCGTATGTTCCTCGATGAAGCCATCATCAGCGTCAAAGGCGGTCCCGGTGGCCGTGGCTGTGTCGCGTTCCGCCGCGAAAAATACGAAGCCAAAGGCGGTCCGTTTGGTGGTGACGGTGGAGACGGTGGATCCGTGATTCTCTTGGCAGACGAAAACACCGACACCCTGAGTTTGTACGCGAGCACCAAAAAATTCGAAGCAGACAAAGGAGGCTTTGGATTGGGTAAGCAGATGAACGGTCGCGCAGCAGAAGATCTGATCTTGCGTGTTCCACCAGGAACAACGGTGAGCATCGCGAACCCCGCAACCCCAGACAAGTTCGAATTCCTCACCGATCTCGAAACACATGGCGATCAGATCATGATCGCGAAGGGCGGACGTGGTGGCTACGGCAACGCGCACTTTAAGTCCTCCACGCGTCAGGCTCCCGACTTTGCAGAGCTTGGTGAACCGGGTGAACAGGCCATCGTCAAATTGGATCTCAAGTTGGTCGCCGACATCGGCATCATCGGGTATCCGAGTGTGGGTAAGTCCACGCTCATCTCTGTGGTGAGTGCTGCACGTCCTAAGATTGCGGATTATCCGTTTACGACGCTCGTGCCGAACCTCGGCGTGGTACACGTAGGTGATCGTGGCTTCGTGATCTGCGACGTTCCTGGACTCATCGAAGGAGCGAGCGAAGGCAAGGGACTCGGTATTCAGTTCCTTCGTCACATCGAACGCTGTGGTGCGTTGCTTCACGTGCTCGATCTCTCCCGCGCATTCCCTCCAGGGGCAGTGAGCGACAGTGAGCTTGATCCAGAACTTCTCGTGGCCGATTACAAGGCGATCCGCAAAGAACTGGAGGCGTACTCACCTCTTCTCGCAAAAAAGCGTGAGCTCGTGATCCTCAATAAGACCGATCTCATTCAGGATCTCGCTCCTATCGAAAAAGCGCTCAAGAAAGCCAAGATTACGCTTTTTGCGGCTATTTCAGCAGCAACAAAGAAAGGAACGGAAGATCTGATGAATAAGCTTCTTCCTGTTGTTCTTGAAGAGCGTGAAAAGCGCATAGTGGATCAGCGCGCAGAAGAGCTTGAGGAGTCAAAGAAGCTCCCCGTCATCAAACCACAAGAGACGTCGTTCAAAATGGGTGCGTACAAAGTACAGACCGTCAGCAATGGCGCTCTCCAAGTAAACGGCAAGCGTCTGGAACAGTTCACCAACATGACCGACTGGAACAGCACCGGAGCATTCAAGCGCTTCCTCGATGTGCTCGATCGCATCGGTCTCCTCAAAGTCATCAAGAAGCATATGCAGGAGCACGACACACCGGTGTACATCGGAACCACGCGTATTGATCAGCACATGTAGATTACAGCGGCTTCACGACGGAGCCTTCTGCAACCGGACGCGAGACTTTTATACCGATCACGTCTCCCTTCTTTGCGGTGAGCACAGGAAGATGATCGATCTGCATGGACGAAACCACCTGCACGAGTTCCTCACTGCCGCGTGCAAGTTTGACCATGTCGCCGAGCTTCATGGGAGATTCGAGATCCACGATCGCAACGCCAATTTTGTCGTAGTAGTGCGTCACTTTACCGAGGATCTTCTCTTTCACCTTTGCTTCGATCTTCCGGACCATCGCCTTCTTTGCGCTCGAAACTTTCTTCGCTGCTTTGGTCTTTTTACTTTTCTTTCCCTTCGCCTTCGTTTTCTTCGCCTTCTTCAAAACTTTCTTTTTCTTCACCACCTTTTTCTTTTTTAAGACCTTCTTCTTTGCCTTCGTCTTGCTCTTAACCTTTTTCTTCTTCTTGGTTGCCATACGGGTGGGTGGGGAAGGAAGCAATTCCTAAAGCTACCCTCCTCGGGGGTCACGGGCAAGAAATCTGTGGGATTCATGCTTTTGGCTTACATATGCTGAAGTCGAAGCACTCGACGAGGCAATACGGCAGGAAGATACTGAGAACCTTTATGTCCGTAGAAAGCCTCCGAGCACCGTCACCTCTCACAGGTCCCAACCTGATGCAGCGGATGGCTCCATGGGTTGTTTCTGCTTCTACACTGCTCGGGGTAAGCGGGGTATTGAATGCGCCACCTGCGCACGCACAGCAGCAGCAACTCAGTCCAGAAGAGAAAGAGCGCATCAAGCAGGACGTTCGCAAGCAACTTCCTACTGCTGAGGTTTGGCAGTTACTCAAGTGGATGGACTCCCCTATTTTTGATGTACGGGAAATGTCGACAAAAGAACTTCGCGTACGCGTTGCGAGCATCTGTAAGGAGACGGGAAAACTTCCAGAGGAGATTGCGCAATACAAAGAGAAGAGGCGCACATTCCCTCCCGAAGTTCGCAACAGACTTGATCATCTGTCGTCGGAGTTTGAACAGTTTGAGCTTGCGCAAAAATTTGGAGGGACAAAAGTGACGTTCCCGAAAAGACAAATGAAAGTCAGCGAGTGGCTCGCTTGTCTCTCGAAACAACTGGATCGAGCAGTGAATCTTTACGGACTCGATACTCTCAGAGACGAAATTATCGAAACAGAAGATGGGACGGTGTGGGACGTGATTGCCAAGAGCAAGCTCAAAAATGGTATGCAGTTCTCGTACCACAGCTCAAACCCCATAGAAGTTGCTCTGCACATCCGCAAACGGGAAGGAAGAGTCATTGCAACGGATGGCGCTTTTTCTGCACAGTTAGATACCGAAATAGGAGACTTCCGATTCATGATGGAGCCCAAGTACGCGAAACAATCCTTCAGAATTTCTGCCGTTCGACAACGAGACACAAAGGGCAAGATGCATCGTGTTGAAGCGGGAGATGTAGAGCATGTCACGCTCCCCGTGTACGTGTCTGCTGACGAACCCTTTTATGCCGAGTACGACATTCAGGTGCAGGCGTATGGCACGCAGAAGTTCACGATTGAGGATCCGACGAAAGACACGACTATCAAAGCAAATGGATACACATTTGCATTCAAAGGTCTCCGTGCTGTCGAAGATGGCTGGAAACATATTGCTTCCTTAGAGGCACCCCCCGATTGTCCTGATGAGGTGCGAGAGGGCATTCAATGTTCTTTTGCCGAGAATGGAGAACAGGAAATTTCGGTACACGACACTTCTTACGAAGAGCGCAGTGTGGTGTTGGGTTTTAGAAATACGACTCCTCAGCGTATTACGTTTTTTATTCCCAACGAAAAGCCCGACCAAAGCATGCCAAGACGTAAAGTAACGTTGGTGTTTGAGAGGAAGTAAATGTGGTGGCCCAGGCCAGAGTCGAACTGGCTACGCCTGCCTCTTCAGGGCAGCGCTCTACCGATGAGCTACCGGGCCACAAATATATACGCTGAGGATAAAGATCTTCTGGACCGAGCGCTCTTGTCTATCACGGTCTGCTGCGCAGACCTAGGCGATGAGCTACCGGGCCACAAACTCCGTTTTTCAATGGAGCTTGAGGATTCTACCTATCTTCTAGCTAAAAAAAAGACCTCCTGCCAAGCGGCGGAGGTCTGGTGTCATTGACGGGGAAAGCGGATTACTCCGCTACAACGAGGTCGTAGGTGCCACACACCTCGACGTAGTATCCCGTACTCCCTAGTTCGGGTTTTGGGATACAGAAGACAGTCGTCGGGTCGACTCCATTGGAGCCGACACGGGTTCGCCACTGGTCGCGGATGTACTTCACCTTCGAGTCAGCTTCGCCAAGCGGCTTAAACTCGGAGAACTCAAGTGACTTCCACGATGGCTTTCGAAACCACACGATTGGAGACACGTCACGATCTTCGGGTTCAAACATTCTGATCCCCAAGACCTGAGGCACCTTGCTCTCGTCGCGCAGGAGGTACTGAAGCGAGACGACATTGGGCATGAGAATCTCGTCACCCGCGACCATACGACGCGCGAGGCGACCGAGACGCTGCAGTCCCTCTGGCGACCATCCGTTAGTTTTCGGATGTTCCTTCTTGTCGAGAGCGAGTTCCAGTGCTGCTACCTGATCGCGCTTGAGGCGAACGTAGGTAGTGACGATGCTTCCATCGACACTGCGGAAATAACGCACGTGCAGAAGGGGTCGAATGGGTTCCATGAGGCAATCCTTTCCTATCAATGAGCGGTTCGCCTAGGCAACATACCTAGACTGACATACCAACATGGGAATTTTTGCTGGCAAGTCAAGGGTCTAAGAGGCGAGTTTGCTCTTCTGGATCTACTGAACCGACATCTTCCTGAGCACGAATTTGGCAATCTCGAGCACAACCGTGACCGAAAGACCAAGCACCAATGCCACTCCCCACTCCCAGGCAGCCAGGTAGTAGGTGTTAAAGGCGTCGTGGAAGAACGGAATGTAGATGATGGCAACGAGGAGACACAGTTCCCAGAACACGGCCAGGTTGAGCCACTTGTTGCGGAACATGCCTTTGAACACACTCAGGTGATCGCTGCGGAAGTTGTAGGCCTTAAAGAACTCCGTGAACACGAGTGTGACGAATGCCATGGTCATGGCTTCTTCTTCACTGTGACCAACCGAGAGCACATAGAGGAATACTCCGAGGTTCACGATCATGGACCAAATACCACCCACGAGCAGCAGCGTGATCACGCGCTTGGTGAAGATGCTTCTCTGCGCTTTGCGTGGCGGGCGTGCCATCAAGTCGCTCTCCGGTGGATCCAATGCGAGTGCGAGGGCAGGCAGACCATCTGTTGCGAGGTTCACGTAGAGGATCTGCACGGCGGAGAGTGGTGCGGGGAGACCAAGGAGTGTCGCACCCGTCATGAGCAAGATTTCTCCGGTGTTGCTGCTCAAGAGATACATCAAGTACTTCTTCACGTTACCAAAAATGGCGCGGCCTTCTTCGACCGCAGCGACGATGCTCGCGAAGTTATCGTCCGTGAGCGTCATAGCGGCAGCTTCTTTGGTCACGTCTGTCCCGGTGATGCCCATCGCAATACCAATGTCGGCTTTCTTGAGTGCAGGAGCGTCATTCACGCCGTCTCCTGTCATAGCGACCACGTGTCCACGAGACTGCAATGCGGCGATTACGCGGAGTTTATGTGCGGGTGATACACGTGCGAAGACTTCAATCGTTTCCACATCATTCGCGAGCGTTTCGTCACTCATGGCTTCGAGCTCCGGTCCCGTGACCACAATCCCCTTTTTCACAATACCAAGCTCGCGAGCAATCGCTTCTGCCGTCACCGGGTGATCTCCCGTGATCATGAGCACGCGGATGCCTGCCTGCTGACACTTTTGCACGGCACTCTTCGCTTCGTCACGTGGGGGATCAATCATGCCCACGAGGCCAAGGAGCGTGAGACCTTCTTCGGCATCTTCCAATGATGCACCGTGCTTCTCGGCAATCGCGAGCACGCGCAGTGCATCTCTGGCAAACATTTGTGCGGTGCCGAGAATTTCTTCGCGACGTTCTTTGGTGAGCGGCACCATTCCATCTGCCGTTTTCTCGTGCGTGCACGAAGGCAGGAGCATTTCGGGAGCACCCTTCGCAAACGCAATGCCGATATCCCCTCTCTTGTGGAGGGTCGTCATGCGCTTGGTTTCGGACGTAAACGGAATCTCGGCAAAACGCGGATATTCCTCATCCAACAGGTCTTTCTGCAATCCTGCCTTTGCCGCAGCAACGACGATGGCGCCCTCCGTCGGGTCACCGACGATGTCCCATTCCTCGGCAGTCTTTTGCAGACGCGTATCGGAAGCGAGTGTTCCGGCCCTCAGGAAATCGATGAGCAGTGCATCCGGACTCACCGGCTTTCCATCATCTTCAAATGATCCATGTGGGATGTACCCGGATCCACTCACGGTGAGAACGTTTCCTCCCACGTACAACTTGCGGGCGGTCATCTCGTCGCGTGTAAGTGTTCCTGTTTTGTCGCTACAGATGACACTCGTGGAGCCGAGTGTTTCAACGGCCGGGAGTTTACGCACGAGTGCATGACGTTTGACCATGCGCTGCACACCAATCGCGAGGGAGATCGTCACCACAGCTGGAAGTGCTTCGGGCACCACAGCAACCGCGAGAGCGATGGCGAAGATAAAGAGATCAAGCAAAGGCTCACCACGTGTGAACCCGATGATGCTGATGAGCAGCACGATGGCGAATGCACCCTTCGCAAGAGTTTTGCCAAGCGCATCCAAGTTTTTTTGGAGTGGCGTCTCGCTGGATTCGACCGTTGCGAGCATGCCGGCGATTTTTCCAAACTCCGTCTTCATGCCCGTTGCGGTGGCAATCGCAATACCACGGCCGTAGGTGACAGCCGTACCGGCAAAGAGCATGTTCTTACGGTCACCCAGTGGCAGCTGCTCTCCTTCTAAAATTCCCTCATGTTTTTCTACGGGAATAGATTCTCCCGTGAGTGCCGCTTCGTCGGCTTTCATATTGATCGATTCCACCACACGAGCGTCAGCCGGAATCCTGTTCCCTGTCTGTAGTACTAACAAGTCTCCCGGGACGACCTCGGCTGAAGGAATCTGCAATTCCTCTCCTCCGCGCACGACCGTGGCAAACGGAGATGCCATTTTCTTGAGTGCTTCGAGAGCTCGCTCCGCCCTGAATTCTTGAATAAAACCAAGAATCACAGCAAACAGCACAATGATGGCAATGGCGACCGCCTCCACCGTGTGCCCCAGAACCCCAGAGAGTCCGGCTCCCAAGAGAAGGATGATGATCAGGACATTTTTGAATTGTGCGAACAGCAGCGCCCATGGCGACACCCTCTCTGCAGCTTGTAACTCGTTGGGTCCTTCGGTCTGCAGTCTCTCTGCCGCAGTGTGTGCAGAAATGCCGCTGCCGACATCGGTGCCGAAGAGTTCGGCAACCTTCGTGAGTTCCATCGTGTGGAACGCTTGCTGAGAAGAGTGGTTGGTCATGGATGCAGCATGCCAGAAAGAACGACTCCTGACATGACAAGAAAAGAGCACCTTGCGGTGCTCTCTCCTTTTATCTATGCGAATGTGATTAGTCGAGGTTCACGTCAATTTCATCAGGTTCTACACCGTGCATGGCATCTTCTGCAGGAACGCCACACTTCTTTGCAGCTTCCTTAAATGTCTTGCGGGCAGACTTCTGGGCTGTCTTCCATGTTTCGCGAGCGGAACGTGCAGACTTTTTGAATGTTTCCCATGCAGCCTTGATGGCCGTGCGGCGAGCAGACATATCGGTATTGGACCATGCCGTTGCGAGTGACGATCCGCGTGTGGCGAATGCCGTTGTCATGCTTGCGGAGAATGCTGCCCAAGCGGACTGAATGGCTTTCTCGCGTGCTTCGACTGCCGGCTTGATGCACGTAGCATCAAACTTTTTGTCGTTGGTGATCTTGCGCATCTTATCAACACGCATACCGGGACCTTTGCTCGAACGAGAACTGCTCGCACTTGATACAGAGCTGGAACTCGCACTTGCTGTTGAGCCATCATCTGCAAGAGCAGGTAATGCGGAACCAAGCGCGAGAGTGGCCGTCATAGCGGAGGCCAGGATTTTTCCGTACGTCATAACAAATTGGGGAAGGGATACAAAAGAGTATGCAGCAGAAGACGCGTATCTGAAGATCTCCTTACAAGAATTTCCTTGCAGAATTGCACAATAGATGACTGATTACTTCCTTTCCTTGTAGAGCCAATGGACGGTGCTGTTCCAGCCTTCGGAGATCGTTTTCTTCGCCCAGCCAGTGCTTTGTCTCAACGGAGCACACACACGCGGCGTACAGCGTCGGTTGATGCACATCGCCGAAGACGTGCAGTCCGCAGCTGTCGTACAGTTTCGCATGTTCATTTGGCACATCAGACTCACTCCCCCATAGAGACTTGTTCCTACAATCAGGATCACACCGGCGATGATGAGCGTGCGCAGACCCCAAGAATCCATGTCTGACATCGTACTCCGTACTTGCAAGACCAAGAGATTCTTGTGCATTAAAATTGCACGAAAAGCAATCGACTCTCTGGCGCCTGTTTCTGCTCGTCGCTATCATTCCTTTCGATTTTTCCCACTTTCTTTCATGGCCACTGTCGATACCCCGTCTCAGAACAATCCCTGGTTTGCCGTTTCCATCGGTCTCATGGGACTGATCCTCGGCTTTAGCATCGCTTCCTTCACGGGAAGTAATTTAGGTTTGCGCATTCCATCTAACCCAAGCGTGCCGTCCGTTCCTGAAGTCCCAACTGGTGCGCAGGAGCCTGTCGATGGTCCCGTTCCCGAAGTCACCGCAGAAGATCACATCCGCGGCAGCCTGAATGCAAAGGCGATTGTCGTGGAGTACATGGACTTCGAGTGTCCGTTCTGTCATCGCAACTCCCCAACCGTAAAGACAGTGTTGGATACCTATGGTGATGATGTCGCACACGTGATTCGTCACTTCCCTCTCGACTTCCACCCAGCAGCCATGCCGTACGCTAGGGCCTCTGAGTGTGTTGCTTCACTCGGCGGAGAAGGCGCTTTCTGGAAGTTCTACGACGCCATCTTTGGTGTCGCCACTCCTGAGATCGATGTCGCAAAACTCCCGGAGATTGCCAAGAACATTGGCGTGAACTCCACGAAGTTTGATGAGTGCTACAAGGGCACCGAATTCGATGCCAAGATCCAAGCACAGCAGCAAGGAGGCGTCGCCGCAGGCATCAACGGAACGCCGGGCATTGCCATCGTGAACACGGCTACCAAAGAGCAGACGCGTTTGCCGGGTGCTGTTCCGTTCTCTGATTACAAGGCAGCCATCGATCCGATCCTGCAATAATTTTGTCTCTCGCTCCTCTCCTTTCTCATGCGTAAAGCTTCTCTCGTTCCTCTTGCCATTGTCGTTCCCGCACTCCTGATTGTGCAGGGCTGCTCCTTCTGGCCGTTTGGCGGAGGAGAAAGTGAAGAGATCGCAAGTTCATCCTCTTCTTCGTCTGAAGAGGGAATCTCCCGCTACACCGATGTGTCGCTCGAAGGGACCATCTATCTTCAGGCAGGATCGCAGACGGTCTACGAGCTGCGCACTCCAGGTGGCAGCAGCTTTACGCTCGTACAAGGAACAACAAGCTTCGCTGAGTATGATGAAAAAGAGGTACAGATCTCGGGAAGTCTCGAAGAGAGCATAGACGGTTCTGTGCGCTTGCTCACGGTCCGCGAAATTACCGAAATCGTGAGCGATTCTTCGTCGAGCGAAAGTTCGTCCGAGGAGTCCTCTTCTTCTGAGTCCTCCGTTTCGTCCGCAACGTCTTCTGCAGTTTCTTCCAAAGCTGCCTCGGTGTCGTCCAAGGCGGTGTCCTCTGCGAAGTCCTCCATTTCTTCCGCAGCCGTATCGAGTGCTGCAGTTTCGTCTACAGGTGACGGCTCTTCGGTGCACTCCGAAGAATGGATCGCACGCATGAAGAAGATGGCCAAGGCCCGTGGCCCCGAGACCTGGACGCAGCAGTACTGCTCGTCCCATGTTGGCGTGTGCTTCCCGGTTCGCTCCGATTACTGGTACCGCTCCTTTGGAGCCAGTGCGGGCAGCGTGTGGCATGTGGAACTCAACTCCGAAGACATCGTCAACTTGGGTGACGGACCACTTGTCGTGGATCTTGTGTCCGGTCGTCTCGAAGGCGAGCTGAGCGATGGTCTCATCCGCGAATCCGATGGCAACGTGTACGGCTACCGTTCTTGGACAGGTAATCGCTACTTCCGCGTGAGCGCTGCGGCGGAGCTGCGTGCGTCGGTTGAGATCATCACCAAGGGTATCGCTCCATTCGAGGCTCCCGTTACCGAGTAATCATCATGGATGCTCCTGCCGGTCTTCCTCCGGCTGCCCCACTCGCTCCCCTCTCTTCGAGTCGCGAGCCTTGGGCGAATGCCAAGCGTGCCTACCATCCGCTCGCCGATACCATGGCGATTTACGCCGGGTGGTTGCTTGCGTGGTATGTGGGCATCGTGTCGCTCACCGAACTCGCCACACTGCGGTCCGTCGATGTGTTCCCTGACTTCTTCCACGAAGTCGTGGGATCGTCCTCGCT
>CAYRXE010000005.1:0-20913 GCA_964428205.1 uncultured Candidatus Peribacteria bacterium | reverse complement strand
TGGTCCTTGGCACCACGCTGAATCATGAGAGACTGCAAGTCCTTCCAGTCTTCGCTGTGCTTTTGCTCCAAGCGCATGAGCTGCTGAAGATGCTTTGGAGAGAGCTCGCTGAACTTGCGGCGCTCGTCGTCCAAAATCTTCTGGAGTTCGTCGATCTGGAATTGGCTCAGCTTTGGAATGGCCTGAATGATTCTCCACTTCTCATCGCGTGTGAGCGAGATGCTGCCGCGGAGCAAACTCAAAAACGTCTGTTCATCAAACGTGGTTTCTGGATGAGCGGGCGTCGAGATGTGATCGTTTGAAAGTTTTACAGAAATAGACCCGAATCGGTAATCCTTCACTTCACCAAGCACGCGCAAGTCCTCATCATCAAATCCCATCTCCTTTGTGGCAACAGTTCCAACCGGTGGAGGTGGTGGACCGGAATCCTGAGGCACGGCTGCATCATCACCCTGTGCTCTGCCCTGACTGGGTGGAGGTGGTGGTGGAGCGGAAAAGACTTGGGTTGGATCCAAGCCGCCATCCGGGACTGGGTCGCCGGGGCGAGGAGGATTGCCTGAGGTTGTTTGGTCTGCCATAAAAGAAAAGTGACTGAAATAGTTTACCAACCAGGTTCCTTAATACAATGCCATCTGGCCGTAAGTTCCTCATTGCTAGTTTCCAGTTTAAGCCTACAGAAAGCCAAATACTCTGAGACTAGCAACTAGAAATTAGAAACTTGTTACTTTCACACAACAAAACTTTTTGCAGAGTCTTCACGTACTACCCCTAAAGCCCTTTCTGCCGCGCGCCGTGCACGCACAATCAGCTCTGGGTCCATCAGCTCACTCAAGGTTCCTTCGGGCAGCCCACTCTGGCGAATGCCCAGGAGCTCACCCGGACCTCGGAGCTTGAGATCAATTTCGGCGAGCAGGAACCCTGAATCATGTTCTTCCATGGCCTTAAGGCGCGGAGAGCGCGCTTGATCAGCAGAGGTGGTGAAGAGGAAACAGTAACTTTTTGCATCACCACGACCAACGCGTCCGCGCAACTGATGCAACTGCGAGAGACCAAACCGTTCTGCTCCTTCGATGAGCATCACGGTGGCATTGGGAATATCGATGCCGACTTCGATGACTGATGTCGACACGAGAATGTCAGACTCCTTTTCACGAAATCTCTTCATGATGTCCTGCTTTTCCTGTGACGTCATACGGCCGTGCAAGAGCGCCACTCTGCGGCGAGGGAATTCTTCACGGAGCCTTGCAGCTTCTTGCTCGACGTTTTTCACGTCATCGAGTTCTTTGCTTTCACTAATGAGAGGACAGATGACGAAGACTTGGCGTCCATGTTCAATTTCCAAGTCGATGAAGTGCTCCACCGTCTTGCGCTCTTTGGGAGACACGACGGTTGTTTGGATCGGCTGGCGCCTTCCTGGTTTTTCCAAGAGCACCGAGAGATCGTGATCACCGTAGGCTGTGAGCGCGAGTGTGCGAGGAATGGGCGTCGCCGTCATCGTCAAAAAATGAGGGCTGCCCTTTTCGACCAATCTTCGACGCTGATCCACACCAAAACGATGTTGCTCATCCACAATCACGAGGCGCAGATCTTTAAACTGCACACTGTCTTCAATGAGCGCATGCGTTCCAATCACCACATCTACGGTCCCCGAGGCCAATCCCTGTTTGATCTCGCGTGCATCGGAACCGGGTGTCGATCCCGTAAGCAGTCGCACGGTAGGTAATGCCGTGTCTTTTTGCGTGGCATGGAAATTCAAAAGCAACTGCGTAATCCCGCGTGCGTGTTGTTCCGCCAAGACTTCCGTTGGCACCATCAGCGCACACTGACCGCCATGACGAAGCACATTGGCCATGATGGCGGTGGCTACGAGTGTTTTGCCCGAGCCAACATCTCCTTCTAACAGGCGATTCATGGGTACTGGTTTTTCCATGTCGCGGAGGATTTCGTAGATAGCAATCTTTTGGCTATTTGTAGGTGTGAACTTGAGAGTGGAGAAGAACTGCTTAATCAACTCCACGTCCATCTGCGTCTTCAAGCGTTCCTGACTTGTGGTTTGCCATGCTTTGCGACGCTCAAGAGCTTCGGTCTGGATGAGATACATCCGTTCAAAGGCAAGACGCGAACGAGCGCGAGCGACTTCTTCTCCGTTCTCAGGGAAGTGCATCATGCGCACCATCTCGCTGCGGGTTGGTAGTTTTTCTTCTGCGATGACTTCCTCGGGCAATGTTTCGGGAACAAGAGCGGTTGCAGCTTTCACAAGCATCATTTTCTCTCGTAGCCACTTGGTCGTGAGCACATCGTGCTGTGGATACACGGGAACAAGACGCCCTGTGTGCACGAGAGGTTTTGATCCGACTGCCTCGAACGTGGGGCTCATGAACTGAAGCTTCCTCCCATTGGCTCCAAGCTTTCCTGTGAGCACTACCTCTTGCCCGTCGGTGAGCATGCGTTTGATGTGCGGTTGATTGAACCAAATCACCTCCACGGACTCCCCTTCTCCGTCCGTAAACATGCCTGTGACCAGTTGCTTGCCTGTGCGGGTACGAACGAGTTTGAGGCCCGTCACGACCCCGCGGATCGTCACTTTTTCGTCCATCGGGGCACCCCCAATAGTCTGCATCATGCTTAAATCCTCGTGCGCACGGGGCAGGTATTGCAGCAAATCCCCTACTGTTTCGATCCCCAACCCTGCCAATGCCTCCAAGTACGGTTTTTGGGTCTTCAGTACGTCCGCCAGAGGGGTCCTAAGGTCCATATCCAGAGTATGACGAGGGCTGGCCCGGGTGACAAAGAAACGGCTCTTTGACGGCTCAGAAGAAGTTCAAAATGATGTGTGCGTCTACTTTTGCTCTATGGTAAGCCAAGCCTCCTGCATTGCTAAAAAGTTCAGAATGTTCTATAATATTCATTAGGCTTTTATCAATTCCCCAAACGCCTATGGGTAACACCCACACAAAACTGCTCGCCGGAGCCTTCTCCGTTCTGTCGATTGCGCAGTTCTTTATGGTTTCTAACCTCGCTAGCGAGGTGAACCAGTACACGGAGAATGCCACAGCATCGATTGTGGCTGCTGCACCTATGCGCGTGCGCCTTATGCGCGAACAGCACAGGCAGTATAAGAGCACACTTACTGAGCGCGATCTCGCTCGCATGAAGCACGCTCTAAAGATGCACTCTGCGGCTACAACCGAAGAGACGGCTACAGACTCGACGCCTACGAACCGCGTGATCATCAAGGGACCAAATGGTCGCCAGATGGTTGTTCCCGCTTACAAGCTTGTGAAGCCAAGCTCCGAGCAGAGCGTTGACGCTGTTACAGCTGAGTAATTTTAAAGACAAACACAAACACGGTACCTACTCAGGGCCGTGTTTTTGTATCTACGCGTTTTTAAAAAACGTGCGGTGCTTCAGTGCTTCTTCCTGCGTGACCCAGAGCAAGAGCACAAGCGTTGCGAGCACACCTTCACTTGTAATTGAGTTCATCCAGGTGAGTGTGCGGAGCAGGGCGAAGATGAGAAGGACAGATCCGGCATGCAGTCGGTAACGCCTCACGAGCAGACCAAGTGTTGCGGCAAGCTCCACCCACCATGTTCCTGCCCAGGCGAGTGCGCCGATGGTTGTAGATGAGAACCACAGCACCAGTTGCTTCCATGGGTAGGCAATGGACATCACGTCTGCCTGCAGATGATCGCGCTGCCAGGAAACCGACGAGAGCCAGGGGTCTCCCATACCGTATCGGTTTTTGATGAAGAGTCCTGCCCACAAAAACAGCAAGAACGTGAGGAAGGTCCATGCGCTTTTACTCCACGTGTTATCTGGTCTGCGAAAGATGAAGAACAAACAGACCCAGATGGATCCTCCCACAAACTCGTTGAAGTTCGGGTGAGCGAGCGTCCCCAAGAAAATATTCACCTGGATGATGAGCAGCAACCAACCCGCCATGCGCGTGCGGTAGTTGAGGATGAAGAGCGTTGCGGGAATTGCCTGGAGCAATGTCGCGACTGCTTCGAGAACAGCTTCTCCGTACGGGAGACTCATCATCCAGTAGAGCAGTGATCTGTACCACATGGGGGGCAGATTCATGCTCACCCAAAAATCCAAGTGGCCGCGCAATGTCTGATCGTGATCTATGAAGAAGCTTTGGATCTTGTACATCGACGCAGCGATGAAGAAGAGCGCCATGAGTCCCTGCGCGACGTACACCCAACCATAGGTGGCAATGTGCCGGCGAATGATGAGCATCACATTCTTCATGGGCGGCTAAACCAACGGAAGCTTCGATCATGTGGGAGCTGACACACATCCAGGCCCTTCGCTATGAACTCTCTTCTGAAGTACGGGAAGGCCGATACCACCGGCATGCCCTTGGGAGAAGTTTGCCCGCACCAACTCCGTGCCCAAGCGATGCAGGTTTCTGCCCGATGCATGGGCGGGAACCACACGAGTCTCCAGGATTGTAAATCCCCTGCGAGCAGACGTTCGGTTTTACCTCCTTGGCCGCGCTCCTCTGCTGTGCTCGAACGTACATCACTCGCTTCCACCGAACACCAGCCGTCGGTGTACATGCCGCCCCACTGCGTAAAGTACTGCAGCCCAAAAAATCTGGGGATCATCAGGCACGCAACAATCACGAACACACACGCGCCGAGGAAGATGTCCCACTTTCGCACGAGGGCATCATAGCTATCCACGCAGCTGATTGGTGATGCTCGGTCAGCAATTCTGTGCTATACTTTAGCCAATACCTCAAGCACCATGGCTGACCTCACTTCTCTCTTCGACGAGCACAAAGATCTCTCCGATGCCGATGCCATCAAGGCCGGTAAAGCTGCGTCTGGAGCGATGGGCGACGAACACACAAACTTTGTGAAAACCATTGCGAAGATGTTGCAGTCCGGAGACATCAACCCGTTTGAACCTCAGTCTTTTTTAAAGAAAGATAATTACGATCAGCTGGTGGAAGATGCCAAGTCACAGGTGGACCTCTCGATGGTGAACATCGCCGATCTCCTACGTCACATTGCGGATTTTTATTTGAGCAAAGAGACTCCCGATGCCAGTCCTCAATTGGAAAACATGATCGAGCAGCTCTGGGTCATGAAAGAACGTGTGGAACAGCAGCACGGAGATGTGTTTAAGTTCTAAAAAGAGGCTACATCCATGTAGCCTCAGTAGATCTCAACAGAGAGAGGGAGTAAGGAGGCCCCATCGAGTAGGCCACTCTGTTACGGAGGAAAAAGTTAACCCGATCGCACTTCTCCGGCATTAGAGGAGATCTGGTCAAAGCGTGTATGAATCTTTGTGTATGATCAAACAAATGACATTCACTTATACGATTTTGTTTTGCGTTGGCTAAAAAGAAGGAGGAGCGTTTGCACGCTCCCCCAGATCTCATCGTCGTCACTAGACTCCACGACTGCTGACACTGATTGTAGTGACTCAGAGATCTTTCTCGAGAATAAACCGTCGTCTACTCTCTATGACTCCAAGATGAACCTTTCAGAGTTGCAGGAAAGATTTATCAAGGCGTCTGTAAACAGAAGTATACATGCTCAGTAAAATAAGGGGAGCCGTTTGCACAGCTCCCCTTCCCGCTTCAGTTCCCCTTTCCACCTGAAAGATGCGCGGTGAGCAGCCACGATAGCTGCTCTTCAGTAGAAGCTCCTGTCGTCCGGCGCTGCGCGCAGGTCCTCTCGACTAAAGCTTCTTAGGAAAAAGATACACCAACATAAAAATGAGGGGAACCGTGCATCGGTTCCCCTCGCCCACTGTTAATGCTTTCTCCTGCTGTGGGGTTGTGCAGTCACGATGACTGCGTTGTATGGGCAGTATACAAGAGAAAGAGGGAGCTCTGGGCGAGCTCCCTCAGTAGATCCGACCCTCTGCGCTCCGGCCCCGGTGCGCATCTAGGTCAAACCTACGGTCACATTAACCTGTTAAATATTCTTGTCAAACATGCGTGTTTATCCAATGGATTCGCGGATCGTTTCGCCACCACGTCATTTGTCTCTTGGCGTATTGGCGGGTTTTAACGCTGATTTCCTCGGCGAGGACCTCGGTATCGATGTTTCCAGAGGCTATCACGGTCGCTATTTCCCTGTATCCATGGCTCGTCATGCCGGGATCAGTCTTGGAATATCCCTGGTCGATCAATTTCTGCACTTCCTCTATCCATCCGGATTTCAACAGTTGTTTCGTGCGGTCGTTGATCTTCTGCGCGCGGACTTCTTGCCTCTGCGCGAGTCCGTACAAGAAGAGATCGTACGGTGATCCATTCTTCTGCTTACTCTCTGCAAGAGTTTTTCCGGTCGACGTCACAATCTCCATAGCGCGAATAAGATAGACCTTGTTTCGACGCTCAATGCCTGCGGCACCTTCGGGATCTATTTCGTTCAGCTTGTTCCAGAGAGTCACTCCTTCATCACGGTCATATGCATCGCTCAGCTCCTTTCTCTTTTCTGGGTCCACCGGATCAAGCGGCTCAAGACCGTCGATCACCGCGCTGATGTACAGCATCGATCCACCGACGAGCATGGGGATGACTCCGCGTGCATGGCAATCGGCAATCACTCGCTCTGCCTCTTTTTTGTACCACGCGATGGTCACGGGATCTTTGGGATCCAACACGTCGAGCAAGTGATGCATAATCCCCTCTTTTTCGGCCTCGGCAATTTTTGCCGTCCCGATATCCATTCCTTTATAGAGCTGACGTGAGTCCGCGTTCAGAATCTCCACTTTCCTTCCTTCTGCCTGCAGTGCATGTGCAAGCGTGATAGAGAAGGCAGTTTTACCACTGGCGGTATGTCCCAGGATGACCAGGAGCGGTTTTCTTGAGGCTTCCAGAAATGTGGAGAGCTCTGCCATATGCGGAATGTCATGCTGAGTTGTCATGTGTCCTATGCAACATTCTGACCTCTAGGCCAGTCCTCGGGAAGCGCAAAAAACGGTATAATAGTAGCGAACATTCCTCATTTCTCCCCGACTTATGCACCAGAACATCCAGTCCATTGCAAAGAATATTTCCCGCGGACACATCACGCCGCAGAACTTCATCATCCCAACGGTGATCGAAAAGTCGCAGTTTGGTGAACGCGCATACGATATCTATAGCCGCCTTATGGAAGAGCGCATCGTGTTCCTTGGCACAGCCATCAACGACGATGTGGCAAACTCTGTCATTGCGCAGCTTCTCTTCCTCGAGAAGGAAGATGCAAAGAAGGACATCACACTCTACGTGAACTCTCCTGGTGGTCAGGTGACTTCCACGCTCGCCATGTACGACACCATGCAGTACGTGCAGCCCGACATCTCGACGGTGTGCCTTGGTATGGCCGCATCCGGTGGTGCCGTGATCCTCATGGGTGGAGCCAAGGGTAAGCGCTTCGCACTCCCACATTCCGAAATCATGATTCACCAGCCTCTCGGCGGAACCGAAGGACAGGCAACGGATATCGCGATTCACGCTGAGCACATCATCAACACGAAGAACTTGCTCAACGAACTCATTGCATTACACACAGGTAAGAAGATCGAGCAGGTAAAGCTCGATACCGAGCGCGATAAGTTCCTCAGCGCAGAGGAAGCGCTCAAGTACGGCCTCATCGATAAGATCATCAAGCGTTAAGACGCAAGTTATCCCGGAATAAAAAGAGGACCCACTTGGGTCCCCTTTTTGTAATTCTAAGATCTATTATTTGCAGCAACCATCTTTGCATGACTGTCCTGGGGCACATTTGCAGTCACCTCCGCACTTACAATCTGTGCATTTGCAGTCCTTGTTCATGCACGCACCCTTGCTGTCGCAGCAAGGACCTGAGCAGCACGTTGCCTTCTTGTTGCAACCGCAGAATGCCTTCGCTGCGAACATGTAGACGATCAACCATGTGAATGCGTTGATGGCGCCTGGCATGGTGTCGCCGAGAGACATGTCTGTCACCACAGACTTGAGGAGGATTCCTGCAGGAATGGAACCGAGAGCGAGACCTGCAGCCCACACAGCCCACACAGGGAACATACCGATCACAAAGAGTGCTCCACCAATGATCATCAACGCTGGTAAGACATAACCCCAGGCAACGCCAACCATCGTCAATGGTCCAAGACCATCACCGACGAAAGCGGAAAATTCACCGATGGTTTTGTAGTGCACGACACCGACACAGAAGAGACTAAGACCAAAGAAGACGCGGAGGAGTGTGCGAGACACTTCCTTCGGAGAAGACAATAAACCACGGCAACACATACGGAGGCGGGGGAAGAAATACCTCTCTATATTGCTCTTTTGTGACTTTGCTCGAAATACACTCCACGTACTTCGTAGGTCGAGGCAAGTCTTACGCTACAATGCACAGGAATGTTTACCCTTAGCAAAGAAACGGCTCTTGGACGCGCGGGTGTGATCCATACGGACCACGGAGATATTCCCACCCCCTGCTTTATGCCCGTGGGTACCGCTGGTGCCATGAAGGGTATTACGTTTGCCGATCTCGACTCCTTGCATGCAGACATTCTCCTGAGTAACACCTATCACCTCCACCTGCACCCAGGGGAGGACATCATTGCTGATGCTGGTGGTCTGCATGCATTCGTGGGATGGCAGAAACCAATCATCACCGACTCGGGTGGCTTCCAAGTGTTTTCGCTCAAGAGCATTCGAAAAATTTCCGATACGGGAGTGGAGTTTCGTTCTCATCGTAACGGCGAAAAACATTTCATCGGTCCCAAAGAAGCGATCGAGATTCAGCACAAGTTCGGGTCCGACATTATCATGTGTTTCGACGAGTGCCCGCCATCCACCGCAAAGCGCGCAGACATCATCAAGGCTGTTGATCGCACTCTCCTTTGGGCGAAGGAATGTCTCAAGCGTCACAAAGAGCTGATGCCGTCAGACAAACATGCCGTACGACTCTTTGGCATCGTGCAAGGCGGGCTCGAGCGTGATCTGCGACAGAAGTGTGCAGAGGAACTCATCGCCATGGGCTTCGATGGGTATGCCGTCGGCGGACTTGCCGTCGGGGAATCTCCGGAAGAAATGTATGGGGTGCTCAAGGAAGTTTGTCCGCTTCTGCCAGCCGAAAAACCGAGGTACCTGATGGGTGTCGGCGATCTCGAGCAGATCCACAAAGCCGTGGCGATGGGAATCGACATGTTCGACTGCGTGATGCCTATGCGCGAAGCACGCCACGGTCGTCTCGTTCTTTCGGATGGATCACATTTGAGGATTCGCAGAAACGAGTTCAAGACCGATCATTCCCCTATCGATGCCTCATCTCCATCACCACTTAGTCATACGCACACGAAGAGCTACCTGCATCACTTGATGATCCTGGGTGAGCGCTACGGCGAGACCATTGCATGCATGCAAAATCTGGCCGTGACCTTGGACCATATGAAGAAACTAAGAGAGTCGATTGGTTAAGCCTTGATGCTGACGACTTCCACCTCCGTGAAACCCTGACGGTGACCTTTGACGCGGCGGTAACGCTTGCGGCGGTGTGCTTTGACGACGCGAATCTTGTCGCCCTGACCATGACCGAGAACTTTCAATTCCACAGAAGCACCAGCGAGATGCGGAGCACCGATCTTTACGGACTCGCCTTCGCCAATCATGAGAACTTTGTCGATGGTGATCGACTTACCTTCTGCTCCATCGAGAGTTGGCACTTTGAGCTTATCCCCCTTGGAGATCTTTTCCTGGAAGCCTGCGATTTCGACGATGGCGAACATAGAGCCAGCAGAGTGTAAAGATGCTTGTGCGTTAGGGCAAGGGCTCATTTATGTCATTATTCCTCGTCTGCGTGATCGAAGAATGGAGCTAGGCGCTTATCGGGAATAACCCACAACAAGGCAACGAGTGCGAACAACACATACGAAACTTGATAATTCAAAAATGCCGCGCCGATCGCGATACAGTAGAAGAAAAGCGAAATTTTTCCTTTGATATCCTTTCGTAACGCGCGAGCGATTGGCGAGTCCTGTCCTTCCCTCGCAACAATTCTGTTTGTGAGAAACCAATATGCAACTGCGGCCATTAGCAAGATGCAACCGTACAGCACTGGTGGCGCGACTTCGCCGTGGCTTTCACCGATCCATGCGGTGCCGAACGGAATCAGTGACAACCAAAAGAGCAGATGCAAATTGGCCCACATGATTCCTGGTGTGATGACTTCGGTCGCGTGCAGTAAGTGGTGATGGTTATTCCAGTAGATGGCGAGGTATACAAAGCTTAAGACGTAACTCAAAAAAACCGGCAAAAGAGGCACCAGAGCCACAAATGTTGCTTCGTGTGGTACATGAAGCTCTAAGACCATGATCGTGATAACGATGGCAAAGACGCCATCACTGAATGCTTCTAAGCGTTGAGTTTCGGAGTGATTAGCGGACATACGGATAGTGTACTACTCACTCCAAAAGACTCTGTGATACTCTTGTTGTCAGTCTCGTTGGGGAGTCGCCAAGTGGTAAGGCAGGGGCCTTTGAAGCCCCCATTCCATGGTTCGAATCCATGCTCCCCAGCCAACCTCATTGCTGTCGCATTGTGAGAGGCGCGAGAACAGACACGTACACACAACACCGCATCCCCACCCGAGCGACTCCTTATATAGTCGATCGGTTTTAGAGAGCGATTGTAACACATTTTCTAAATGAGTGGATAGAGATTTGCTCATCTGGAAGCCAAAATAACAGAATTGACAAGCAAACTTTACGGCATATACTTACTCCCTTTATTCCCCCTCCCCCCTGTCGCTATGGCGACCCGCACCCGTTCTTCTTTTGCCCGCGTGCTCCTGGTCCAGCTCGTCGTGAGTATGGTCCTAACTGGAGTTTCTCTCCCGGTAGCCGAAACCGCTCAAGCGCAGACTCCTGCGCCTTGTGCTGCGTTTACGCTCAGCGGAAGTGAGGCCGGCCAAAGCCGCACCATCCCGTGTGATGGAACGCTTTCCAACTACTCGAAAGACGACGATCTCGTGACCGTCGTGCAACGTGGCACAAAAAAGGCAATGGTTGCCGCTTGTGACGACGATGCAGCTTCGGAGTTGATGGGGGTCGTGAACACGCCAATTTGTCGTCACCCATTGGACAACGGAGGTGTTGTCTGTGACTTCGATACAAATGCGGTGCTCGCTACGGGGAAGACGCAGCACCACTGTCCAAACTTGGATTCCGCACTGGTGAACGTGAAACAGGGGGATATTGTCACGTTCTACCGTCGCGATGATCGCTCAGATGCAGAAGGCAGCGTGACATTCCGTCCGTCTGCTTCTCAGCCACAGTCCTGCACGGACCCATGGGCCGATTTCGTCGTTTCGACGACGCAGGGCACGGGAACGGTTGCTCTCAACCGCTCAAACCCATCGACGACGTTGGGTTCCAACACGCAAACCGTGGCAGGATCCGAGCGTTTCTACTCGCTCGGTTTTGGGGGAAACATCATCCTTGGATTCAACAACTTCATCGTCAACGGAACTGGAAACGACCTCACCATTTACGAATCGACATTTGGTTCGAACTGGCCTGTGGAGTCTGCACAGATCTCCGCGAGTCAGGACGGTGTGATTTGGACGGTGCTCGGCACGGCCGACAACAAGCCGTTCCAGAGTAACTACGACAACACGACAGCTCTCGATCTTGGTTCTTTGCCTTGGGCGAAGTACATCCGCTTTGTCGATACGACAGCAGAGACAGGAGACAACGACGGCTTCGATGTGAACGCTGTTCGCGCTACGACTGCTGCTTGTTCCGAGCCGACATCCATCGGCATCAGCAAGACGGGTCCGGCTCAGATCGTTCGCGGCTCCGTTGCTACCTACCAGGTGACCGTCACCAACAACGGTACGTCGACGGCACAGAACGTTGTCGTGAATGACACGATCCCTGCCGGAATTTCTGGCATTACGTACGTCCCAAGTCAGAGCGACTCTCGCTGTGCATTAAATGCAGGCAAGGTTGTCTGTTCACTTGGTTCGATGGCTGCAGGTCAGTCCATCACTCTCAACATTTCCTTCCAAATCCCGAACTTCGTACCAAATTCTGGTGGTAACCAGACGCGCACCTTCGGTGGTCCGGAGTATGTGGTACGCGAAGCAGTGAACGCTGTTCCGGGTCACACGATGATCCCGAATGGCGCAAATAATGCCGGTGCTCTGCACTACGACAACGCTACGGCTACAGCGAGTTGTGGATTCCTCATGGGTGCGGGCGCTGTCGCTACTGCCTACACGATTGGTCACTACGACAGTTGTGGAGACAACACCATGGCTACGTGGAACGGAACGGATTACACGATTCAGGGTGCTTGTGGTCGCAACGACTTCATCTACTCCCTCACGTGCCGCTCTGCTCCAGCTCCGACAACGTGTTCTTCGACGAACATCAGCAACATTGCAACAGTCACGGCAACAGGTATGGCTTCCCGCTCCAGCAACTCCGTACCCACAGCAATCAGCTGTCCTCCTCCTGCAGAAGTATCCATCAGCAAGTCCGGCCCGGCTCAGGTTACGCGCGGTTCCACGGCGACGTACCAGCTCACGGTCTCTAACACGAGCGCCACTGCCGCTCAGAACATTGTCGTAACGGACAATATTCCTGGTGGCATCCCTGGCATCACGTACGTTCCAAGCCAGAGCGATTCCCGTTGTTCTCTCCAGAGTAACCGCGTGATTTGTAACTTGGGAACGATCGCAGGTAACCAGTCCACGACGGTGAACATCACCTTCCAGATCCCTGCATTCGTTGCAGGTACGACCGGTGGTCAGACCGTTACGTACGGTCCTAATGAGTACGACGTTCGTAACTACATCAATGCTGTCCCAGGACACACGCACATCCCGGATACTTACGAAAACGCCGGTGCATTGCACTACGACGCTACGACCGCCAATGCAAGTTGTGCATTACTCCAGGGTCCTGGCGCCGTTGCCACGAACTACACACTTGGTCACTACGTCAGCTGTGGCGACAACAACATCGCGACTTGGAATGGTTCTGATTACACGATCCAGAACGCTTGTGGTCGCAACGATTTCATCAAGTCGCTCACGTGTCGCTCGGCAACCGTCTCTCAGCAGACGTGTTCCACGGCAACGATCGCCAACATCGCCACCCTTACGGGTAACGGCATCACTGCTCGCTCCAGCAATGCAGTGGGTACGCAGGTGAACTGTCCTCCTTCTCCAGATCTTTCCATTTCGAAGACAGGTCCTGCTCAGATCGTTCGCGGTTCTGTTGCTACGTATCAAGTAACAGTAACCAACAACGGTTCCGTTGCCGCTCCAAACGCAGTCATCAGCGACAACATCCCGGGAGGAATTTCGGGTGTGACGTACAACGCAAGTCAGAGTGACTCTCGCTGTGCGCTCAGCGCCGGCAAGGTTGTGTGTACCCTTGGCACGATTGCCGTCGGTCAGCAGGTCACCCTCAATATCGCCTTCAACATTCCTGCCTTCGTTACCGGTGGTACGACGGGCGGACAGACGGTGACGTACGGTCCTCAGGAATACGACGTCCGTAACTACATCAATGCAGTTCCAGGACACACGCACATCCCGGATTCCTACGAGAACGCAGGTGCCGTGCACTACGACTCTGTAACGGCAAACGCTAGCTGTGTCTTGCTCCAAGGCCCTGGCGCTGTTGCTACTGCGTACACACTTGGTCACTACACGAGCTGTGGCGACAACAATATCGCTACATGGAATGGAAACGACTACGTGATTCAGAATGCTTGTGGCCGCAATGACTTCATCGAAACGCTCACGTGCCGCTCTGCAGTGGTCACGCAGCCAACAACCTGCACGACAGGAAATATTGCGAACATTGCAACGATTGTTGCTACAGGCATGACGGCTCGCACGAGTAACGCGGTTGGTACACAGGTCAACTGTGCTCCGAGTCCAACACTCACGGTGCAGAAGTCCGGTCCAGCAAACGCTACGCGCGGATCCATTGCCGTGTATCAACTCACGGTCCATAACCCAGGTTCCGTTGCCGCTCCAAATACGGTTGTGACAGACACGATCCTCACGGGCATCCCTGGTATCTCCATGGTTGCCGGTCAGAGTGACTCTCGCTGTTCGTTCGTGAACAACAAGGCTACGTGCAACCTCGGTACGGTTGCTGCAGGCCAGACCATCACGCTTGCCATTGCTCTCCAGATCCCGGCCTTTACAGCTGGTGGCGGACAGACCCAGACCTTTAGCCCTGACTACGACATCCGCGACTTCGTGAACGCTGTCCCAGGACACACCGAAATTCCTGGTCACGGTAGTTCCAGCCCTGCTTCGCTCCACTACGACACTGCTACGGCAAACGCTGCTTGTGCCTTCCTCATGGGACCAGGTGCAACAGCTACGAGCTACACACAGGGTGCATTCACCACGTGTTCCGACAACAGTCTCGCAAGTTGGAACGGTAACGACTTTGTGACGCAGAACTCGTGTGCAGATAACAGGCGCATCAACTCGCTCACTTGCCGCGCTGCTGTTCAGCAGACGTGCACGCCAAGCTCTATCAATGACGTCGCTCTCATCACAGCTACCGGCATGACGGTCCGCAGGAGTAACGCCATCAACACGTTGGTTGGTTGCCCAGTTGTTCCTCCAAATCTCTCCATCGAAAAGACAGGTCCTTCGACCATCATCAATGGTTCTACGGCTACGTACGTCATCACCGTCCGCAACACGGGTAACGGTGCTGCACAGAATGTCGAAGTAGTAGACAACTTGCCTCAGTTCAACGGCGGTTCCAGCTTCGTCTCTGCTGTCGCATCTCAGGGTACGTGTCTTATTTCTGGATCTGGTGTGACGTGTTCCTTGGGAACGCTCGCTCCAAACAGTGAAGAAACAATCATTCTCGTCATGAGTGTGGGTAACGCAGCTTCTGCTCAGGCCTGCACGACCACGCAGACCATCACGAACACCGCTTCTGTGTCTGCAACAAATGTGACAGCTATCACCAGCACACCGGTCACGAGCTCCGTCTTGTGTCCGAACGCTCAGTGTAAGGTGCGCGCTCGTGTGAACTTTGGATACACGAAGAACACGGGTAACGGAAACATGGGTCGCACGGTCTACCTTGGCAACAACTCCACCGCTGCCGATGGTCAGTTCTTCGACCTCATCGTCAACGGTCAGAACATCGTCGATAGCATCCAGCCAACGAATGTTCCGGGAGTTGGTCTTAAGCGCAATGCCAACAACACCTTCAGCCTTGTCTTCTACGGATTCCAAAATGCCAACTCTACGGAGCAGGTGTACGGATCAGTCGAACTCGAAAACGCAGTAGCCACAAGCTTCGCCAACGACACGACATGGCCGCTTGAACAGCAAGGTAACGGTCAGTTTGGATTCCCAGGAAACAACCCTCAGGGTCCGACCTACCACGATGACGAAGTGTTCTACCAGAACGGTTCTTCTGTTGTGCCATTCGCCATCGCCGAAAACGTGAGTGCAGACAAGTTCACGCTTGGATTCACATCCAACTTGGACCCGAACTGTCTCCCATCAGACCTCTCCATTACGAAGTCCGGTCCTCAGACGATCGTTGCTGGTAACAAAGTGATCTACCAGATCACGGTCAGTAACTCTGGCCCAGCTATCGCTCAGAACGTCATCGTCCGCGACGTCGTTCCAGCCAACCTCACCTTCAGCCCAGTTGGTTCCGATATCTCTTGTGTTCTCAATAACCAAACGAACACCGTTGAATGTAACCTTGGCTCTGTTGCTCCGGGCAATCGCACGGTCAACATCGCCTTCGACACGCCAACACCTCAACAGTGTTCCACGAACACCTTGAACGTCGTGAACACGGCTACGGTCACGTCCACGAGTCAGGATCCAAACACTGCGAACAACGCGAGCAACGTCGTTCAGACGAACGTCACGTGTCCTCAAGGCAACTTGAACATCACGAAGACGGCTAATCAGTCGCAGATCACGCGTGGCGACACAGTGTCGTACACCATCACGGTCAGCAACTCCGGTCAGGGCACGGTCCAGAACGTGGTTGTGACAGACCCGGTTCCGTTCATCAGCAACGGCACGGTCAGCTTTGTACCTTCGTCTTCCGATTCTCGCTGTGCGCTCCAGGGCTCGAATGTCGTTTGTAACCTTGGTGCCCTCACGGGAAACAACTCTGTGAGCTTCACGCTCACGTTTGCCACGAGCCAGACCTTCACGTCGTGCACGGGAGGCCCAACCAACTTGTACAACACAGCAACGGTCACAGGTGCGAACAGCAACCTCGCTCAGGTCACAGCGGCTCCCGTCGCTGTCTCCTGCCCTGCGCAGAGTAACCTCGCTATCACCAAGAGCGCCTCTCCTGCAAACGTCACACGCGGTGGCACCATCTCGTACGCCATCACGGTGGTGAATAACGGTAACGGTCCAGCTCAGAACGTCACGATCACAGACCAGCTCCCCACTCTCCCGAACGGTCAGATTGGTGTGAACTCTGTCTTCACGTCTCAGGGAACATGCACCCTTGGTAACACGGTCACGTGTGCCATTGGTACCTTGAACCCAGGTCAGCAAGTAACCGTGAACATCTACGTGACGGTTGGTTCCGTGAACGATCAGTGTTCCGGCAGCACGAACCTCACGAACATCGCTTCGGTCGTTGCTACCGGCATCAATGCCATTACGAGCACTCCTGTCTCTACGACTATCAACTGTGGCGGTGCGCCAAGTTTGAACATCCAGAAGACAGCTTCGACGCAGAACGTTGTGCGCGGCGGTCAGATGACCTACACGCTCACAGTCACGAATAGCGGCAACCAGGCAGCTCAGAACGTGACGGTGACCGATAACCTCCCGAACTTGAACAACGGTTCTATCGTTGTTGGAAACATCCAGCAGACGCAGGGTACCTGTAGCGTCGCCGGTGGTACGGTCAGCTGTGCTCTTGGCACAGTGAACCCAAACTCCACAGTGACAATCACGATCCCGGTCACCGTTGGTTCCGTAAACGACACCTGCAGCACGTCCTCGAACATCACGAACTCGGCCACTCTCTACGCTACGGGCCAGAACTCTCAGACAAGTAACTCTGTATCCACGTCTGTTACCTGCCCAGGTAGCCCGAACTTGAACATCACGAAGTCCGCTTCGAGTAACTCAGTGGTCCGCGGAGGTCAGGTGACCTACACGATCACGGTGACGAACAACGGCTCTGCCTCTGCTCAGAACGTAAACGTGAGCGACACCATCGCTGCGTTGAGCACCGGTCCTGTGACGATTGGTACGCCTTCGCCATCTCAGGGTCAGTGTTTCATCGCTCTTCCTTCCGGTGGCCTCAGCGGAGCAATCAGCTGTGACCTCGGCACCATCAATGCTGGAAGCAGCGCTACGATCCACTTCACGCTCACCATGGGTTCGTCCTCTGGTACGTGTTCTGGCACCGAGAGCTTTGGAAACACCGCTCAGGTGACGTCTTCTAACGCTGCAACCAAGACTGTCACGGCTACGAACGTGTCTGTGAACTGTCCAGCTCAGCCAAGCCTTTCCATCAGCAAGTCTGTATCCCCTTCTTCCATCACTCGTGGTGGAGCTGTTGCGTACACCATCACGGTGACAAACAACGGTCAGGGTACGGCTCAGAACGTGCAGGTGGTAGACAACGTCCCAAGTCCTACAAACGGCACGACAGTCGTGACGTCTGCTACGGCTTCGAACGGTGGTACCTGCAACACGAACGGTACGACAGTGACCTGTGACCTTGGCTCCATGAGCGCAGGTGCACAGCGCACGATCGTTATCTACGCAACTGTTGGTCTCTCCTCGAACACCTGCTCTGCTACGGAAACGCTCAACAACACCGCTACAGTCACCGCTACGGGTCTTACGGCTGTGACGAGCAACTCCGTTGGAGTATCGGTCGCTTGTGGTGGCTCTCCAAACTTGAGCATCACGAAGACCGCTTCTGCTACTTCTGTGACTCGTGGTGAACAGCTCACGTACACCATCGTCGTCAGCAACACAGGAACTCAGGCTGCTCAGAACGTCACTGTGACCGATAACCTCCCGAACTTGAACGCAGGTTCCCTCACGGTGAACAGCACGCATTCCACTATTGGAACATGTTCATCGAATGATCCTGTGAACTGCAACATTGGCACGCTCAATGCAGGTCAATCTGCCACCATCACGATTGTCGTGACGGTCGGCTCTGCGACGACTTCTTGCAGCAACTCCACAAGCATCATGAACACCGCAACTGTCAGCTCCAGCAATGCCGGCTCCCAAACGAGCACGGGTGTACAGACGAACGTGAACTGTCCTGGTACGGCGAACCTCGCGATCACGAAGACCGCTTCCGCTTCTTCCGTCACACGTGGTGATACTCTCACGTACACGATCACCGTCCAGAACACGGGATCAGCTGCTGCACAGAACGTTTCTGTGACAGACAACCTCCCGAACCTCGCAAACGGTACGCTCGCTCTTGGCAACATCACGACGAGCCAGGGCTCCTGCACAACGAGCGGCGACACCATCACGTGTCAGCTTGGTACGCTCAATGCGAGCTCCACAGTAACGATCACCATCCCGGTAACGGTTGGTCTCGTGACGAACTTCTGTTCTTCCTCGACGACCCTCAGCAACGTGGCAACGGTTCTTGCAACAGGCATGTCCAGCAAGACGAGCCAGTCTGCAACGACGACGGTCAACTGTCCTGGTACGGCTAACCTCACCATCCAAAAGACGGCTTCCACAAGCCAAGTCACACGTGGTGGTACGCTCACGTACACGATCGTCGTGAATAACGGTGGTAACGCCGCTGCGCAGAACGTTGTCGTCACAGACAACCTGCCAAACCTGAGCAACGGTTCCCTCACCGTTCAGAGTGCAAACTCTACGATCGGAGGCGCTTGTCAGATCAACGGTACGTCTATTAGTTGTCCAGTCGGCACGCTCAACCAGAACCAGCAGGCGACGATCACGATCGTTGTCACAGTCGGTGCCATCGGTAACACCTGCACGAGCTCCACAAGCATCACGAACACCGCTTCGCTCACGGCTACGAACATGAACTCACAGACGAGCAACAACGTCACAACGACAGTGAACTGTCCGGACGTTGGTACGGGTGAAGTGACGATCGCGAAGACCGATAACCGCTCTACGGTCGCTCAGGGTGAAGTGCTCAACTATGTGTTGACGCTCACGAACACAAGCAGCCAGAGCCAGACGGTCACGGTCACGGACTCGTTCTCGACGCTCACGACCTTCCTCTCTGCTTCCGACAATGGAACGGTCAACGGAAACGTCGTCACGTGGAACAACATCGTCGTTCCTGCAAACGGTACAAAGACCATCAGCATGAACGCTCAGGTAAATGGCTCTGCTGCGAACGGTGTGCAGATCGTCAACCAGGCCTACACAGGCAACAAATCTGCAACCGACACGACCACCATCCAGGGTTCAACAGGCAACGGTCTGACGCTCGTCATCGAAGACACCCCAGATCCAGTCGAGCCTTGTGAGCAGATCCGCTACACGTTGCGCATTACGAACAACAACAGCACGTCTACCACGACGGATCTCGTCCTCACGTTCCAGAACAATGATCTCGACTTCAGCTCTGCGACAGACGGCGGATTCGAGAGTGGAAACGGCGTTCGCTGGAACAATCTCTCCATTGGTGCAAACAGCAGCCGCACGGTACAGGCTACGGCAAACGTCGACTGTGATGCCGATGACAACGAGACACTCCGCGTGACCGGTACGGCTTCGAGCGCTACGGCAGAAGCAACAACGCGCGTCGATGAAGACGGCAGCGGAAACAACGACGATATCGAAATCGACCTCACGTCTGACGAAGACGAAGTCGAACCAGGCGATGAACTCGAATACACCATCGAACTCACGAACGACGGTGACAACGAGCGCTGTGGAGATCTCGAACTCGAACTCGACAGCGACACGAGCTTCCTCGACGCCACCAGCAACGCTGACGACGAAAGCAGCCGCCGCATTGTGTGGGAAGACGTCTGTGTGGACGATGATGATGAAGAGAGCTTCCGCGCTACGGTTCGCGTACGCTCCTCGGCTGAGGACGGCGACGAGCTCGAAGCCACGGCTACGTGGTTGAGTGAAGAAGATGACCTCACGGTCGATGTCGTCGAAGACGGTGGCGGCACCATCGACGAAAACGGTGACGTGATGATCTCCAAGTCTGCAGATCGCTTCGAAGCGAACCCGAACGACGAGGTGACCTACACGATCACGCTCCGTAACGACACCGATGAAGACCTTCGCAACGTCCGCGTGACAGACAGCTTCCAGAGCAACCTCCTCCAGATTCTTGACCCAGCCGGTGGTTCCTCCTCTGCAGGTCGTCTCGAATGGACAGTCAGCGTGAACAGCGGTCAGGTACGCACCATTGTGTACCGCGCACGCATCAGCGGCTTTGCTCGCCCAGGCGACATCGTGC
This sequence comes from uncultured Candidatus Peribacteria bacterium, assembly GCA_964428205.1. Lineage (GTDB taxonomy): Bacteria > Patescibacteriota > Gracilibacteria > Peribacterales > Peribacteraceae > CAYRXE01. The sequence continues at coordinate 483 of CAYRXE010000005.1, read as the reverse complement.
ACAACTCGGTCATCGCTCAGGGTGGCAACATGGATGGCAGCAAGAGCGCAAGCTCCGATGTGCGCATCCTCGGCCGCCTCCCACAGACGGGTGCCGGTGACTACACAAAGGACCTCGAAGACACGAGCCGCTTCCTCTCCCCATTCCGTGGTGGGGCAGATGGTGGCAGCGGATTCGGTGGCCTCCTCGCCTTCATTCTTAGCTCCATCGGTCTCGCTGGAGCAGGAATCCTCGGCAAGCGCTTCTTCTAATCACGCACAGTAAAAGAGAATAGGCCGGTGACCCCGGCCTTTTCTTTTATCATTCTTAATGAGGTTGCATCACGTAATTGCGAATCATCTCGGGGAGTGTGAGGTATGTCTTGTGCAGAATCTCTTCCTCCTCAGCAGTCGTCGCACTCAGGACCCAGTTCGCGAGATCATGACCCTCTGGTTGGCCACCTATTCCTATGCGAATGCGTGGGAATTCTTCGCCGAGCGTATC
>CAYRXE010000004.1:25328-44379 GCA_964428205.1 uncultured Candidatus Peribacteria bacterium | reverse complement strand
CTCCAATTCCCTGTTCCCTCTCTCTCGAGAGGACAGAGGATTGGAGTCCGGTTTAAGGAAGTGACTATCTTCTCTACTACGCGATACGGTGAATTGGTCGTACCCGAGAAAAGGGAATAAGGGGAATGACGGCAATATCTTCATTGCCCTTATTCCCTTCATTGCCCTTTTTTGCTATACTATCCCGATACCCAAACACACATGGACTCCGTTCCAAACCCCCTCCACGACGTTCACCACGAGAGCCAGAATGTGTTTTCGAAGGTGATGACCAAGATGAAGGCCATGGGAGATGCCTCTCCCCTCCTCCGTCAGTTGTTTGGTGCAGGAGTGGGCGCACTTGTTGCTCTTGTGATCTACGAAGGCTTTGCATTCGCATCTCCGATTGTCGTTGATATGTTCACCACACACGACGTAGCTGCAGAGAAGCAGGCCATTGAAGAAGAGACGCAGGACTTCAAACTGGACCGCGTAGGTGCTCTCGCAGGTGAAAAGTTGGATGATTTGAGGACGTCTGCTCCTGAGATGTTTGGACAAGAATGACCAATGACCAAATCGCAATAACCAACAAGTTATTGGTCCTTGGTACTTGAGGCTTGGTCCTTTAAGATGATCTCCATGATGTTTAGCGATCCCTCGACGCTTCCATGGTTGGTGTTTTTTGGCGTGTTTGGATTGATCTTGGGAAGCTTTGGAAACGTGCTTATTTGCCGTTTACCCAACCACGAGAGCATTCGCGGTCGTTCGCACTGCCCACGCTGTAAACACGTACTTAGTCCCTGGGAGCTCATTCCCCTCTTGAGCTTCTTTGCGCTGGGCGCCAAATGTAAAAACTGTAGCAAGAGTATCTCGTGGCAGTACCCACTCATCGAAGCCGTGAGCAGCATCTTGTTCATGCTCGCATTTCTACACGAGCCGGGGTACCCAGCAGCCGCGTTCATTCTCGCGCTCACACTCTGGCTGCTCCTGCTCATGGGAGTGATTGATGGTCGCACAGGCTTTCTCCCGGATGGACTCAACCTCCCCTTCGTCGCACTAAGCATCGCATACGCTGCCATGCATCCACCTTTTGATACCTCAGGTGTGTTCCTTGGTGGTGGCATGTTCCTCGTGCAGTGGCTTAGTAGTCGCGGCAGGTGGATCGGCAGCGGTGATGTGATTTTGGGCACCGGTATTGGCGCACTCCTGGGCGGCTGGGAGATCGTGGCTCTCTTCTTGTTTATCGCGTACATCGCTGGAGGAATTATGGCCGGATTCCTGCTCTGGAAGCAGGAAAAGACGCTCCAGAGCCATCTCTCGTTTGGGCCATTCCTCAGTGCGTCTGCGGTGGTGTGTGCTCTGTGGGGCCCCCAGATTCTGGACTTCCTTCATGCAAATTATCTGTAGGAGGATTGTCACGAGCAAACTCTATTCCGCTCGTTTTGCTGGCGAATATTTCGAGTTGATCTAGCACGTGTGATGATCCTCGCACGCGGAGCATCCAATGATCCGGCACAGAAAAGATCATGATGTCATGTACTGCACGGCGAATATTCTCTGCGAGCGTTCCGAGCAAGCGGCGTCTCTCTTCAGGATGACGAGAGAGTTCTGGACTGACTTTTTGCAAATAGCCACGCGCGTACACCGTGCCATCAGCGCTGGGATACCTCACTGTCATGCGAGCACGGTAGCGCAGGAAAATTTCCCGCCAAGAAAATTCTCGGACGCACAAAAAGAAGAGGAGCTCACATTACTGTAAGCCCCTTAACATCAATCGCCGTTAGGCTCCATGTGGAGGTCTCGCCCCCACCGAATTTCAAGACTCTTTTCAATGCTCTAAGGTCAAAGTCCTGGAAATCGGCGGGGAAAGACAAAGAGACGACTGACGCCAACTATTCTATACAAAACCCCTGGATTGTCAAGGTGGGTCCGTACCTATTTTTCGTTTTACCGAAGCCAAAAGTAAGGCATCCTGCAGTAAACCTTGGCTTATAGAGCCATAATCCCCGTATCTCATGAAAGTTGTCGCCGAAAACCGCCGTGCACGCTTTGACTACGAACTGCTCGAAACCTTCGAGGCCGGCATCATGCTCACAGGCCAGGAGGTGAAATCGTGTCGTATGGGACAGGTGAATTTGAGTGGCGCGTACGTGTCGTTCCTCGGTGGCAAACCGATGATCAAACACTTAAAAATTTCTGCGTACAAACAAGCCGGTCCCCTCCCCGATTACGATCCCGAACGTGATCGCGAGTTGTTGCTCAAAAAATCCGAAGTTGCAAAACTTACACGATCGACGGAAGAAAAAGGTATGAGCTTGATCCCCATCGAAGTGAAAGCCGGTAAGCACATCAAAGTGGGAATTGCGCTCGCACGCGGTCGTAAGAGCATCGACAAACGACACGCCATCAAAGAGAAAGATATCAGCCGCAGACTGCGCGAAGGACGTGAATAAATGCAGAATTTAGAATTGAGAATTGAGAATGAACCATGGACAATAAGACCCTCCATTCTACATTTTGCACTCTACATTCTTCATTCGATGTCACTTCTTCCGCAGCAAATCATCAGGGTTATCGAGGAATTCTCCAAGCTTCCGGGCATTGGCCCGAAGAGTGCAGAGCGCCTGACGTTTCATTTGCTCCGAAGCAGTCGTGCGAACCCCGATGCACTGGGTAAAGCACTCAGTGAACTCAAAAAAGAATTACGGTACTGCAAGAGTTGCCAGATGGTGACGACGGATGAACTGTGTTCCATCTGCAAAGACCCCGCACGCGATGCTTCGACTGTGCTCGTTGTCGAAAGTCCGCTCGATGTATTGGCGTTTGAGAAAGCGAGTTACAAGGGTCTCTACCACGTGTTGCACGGTGTCCTCTCCCCCATTGATGGCATGGGACCGGAACAATTGAAGATGAAAGAACTCGTGGACCGTGCGCAGGGTGGTGACATCAAAGAACTGATCATCGCCACAAACCCGGATGTCGAAGGTGAAGCCACAGCCAACTATCTGCGTCTGCAATTGAAAGATCGCATCTCCAGCATCACGAGACTTGCTCATGGATTGCCTATGGGCGCCGATATCGAGTTTGCCGACCAGGTGACCCTCAAAGAGGCCCTCAGCGGGCGCCGAACGCTGTGAAATCTTGCATTATCCCCGGCAGGGTGTAACTATTGCTGCACATAGCCATTTCTGCTATACTAAGAGGAATTCTTCCCATATCCCATGTCAGAAACAGCAGCCACGGGCAAGAAGAGAATCCTCATCGTTGAGGATGAACGCCCACTCGCACACGCACTGGAACTAAAGCTTGGACACGAAGGTTACGAAACCGTCGTGGCTCTTTCGGGTGCCGAGGGCTTGGCGAAGGCCGGAAGTGAAAAGTTTGATTGCATTCTCTTGGACTTGATCATGCCCGAAGTCGATGGCTTCTCGTTCTTGCAGGAATACCGCAAGAAGAACCAAACGCCGGTGATTATCTTGAGTAACCTTGGGCAAGAAGAAGACAAAGCCAAAGCCAAGACTCTTGGTGCAACGGATTACTTCGTGAAGGCAAACACGCCCATCTTGCAGATTGTGAATCGCGTAAAATCCGCGCTCGGCGCGTAACAAAAATCGCGGGCAAGGATGCCCGCTCTGATCCAAACACCCAACCAAACACACATGCCAATCAAAGACGCCGACCTCGGGAAAATTCTCTTAGAGCAGAGCTATTTGAGCGAAGAGGATTTGAAGCGAGCAGAGGGCCAGTCAAAGGAGCGCAACGTGCCTCTGAAATCGGTCTTAATTGAGCTTGGTCTCTTAAACCAGGAACTGCTCGAAAGCGCTCTTGCGGAGCACTTTAAGCTGCCATTCGCAGACTTGGGCAGTAACCCTCCGACAGCAGAAATCGTCACATTCCTCCCCGAAGAAATTGCTCGCACGTACAGCGTGATTTGTATGGGCAAGGACGAGAAGGGAGTCGCCATCGCTACGAGCGACCCGACCAATCCCCTGCTCGAAGAAGCAGTGCGTATTAACTTGGGTCAGCAGTATGCAATGTTCCCAGACAAAGAAGACCCCGAAAAGAAAAAGATGCTTGGTCACAAGGCAGGTGCTGCCTACCAGACATCGGGCAAGAAGGGCGAAGAAGCTCGCAAGCCATACGGCGGCCCACTTGTCTTCCACTACGCTCCCAAGGCCGCAATCGATGCGCTCTTTGTGCACTATCGCAAGCCACTCGCTACGCGCTTCCAGGCGATCATCAACGAACAGAAGCGTGTCGCTCCGGAAATCATTACGGAGATTTTCAATGACGCTATTGAGTTGCGCGCATCCGACATCCACTTCGAACCTCAGGAAGCCATTGTGCTCGTTCGCTTCCGCGTGGACGGCGTCATGCACATCGCTGGTCGCCTGCCTAAGGAGTACTTCGAAGGTGTCGTGAACCGCATCAAAATTGCTGCAAACATGAAGATCGACGAGCACTTTGCGGCTCAGGACGGAGCCATTCGTTACGAAGCTCCGGGAGGCCGCACGATCGATATGCGTGTGTCTATTGTGCCAATCGTCGACGGCGAAAAGATCGTGCTTCGTATTCTTTCGGAATACATCCGCACGCTCACCTTAAACGACCTTGGATTCAGCGAAGAGTACAAATCCATTCTCGAAAAAATTGCACACAAACCTTTCGGCATGATCCTCACCACAGGTCCGACCGGTGCAGGTAAGTCAACGACGTTGTACGCACTCTTGAAGATGCGCAACTTCCCAGACGTGAACATCTCGACGATTGAGGATCCTGTGGAATACAAAATCCCAGGCATCAACCACATCCAGGTGAATGCCGACACAAACCTCACATTTGCAAACGGTCTCCGCGCTCTCGTCCGTCAGGACCCAAACGTCATTCTCGTGGGAGAAATTCGTGACGGTGAAACGGCAAACATTGCAGTCAACGCCGCTCTCACCGGTCACTTGCTCTTCTCCACGCTCCACGCCAACGACGCTGCCACCGCAGTGCCTCGTCTTCTGGATATGGGAGTCGAGCCGTTCTTGCTCGCATCGACGCTCGAAGTGATCATTGGTCAGCGTCTCGTTCGCAAAATCTGCCCCCAGTGTCGCTTTAGTTATTCTCTGCCATTAAACGAAGCGCAAAAGCTCTTCCCTGGTGCCGATAAGTACTTCCCAGATAAGGAATCGGTACGCCTCTATAAAGGTAAGGGATGTGAAGCCTGTGGAGGCACGGGGTATGTAGGTCGTTTGGGTATTTACGAACTCTTGATCATCACGCCAGAAATTGAAGAATTGATTATCCAGCGCGCAACTTCTACGGATCTGATCAACGCTGGTAAAAAGGAAGGTCTCAAGCTGCTCTTCGATGACGGCTTCGAGAAGGTGCAATCCGGTGTGACCACAATCGAAGAACTCATGCGTGTCGCCGCTCCTCCAGAAGTTCTCTTCGGTACTGCTGCAAATGCCAGAAAGAAATAACCAGCCTCCGGCAAACAATAAAGGTGGAGACCCTCCGGTCTTTACCCTCCTGCGTCAGTACCTGACGATGATGACCGGCAGGGATCCTGTCGAAGAAGTGCACAAGAGTCGCAAGGCTCGTGTGTCGCGCAGCAAAGACAAGGTCTACGTAAAAAAGATGCGCGTACAGATGGACCCGAAAGCATCAAAGAAGGTCCCAAAAGAAAAGAGTTCCTCAAGTAATAAGGAGGAACTTTCTGCCTTTGATGACGTCGCTGTCATGCCAGAACTTGAACGTTCTCTGCAGCAGTATATTTCTCGCAGACAAGCAGCGCTCAGTCGCTACGCGGTGAAGCAGCCTAAAAAAGATCCACTCTCTTCCCTCCCCCCAGTTCCGCAAGGAAAGACTGAGGCTAAGACGGAGCCTGAAGCGGATGTCGCAGCAGCTCCCACAAGCTGGAAGCGCTTTGTGCAAATGTTGCCGTTCATGTCCGAAGCAGTTCTCGATACGGCGGAGCGCACGGAGAAGTTAGAAAAGACGCTCCAGAAAAACGAGGCACAAACACAGCAAATGGCCAAGCGCCTGCAAGAAGCGGAAGCGATCTTAAGCAAGACGGTAAAGCCTGTTGAGCCGAAGCCAGCGCAGACAACAAAGGCGCTGAGCAAAGCTGAACGTGAACAGTTGGAGCAGAATTTGGGTCGCATTCAGTCTGTCGAAAAAGAGGTGGTCTCTTCTGGAACAGAAGAAGTGATTACCAAGGATGACATGGGTGGCTTAAAGAAGATAAAGGAGACAAGCACCTTTGGTGTGAAGGAAAAGAAAGAAGGATTCTTCTCCTCTCTCTTCGGTGGGTTCCGCGAAGCCGCTGCCGATGTACGCGAGCTGAACCGCGAGGCAAAAGTTGCAAAAGCTATGGAGAAAGCTGCTCCAAAAGCAGCACCTCCAAAGGCAGTACCTGCGGCACCTGTTCCAAACGTCACACTGCGTGGCGGTTCATTAATGCAAAAGAATGATGTCGCAACAGAGCAAAAGCCTGCAAAGGACGACGCTCCAAAACTCCCGGAGGAAGTACCTGCAAAAGAAGATGCGAGTGGTTTAGGTTCGCTCGTAACTTCGTTTGCAGAAAACAAGACAGAGCCAGCACCCGCGCAGGCCGTACCGCAGACCTCGGCAGAAAAAGAGGCGCAAGGCAAAGAGGATCGCAAAACGCGTAAAGAAAAAATGGAAACGGAGGAGCGCCGCGCGGAATACATGATGATGAGCGCAGAAGCGAAGCGTCCCAAACGCAAAGAAGCTGGCTTCTTCACACAGCTTAATGCCTCGCTCCAGTACATGGGCATGGGCAAGGAAAGGCTCTCCATTGTGCAGAACTTGGCCACCATGCTTAATGCCGGTCTGCCGCTGATTGATGCGTTGCGCACATTGCAAATGGAAAGCAAAAACCGTGCGAGCAAGAAACTGTTGTCGAAGATCAACATGGCAGTCGAGAACGGAAGTTCTTTGTGGCGCGCCATGGATGATCAGCACTTCTTCTCTCCGCATGCCATCGCTCTCATTCGCATTGGTGAAGAAGCAGGAAACCTCGCGCAGAACATGGAGTACTTGGCCGCACAGCAAGAACAGGACCAGAACCTGCGCGAAAAAGTAAAAATGGCCATGATTTATCCGATCATCGTGCTCGTGCTCATGTTCGTGGTGGTCATGGGACTTGGGCTCTTTGTGCTTCCACAGTTGGTGCAAGTGCTCTTTAACTTGAACGTGAAGCTGCCACTCATCACACGCATTGTGATTGCCTTTAGTAATGGATTCAGCGAGCACGGTCTCGTCGTGGTGCCATCCATTATTGGCGGAGCAATTGTGCTGACGATTCTTGCGAAGTTCACGCGCTTCAAAGTTGTTGCACAGTGGGTCGTGTTTAAGATCCCAGGCATCGGTCCTCTCGCTCGTCAGGCCACGCTCGCTCGCTTTGGTGTGATCCTTGGAGGATTGCTAGAAGCTGGTGTGCCACTCGTGGAAGCTATGCGCTCACTGGTGGATGTGACACCCATCGTTGCGTACAAGCGTTTCTACCGCCGTCTCTTGGAACACGTCACCATTGGTGACTCATTCGCAAAGTCCTTTGGTGTGATCCCTTCGACAAACAGGCTCTTCCCTATTTCCATGCAGCAGCTGATCATCACGGGTGAGCGCACGGGAAGCTTGGCGAAGATCATGCTAAAAGTCGCAGCCATTTACGAAAAAGAGGCGAACAACACTGCACAGAAGCTGCCGGTGATCTTGGAACCAATCCTGCTCCTCTTCATCGGTGGACTGGTCGGTAGCATCGCATTTGCCATCATCATTCCGATCTATAGCGTTGTCGGTAACGTCAACGGTGGATAACGCCCAGATAGATAACAAGAAATAGGAAGACAGAGCGTCAAGCGATTGTACTGCTTGCTCTTTTGTCCAAACGCATCGTAAATGCTTAGAATAGCTTGTTTTCCCCTTAATCTCTATGAAGCGTAAGGCATTTGCACTCCTCGAAGTGCTCGTGGTGGTCGGCATCGTCACGACCATCGGTATGTTTGGTGTTCCTCTCTGGTCACAGTACAGCGCTCGCCAAGACATGGCGCTCGCCAAAAACCAGATTATCCAAGGCTTGCAGCGTGCGCGCTCCAACGCCATGGCAGGTAAGGAAGATAGTAATTGGGGCTTTTTTATTCCTCAAGGCGTCCTCTATAAAGGAGATGCCTTCTCTTCCGACATGCTCGACGACAGCACGACGGAGATTTACTCCATGCCGCAGACAGTCGCCTTCTCCGGCTTGAACGAAGTCACGTACGACCGCGAAGGTAACCCGAGTCAGATCGGTACGATCACTCTGAGGGCATACAACAATGAAGTGGATTCGATTGAGATCGTCCTCTCGGTCGCTCTTGGTTCCGTGGACACCACCGTGGGTGGCAGCCTGACGATTTGTTACAACAACGTAACGCTCGCCATTACCGATGCCGCTTGGCCCAGCTATCAATCACGCGGTGCCGTTCTTGGTTCCTGCGCAGGTGGCAGCTCTTCAGGGGCATCATCTGCAGCCTCTTCGGCTGCATCCTCTGCGGCTTCCTCCGGCGGTTCTTCCTCTTCTGCGGGTAGCACAGGCGGAACAGGCGGTGCTGGTGGTGGTGGATACTTCGGTGGAGGTTCTGACCCTTGCGCGAGCAAGTTCACACTCGCAAACAATGTGATCACGCTCACGGCAAACTCTGACGTACTGTTCACAAACGTCGCAGCACTGCATCAGCTCCTCCCTGGCGTGTACATCGATACACACGCTTGCTACAGCAAGAATAACGGATCGACCTACAGGTCGCTCTTCAGCGGCAACGGTAGCTGCAACAACAATGGAAATGCCTATGGCAATGCGGTTGCCGTGAACGGCGGTGACACCAAGACTGTCTCACTCGTTGCAGGAGAGCAACTCACTATCAAGACTCGCGCACGCTTCCAGCTCCTTGGCTGGCTCGCTGTGAACGATTTCTTCAATACGAAGGATCACGCATCTCGTATGGTGTATCTCAAGAACGGCGACAACATCACGTCTGCACCAGGTGCTTGGAGTCAGACGAGCTTGAAGAGCCTTCTCCAGGCTCGCGGCTACTTGTCGGGTAATGTGGTCAGTATGAACGCCTGCAAGTTGATTCTTGCATCTGAGTTCGACGTCGAACCAGGCGATCACAATGACTTCGTCATGGAGTTGTACTTCCAGTAAATATTCCTTAAAAGGCCCACCCTTTCTTGTGAGGGGTGGGTTTTTTTGTTGTGTTGATTTACATCTTGAGCCATATAGGATCGTTCCATGCGCAAAGGATTCGCACTGTTGGAAGTACTGCTCACCGTGGCGGTAGTGGGGATCATCGGCACGCTCTCCATCCCTTTGATTCAGCAATGGCAGTTCCGCAGTGATTTGAATGTGGCCAAGACTCAGGTGATGCAGGGGCTGCAGACGGCAAAGCATTTTGCGGTTTCTCGAAAAAACGATTCGGAGTGGTCCTTCTTCATTTCCGGTGGAGTGGTGTTTCCCGGGTCTGATTACGAAGCAACAGTGAACAACCCCAATGAGGCCGAGAATATTCTGCGTCTCACCATGCCGGAGACGGTTCGATTCGAAGGATTGAGTCAGGTGACCTTCGACGCAAATGGCATCCCCAACACCGAAGGCACCATCACGCTCACGGCACTCAACAACGAACAGGCGACCATCACGGTGGTCATATCGGTGAATGCGACTTCGATCACACTCACAAGTGCTTCGAGCTCTTCTGCGGCTTCGTCGTCCGCGTCTTCGGTCTACACTCCCCCGCTCTGCAGCTCGTTCACACTTGGCAGCAACAACATGATCACGATGAACACGAATGGATCGGTGACCTTCACAAACATCGCGGCATTGCGCACATCGGGAGGCATGTATGTACCGACCTATGACTGCTACAGCAACGATAACGGCTCGGTGTACAGGCGCATGTTCCAGAGTGGAAACTGCCAAGGATCCATCAACGGCTGGGGAAATGCTGTAACTCCAGGAGGCGGCGAGTCGCGATCGGTGAGTTTTTCCAATGGAGATCTCGTGGCAATTCGCGTGCGCAACTACCTGCAACAGACGGGATACTTGAGTATTGATGACAACTACACGTCCAAAGATCACACCGCGAGATTTCGCTTTTTGCGTGATGGAGAATCACTGTCGTTCACCACATCTTCCACGGCACTGCAGTCACTGCTGCAAGCGGGAGGATATTTGGATGGAAGCAGTCTCGTGAATCTGGGAAATTGCGAAATGATTTTGGCTACAGAAATGGAAACTCCGTACGCGAATGGCAATTACATTGATTCGGTGATCAAATTACAGTTTCCGTGATGGGTAAGGGAAAAATGACACATCTACTACCCCGATATTGTTCTTAGGTTTACGCAACACCGAGCAGCTTCTTTTAAGGTGTAGATACGTCAAAATGCTTTCCGTGATTCGCGTTCCCTCCAAAACCCATCACGGGCGCAAAGGTTTCCTGCTCCTAGAAGCAGTATTGAGCATTGCGCTCTTCGCTATTTTCTTAGGTGCGTTCGGCATCACGGTGTACGAAGGCCAGGGACAAACCAAAGCAGGTGGTGATCGCAAGCGCGCTGTGGATTTGGCAACGGAAGCATTGGAAGGTTCTCGCAGTATTGCCGCGAAGAGTTACTCGTCTTTGAGTGAGGGCACCTACGGCGTTGTAGTGGATTCGGTGACCGGCCAGTACAAGTTCTCGGGCACATCCACGACGGCAACCGGTGGGTACGTGACGTCTGTCACAGTGACGGCGATCAACGCGCAACGTTATCTCGTGAAAGCTACCACCTCTTGGAATCGCTCCCCTACTCGCCCTGCTTCGCTATCGATGTACACCATCTTGGGCAACTGGAGAAATACCAAGCCCACAGGAAACTGGGGCGGATCTGCACTGACTCCGGTTGGCACGTACACCTACGATTATGCCGCAGTAGACCCTGCATTTAGCGATGTGGCAGTAACCGGTAGTAGTGCCTTTTTGACCAGCACAAACGCTTCGTATCCCGGTTTGACGGTGGTGAACCTGCCGCACCTCAACAGTCCGGCTTTCTTGGCAGTGAAGGATATTGGCGGGGTGGGTTACGCGCTCGCCGTGCGTGGAACCGTGTTGTATGTCATCACTGGCGACGCGAATGGAGAAGTAAAAGCCTACGACATTTCGACACCTGCTACCCCGACTCTTCTCGCGAGCTACAACTTGCCAGGTTCGGGCGCCGCCAACTCTCTGGCCGTTGCCGGAGACTTTTTGTACGTCGGTGCGTCGGGTCTTGGACCAGCAACCAGCTTGCCGCACATGCGTAACCAAAATGTTGCGAAGGCCCCTTGGAGTCCCGCTATAAAAGAGTGGTTCACGCCGGCAGCGCATGCCATTTACTGTCATTACAATGACGGAGGTGAAATCATCGCCTGTTGTAAGCCAGAAACTATGATCGGCGGACTATGCCCCGGTGAACCTGGATACTCGAGTAGTTCCAGTGTGAGTTCTGTCGCGTCTTCTGCCGGCTCATCATCTTCTGCAGGCCCCTACCCCAACGGTAACGACTTCTTTGCCTTTGATATTTCCAGCAGCTCTCAGATTCGCTATCTCCACTCTCTCTATATAGGAGGAGTGAAGGGTGTGTCTGTATTTGGCACAGCTGCGTATCTCTCGACGACAGTCGACAACAGCGAGCTCACCGTCGTGAATATCACGCGCCCCGATGCCATGGTGAACTTGGGTTCCAAGGCCGGAGGCTCCACGCAAGATGGATTGTCCACGGCTGTGGGACCTGCAACGGTTCTCTTGGGCGTACAGAGCGCGGCAGTCGGAGACGGCCGCACGCGAATCTTCGATGTGCGTAACCCCGGCATGCCCAGCAGTGTTGTTGGTCCTTGGGATTACACCAGTAGCGGCTCAAGTGTGCGCGTGACCACAGATCCCACGGCCTGCTACGCCTTCCTCGCTAGCAACTGGTTCACGCAGTCGCTCCAGATTGTAAAAATCAATCCTGCAAGCACGCCGACTCTTCTCCAGTCCTACACTCCCTCCCCTTCCGACTCTGGCTTTGCCACAAGCGTGTTCCACGCACCGGGTATTGATCGATTATTCCTCGCCACCAGCAAGCGCCTGTTCATCTTCGCCCCTGCTGCAGGGAGCAGCGCCTGCCCATGAAAAAACGTTTTTCTTTTTTCCGGGAATTCAAACTCCAACAGGGATACATCCTGGTGGTAACAGTGCTCTTCATTGGTGCCATTCTTGTGGCGACAACGGCATCACTCTTACTCTTGGGTTGGGCGGCAGAACAGAATGGCGTGGTGTATAACGAAACAAACCAGGCATTGGAGGCTGCTCGTGGCTGTACGGACATTGCCATTCAAGAATTGCGTGAGGACACCACCTACGGTGGAGATGAGACCTACGGCCTACCAAACAATTTGGGTTCGTGCACCGTCTTGCTAATTCAGGGAAGCGGTACGCGCGACCGCACTATTTGCACCGAAGGCACTAGTGGGGGCGTCACATTTGGAGGCGTGACAACGCGTCGAGTGCTGACTGTGATTGATGAACTCTTTCCGCGCGTCATTATCTCTCGATCAGAAGAAGTTACCTCCACCACCGAGTGTGGCGGGGCGGCGAGTATGAGCAGCTCATCCTCCCCTGGGGGAGGCTCCTCCAGCAGCGACTCTTCCGTAGCGGTCGGCTCATCGTCGGCCGCTTCTTCGATAGCGTCATCTGCAGCCTCTTCTGTTGCATCCTCTGCTGCTTCATCGGCCGCTTCTTCAGTCGCTACATGTGGCAACGGTGAAAATGACGTTGGTGAGCAATGTGATCCGGGTCTCTCGGGATGTTGCAATATCGATTGCACATTGCCTGCCGGTACCCAATGGAGTTGCTCTGGCACTCCTCCCACACTTCTTTGCGAATGCCAAATTTCGCTGGAAGGACCAGGCAGCTCCTCCTCCGTCGCCTCTTCAGCATCTTCTGCTGCAGGCTTTTGCGGTGACTCGACCTGCCAGAGTGGGCTTGGCGAAGCGTGTGATCTTGGAGGTCAGAACGGATTGAATATGGGCTGTGATGCTTTTTGCCAGGTACAAAGTAACTGGAGCTGCACACCTGCGTGTGGAGGAGGTGTACAGAGCTGTTCTGCAATCATCAGCAGCTCTTCGAGCTCAGCCGCACCTGGACCTTCGGCTCCCGGACCTGCTGGACCGATCGTTGAATAGGCATTCGTACTTATATCCTTTTGATTTTGTATGCTCCGTCGCGGCGTCACACTGGTCGAGCTCATTCTCTTCATGGCTATTGCCGCCATCATGGGATTGGCGCTCATGCCACTCCTCTTCTCTTCCACAGAAAACCGCTTGTTGCAGGAATCCGTAGCACACGTGGAAAACGGCGGCCCACAGCTGATGCAGGTGATTGGAAGGAAGGTACGCGATGCTGAGCGCATTCTCGATCCCCTGCCCGGGGCAACGAGCAAAGTTCTTGCGATTCAAATGTCATCTGGATCTTTGACGCCGACAATTTTCGGCCTGCTCACAGGTGCCATGTTGCAAATTGAAAAAACGACACAGCAAACGATCAGTGCATCCGAAGTGTCTGTCCAAAACTTTCTTGTGCGTAACATCAGTAACGGCCAGAGCACCGGCGTGACCATTTCTTTCGTACTCGCACGCTCACTGCGCTTAGAAGCGCCGCGCTTCTATACGCAAACATTTCAAAGCACATTCACCATCTTCCCAAAGAATGTTCTCACGGGAAACATCTGCAGCTACGCACTGCCTGGCTGCACTGCGGGCAACCGCTACGCATGGCAAGTGTGTGACCCGGGTGCAGAAAATGCTACGGCGCAGATGGATTGTCAGTAATCGCGCACGAACCGTATCAACATGCGAGCGCGTAACGTCAAGCTAAACGGGCTTATGAGCCCTTCTGACTTGTTATACTTGTCCCCATCTTGCACGTGGAGGTTACTGCGTGCCCCCATTCTTTTTTTCCCTCTTATCCTTTATGAACTCCCGCTCTACTTCGCGGAGAGGCTTTACCCTCATCGAGCTCCTGCTCGTGATCGGTATTATCGCCATCCTCGCTTCTATCGTGATCGTCGCTATCAACCCGACGAGGCAGCTTAACTCGGCTCGTGACGCTCAGCGCCGCGCCGATGTGAACACGATCATCAACGCTGTGTACCAGTGGTCGATCGACAACAACTCGATCATCTCCACGATTCCAAACGCTGGAACAGCTACACAGAAAGCTATCTGTAAGACCACGTTCAACCCGACAGGTTCTGAGTGTGTGAACCTCAAGCACCTCTCCGGTACGTACCTCGTCTCCATCCCAGTCGATCCAAGCCAGTCCTCTGGTACGGGATACACGGGATACAAGATCTGGAAGGACTCCAGCAGCAACCGCGTGACGGTCGCTGGTTCCGGTCAGCTCAACAACGGTTACACGATCTCCGTAACTCGTTAATTCTCTTAGAGATTCAAAAAGCCCCGCGCCGCGGGGCTTTTTTTGTAGCAAAGAACTTGGTCTTTTCGTCAAGACAAAGCGCAATGCTTCATGCAGAGCCGCACATACAATGCGGTTGTCTATGGCACATTCGGTTATCCGCTCCGGTTTCACATTGATTGAGCTCCTGCTCGTCATCGGCATCATTGCCGTGCTCGCAGCCATGACGATTATTGCCATCAACCCGACGAGGCAGCTCAACGCCGCACGTGACACACAGAGAAGGTCCGACGTGCAGTCAATTCTGAACGCTGTGTATCAGTGGTCGATCGACAACAACAGCATGATCACGACCATCCCTGATAACGTCTCTTCTACCACAAGCGATAACACGTGGTCGCAGAAAATTTGTAAGTCGACCTACAGCCCAGCAAGCGTGCGCGAGTGCGCGAGCTTGAAGCATCTTTCGGGTACCTACCTCGTAAGCATTCCGGCAGATCCAAGCTTGGCGACAAGTACGGGATATACGGGATATAAGGTTTGGAAAGACGCCAGTGGCCGCGTGACGATCGCCGCGAGCGGCTCTCTAACGACGAGTATCACGACCACTCGTTAAGACGTTTTTAGGCTGATTTGAAGAGGTTTAGACAGGGCTTTCGTCGTGTCTTGAGACTTCCGAAGCATCGAGTTTTCTGCTAGAATATAAGGAAACCCTTCGATCTACTCAGGGTAAATATTCACATGACACCCACACCAACTTCGTCGGGCGCTCCTGAAGTGTTGCCGCATCCAAAGCGGTCCATTTTGCGAAGCGTTGTGTGGCAGTCATTGCTCGTGTCTTCGTTTACGATTTTACTTCTCTCGGTGCTGTCGTTCGTGCTCGCACGTTCACTCACCGCTGAACAGAGGTTGTTTGAACAGTTGGCCGTGATTGTGACAGAACGTCGCAACGCCTTGGAAGATGCCATGCATGAAGCTCGCCGCGTGACCGCGATCGCGAGCAAAGATATTGATGGCACAGGACCTCGTACGTTTTCGGAAACAGAACTCAATGAAGTGCTCGAAGATTTGAATAACAGCAGCACCGCTATGCGCGCTGTTGGTATTTCGCTCTTCGATGACGAGCGCACGCGCTTTGCCTCCGCAGGAGAGCTGAGCCCCGGGTACTTCTACCCGCAGCCTGGTACGTTCCTCGTCCCTTCCATTGATCCCAAAACGGGCTTTAGTGCCCTTGCAGCGTATTCGCCGCTGAAGGACGAAGAAGGAAAGATCTGGGGAACGCTCTCCGTACAATTCGACACCGCTCCCCTCTTGCAGCGCATCTTTGCCGATCTCACACAGAGTGTGGGACGTACGGCTGAAGTGATTGTCGCTCGTGAACAGGGTGGTGAAATCTTCGTCGTGCATCACTCGCAGAACGCACAGGTACTCAAGAGCTATCCGCTCGGCGTGCTTGATGAAGAGTTTATTCAAGACTCCCCGATTGCGAAGGCAGTGATGGGCGAAGAAGGCAGCGTCATGGCGAAAGATGATCGTGGTCGCAAAGTACTCGTGTCGTATCGCTACGCGGAGACGCTTGGCTGGGCCATGCTCGTGCAAGTGGAATCGGAAGAGGCACTCGCAGGTGTCACCATGCTGGCGTTCTCGCTCATTGCCATCAGCGTCCTCCTGCTCGCTCTTGCGGGCATGGTGGGCTTCTTCTTTGCGCGCAGGCTCACGGAGCCGCTCTTGCATCTCGTAGGCAAGATTCGCGTGCTCCGTCCGGGACATTGGACGTTCCGCTTGAGCATCCGCACGGGTGATGAGGTCGAAATGCTCGACCAGGTGATCGCGGACCTTACATCTCGTCTCCAGGCCACGTATGAGCGCTTGGAAGGCCAGGTGGCCGATAAGACGCAAGCACTTCAAAAGCAGATCACACTCGATCGCGCCATTTTGGAAGGTATTGAATATGGCGTGCTTACGACAGACGCCGCGGGAGTGATTACCGACGGCAATGAGGCTGCTTCTCGCTTGCTCGGCTTTAACCGTGAAGAGCTTGTGACAAAGACGGCAACTGAGATGATGAAGATTCATCATCAGAAGGGCATGGTCTCAAATGAGAGTCACCCTGTGACAGTGACGCTGCGCGACAAGACAACGTTCCGCGCTCCGCCAAGCATGCACCTGACGATCATTCGTAAGGACCAAACGCTCTTGCCGGTGATGTTGATGGTCACGCCACTCATGCAAGAAACGGCTCTTCTGGGTTCCATTATTATTTTCTTGGATGTCACCGAGGAACGTCAGACCGACTACATGAAATCCGAGTTCATTTCGCTCGCCAGCCATCAGCTGCGCACCCCCCTGTCTTCGCTGCGTTGGTACCTGGAGCTTTTGACGGGTGATACCGATGTGAAGCTCACGGATGAGCAGAAGGAATACTTGAGTGAGGTGCAGAAGGCTTCGTCCCAAATGGCGAGCCTGCTCGATACCTTGCTCCGCGTTGCTCGTTTGGACGAAGGCGGCGTGATGATGGAACGCAAGAATGTCGACGTGATTGATCTCCTGGAGCGTTTGTTCGATGAAATCCGCCAGGGTAACCACGATAAGAAACTTGGTTTCATCTCAACACTGCCTAAGCAGCCCATGATGATGGATACGGATCCAGTCCTTCTCCCGATTGTGGTGCAGAACTTGGTCACAAACGCCATGAAGTACTCGCCACAGGGAGGCAACATCACGCTCGGCATTTCGGAGGACGCGACATCCGTGCACATTACGGTCGCGGACCAGGGTGTGGGTATTCCACCGGAGGAACAGGCTAGGGTCTTCGAGAAGTTCTTCCGCGCCAAGAACATCCGCCACATGCTCACGTCTGGCACCGGTCTTGGTTTGTATTTAAGTAAGCGCATTATGGACACCCTTGGCGGTCACCTCACATTTGTGAGCGAACAAGGCAAGGGCACAACATTCACGGCGACGATTCCGAAACAATAAGTGGAGCCGCTTTGGGGATTCGAACCTTAAGCCCACTCATTACAAGTGAGTTGCTCTCCTTATAGAAAGGATGGAGCCGCTTTGGGGATTCGAACCCCAGACCTACTCATTACAAGTGAGTTGCTCTACCACTGAGCTAAAGCGGCACATGAATTGATCGACGAGAGACTCTTCTGGAGGACCGAGCAGCGTTGCGCCTTTTTATCACGCCCCGCTTCGCGGTGCTAGGCACTGAGCTAATAAAGCGGCACATGACTATTTACGGAACGATCGACGCCAGCGGCGTGCGCCCATAGTAGACGAGGCTTTGGTCCGCGTGGAGAGCTTTTCTTGAGGCTTTAACGCGTCACACTGATCTTCACGCTTCCTTCAGCATACGGCGCTGTGACGGTAATACGCTGGGTAGCGTCTTTGACGATGGTGTATCCCGTGACTTTGTCGTCACCCCACTGTGGATCCTTGGGGATCCGTGGGAGGTATTTACCTTCGAGAATGCGCAGACTCACACCTGTGCAGCTCTCGGCGCCCGAGGAGCAGATGTTTCGCACTGTGCTGCTGATCGTGGATGGCAGAGCACCGTTGTAATCGATGGAGTATTGATAGATGGCATTGAGAATCAGGTTCACGTCGGCCTTGCGCTGGGCATTGCGTGCATCGACGATGGTAGATTTAACCGTGCGCTCAGCCTGCTTCGCTGCGGACGCATCGTACTTGCCATTGGCATCACGAAGGCCTGCCATCTTTTCCAACACCATCAGACGTGTGTTGAGTTCGGTGTAAACCTGCTGAGATGCATGAGCGACTTCTGCGCGTGTTGCGGAGGTGTCTGGCTTGAAGAGCTTCTCCCCTGCCGTCTTCATCACCTTCGCTTCCACTGCCCATTTGATGGCTGGGTATGCCCAGTGATTCACCGAGACATCGGTAAAGAGGCTATGCGTGATCGTTGCTGCAGCGGCTCCGGATATGAAGAATGCAAAAGCTGCGAGTACGGCTACAAAGCGAGACATGCGCATGAAATAAGGGGAAAGCGTCTTTGAGTGTACGCCGAGAAAGGCCAGGTAAAGATTGAGAAAACGGCTGTTTTCTGCGATAATGAGAGTCCTGCTCCTTTCAGATGATCGCCATGTACCCATGTGGTTCATGGAGGAACGTCCGGGCGTCATGGAACGCTATATGGGTAACGCCCATCCATGTCGCACATATCCGGTAAAGCGGCATGAGGACCAGTGCCACAGAAACGAACCCCGTCTCACGACGTCGGCCTAGGCCGACGACCAAATGGGGGTGAAACGCCTCGGGAACCGAGGTCGCATCAGGCAACTGATGTGATGGCAAACTCATGGTGACGCAAGGAGGATTTGGGTACGCGGGATTACCGATGGTTCCGTCGGTCCACGCACCCCTCCGCTAGAGCTCCCGAGCAATCGGCTGCCTAGAGAGATGATCATCCCCTGAACCAGGCGCAAGCTTCGGTATAGGGACAGAACCCGGCGTATCGAAAGGGCAGGACAAAGTATCTCCGATCTCACTCGGGGATTTTTTGTTTGTGGATTACTTCCCCTGCGGCAGCGCGATGAAGAGCGTGTGCTCGTTCCCCTCGTCACGCACCCAAAAGCGACCCTTGGCAG
>CAYRXE010000004.1:10486-25228 GCA_964428205.1 uncultured Candidatus Peribacteria bacterium | reverse complement strand
ATGAAGAGCGTGTGCTCGTTCCCCTCGTCACGCACCCAAAAGCGACCCTTGGCAGCAGAGAGGATTTCCCAAGAGATGGTGAGGTTCAGCGGATCGTCACCCACTTTGTCGTTCTGCGCCACCATGCCCACTTCGCCTGCTTCTCCCACAGATTTAAAGGGAACAGGCTCTCCTTTATAGGTAATACCAATCACCATCTCCCCTGCCTTGGGCTCTGCATGAACAACAATCGGCTCGCGCACAGGAGCAAAGCGAATGGCGTTGGTGAGAAGCGTTGTAAGTAAGTGACGGATGAGCGGCTCATCCATGCTCATGGAAGAGTCACGAGAGAGTCCTCCAAATCCCACTGTTTGATACTTACCGGCAGCGAGGTTCTTCACATCATCGATGGTTCCTTTGATGACGGAGTTCACATCGGACGGCTTTGGATGATAGTGAATGATGCCACCCGAAAGGCGCATGACATTAAGGAGTTCGTTCACGAGCGTGATCAAGCGCTGAATCGCACGATCCATATTGGTAACACTCTCCTTCTGCTCCGGCGTCATGGAACCCAGATCATCACCGAGTAAGAGTTCGGTGAGCCAGCGCAAACCTGTAAGCGGCGTGCGGATGGTGTCGGCTGCCATGCGAACGAACGATGTCTTCTCGTGATCCAACTGTTCACGTAGGGCAACGGCGCGCCAGTGGAGAAAGGAAAGGAAGTACGTGAAGACGAGAAGCAGCGCGAAGACGCACGCAATGATGAGCAACGAAAGAGCTGGCCCGCGGATGACCGCAAGCATGGCGAGAACTTCTGGCGTGTAGCCGGGATTTGGCTGTAGCAAAGGCAAAAGCTCATTTGCCACCGCAACGATAATGCCCACGGAAAGTGCGAGGAGAAGTGTGGGAAGTAGTGCGACCCACCACGTCTTTTTAAGGAGCTGCCTGCGAGATTGGAGAGAGGCGAGGAACATGAATTAGAGGGCGTCTTGAAGGAGATCCCCCATCGAAGGAGCGCGCGGAATATCAAGAGAGTGTGTACGGAACGTCACGCTCAAGATGGCAGTCGCGACAAACGAGAGAACAGCAACAATCTGCAATGTGAGTGATTGCGGGAGCGGAAGGAGTAAGCAGAGCACGCCAAGGCCGGAGAGGATAATGGGCGATGCCTCTTTATGACGCGCAGTACTAAAGACAAGCCCCACAAAAAGAATGACTGCGGCCGCAATAGTGACTGCGAAGAATGTTCCTGGCTGCACTAGTGGTGCACTGATTTGTGACGGAAGAAATCCACGGAGTGTGAGCACTAAAAGAAGAACTGCTCCGAGGAGTGTGACGAGGGTGTCCCAGGTGGGTATCCACATCTTCATATGGAACTCGTTATACCGCTTCGAAGACCAGCTTGAAAGGTGGTTTTTTGAGACCGGGTTGAGAGTACAGACGAGGAAATGTTCACAAAAGTTATCCACAACGACTGTGGATACCCTCTTTTTGATGTCCACTTTACATAGAGAATGATGTGCACACTGGTGTTTGATTTTTGGCTCTACGAAGCCAAGTAGTAAACTATGGCTTAGGCATGCGACGATCAGTACGGAATCCACAAGTTATCCACACCCCTCCCACACACAAGAAGTAGACGATCTCCTGCCTGATTTGAATAAAGAGGTCTTTGTTAAGTTCACTATCACTCTTCCACAGTATCTCACATGTAAATGTGTATGGAGTGATAGAGCCTACTATTGTTACTAATTCTTATAAGCTATATATTCTATTACCCTATTATATGAAATTTTCCTGTGGAACATCGGACCTACAGCGCTCACTACAGATGGTGAGTCGTGCGATAGGTGGTCAACAGGCTCTTCCGATTTTAGGGAATATTTTATTACAAGCAGAAGGAAATCGTTGCACAGTCAGCGCAACGGATTTGGAGTTAAGTATTGTCACAAGTTTTGAAGCTTCTATTGAAAATGAAGGATCAATAACCATTCCTTCAAAAGCGATTTTAAACATCGCGCAATATTGCAGCGATCCAGAAATTCTTTTAGAGACTATTGAGGGTACACAATTGCGTTGTGTATCAAAGAAATCCAAAGCCATGCTTTCTGGTGAAGCTGCGACGGAATATCCAACAATTCCAAGTATTGATAGGCAGATCACCATTGCCTTACCCATCACTCCCCTTCTTCGCGCGCTGCACTATGTGACATTTGCCGCAGCACGTACAAGTTTGCGCCCCGTGCTCTCAGGCGTGTCTATTCGTTGCGAGAAGGGCGCCATTATTTTTGCAGCTACAGATAGTTACCGTTTGTCGGAATACACCATTCCTGCAGGCGGCATCAAAGAGGAATTCTCCTGCATCATCCCTGTGAAGGTGCTTGAGGAGCTGAAGTTGATCCTGGGTGGTATTGATCCTATGGATCAGCAGAAGGGTGCAAAGCCCGATGTATCCGAGCAGACAGTCGAAGTGGCGCTCAGTAAGCAGCAGGTGGAGTTTGTGTTGGGTAGTCATCACCTCCTCTCTCGTTTGATTGAAGGAAAATTCCCAGACTACAAACAAATTATTCCTAAAGAAGAAATCACTAGCACGGTATTTGCGACACACGAGTTACAAACTGCGGTAAAGCGTATGCACTACTTTGCCAAAGAAGTGAATAACACACTTACCTTCAGTTGTAGTAAGGGTGGTGTGCGTATTTCCACACCCCAAACTCAAGCGGGTAAGGATGAGTCGACATTTGAATTGGATGTGCAGGGTGCGGACAGCAAAATTGCTTTGAGCTCAAGTTACCTTTTGGATTTCCTTGGTCATGTGGGAAGTGAAAGTTTGGTGCTCCATATTGCAGATTCCATGCGCCCGGCAGTGTTCACTCTTCCAGAGGATACGGCGCTTCTGCACCTGATCATGCCGTTGAGGCTTCAGGAGGCCGAGTAGTCGAATAGAGATCTTGTAGAGGGGCTGGAAAGTGCTACAATATCTACAGAAACGTCATTTGTAACCACTCCGCATCCATTTTGGATTCGGGGATAGTATCGGTTTTTTCGTAACATGAAGCCCTCGCTTCTCCTCGGGAATGAGACGCATCGGGAACTCTCTGATCTCCTCCAAAAGAAGAGGTATTTGACGATCTCTGGTGCGAGCAACGAAACAGCTAAGGCGTTGCTGCTCAGTCGCTTACTCCATTTTCATCCACAGCCGACAGTGGTGGTGAGTAATGAGGGAAGTGTAGAGGGGTTGAGACACTGGCTGAACTTCTTTGAGGTGGCGTCCGAAGATCTCCTGCTTCCAAACATGGAGGATCCAGAAACTCTTGGGCGCGCACTCCAGTCATTCCTTTTGTGCATGCAGGAACTCCAGGATAAAAAATCCTCTGCAACATTTTTGATTG
This sequence comes from uncultured Candidatus Peribacteria bacterium, assembly GCA_964428205.1. Classification (GTDB taxonomy): domain Bacteria; phylum Patescibacteriota; class Gracilibacteria; order Peribacterales; family Peribacteraceae; genus CAYRXE01. Next base: position 21,854 of record CAYRXE010000004.1, on the reverse strand, counting down.
ATCGCGAGCAGTGGGAACTCCCCTTCCCTTCTTTTGAGGAGATGGAGGAACAAAAGTTGGTTCTCAAAAAAGGTGAGGACGTTCCCTTTACTCAATTTGTCGAAGACCTGTTGGAGCGTGGCTACGCGCATGGGAATGATCTGATGATCACCCCGGGTGAATATAGGAGAATTGGCGATACGCTCGATATTTTCCCTATCCAAGCAGACGCCCCCTACCGCGTGTCGTTCGATTTCGATCGTGTGGTGGAAATCCGCAGAGTGGATCAGGAAGATCTCAGTAAGACACATCCAGGCGGAGATGAGCTCGCAATCTTCCCCGCGGTATGGGAACACGAGTTGCCACTCGGTGAGCAGATGCCCAAAGACAGTTTGCTTGTGTACGACGACCAGGATGATCTTGAACATCCCACAGGGGCAAAGAGTCCGACATATCTTTCGTTCACGGCATTCCCACAAACAGAAGAGGGCCATGTGCACCTGCGCTATCTCTCCGTGCTCAAGTTCTACACACTCACAGACTTCCTCAACGACATCCGCGACAAGCTCACGCAGGAGTGGAGGTTGCTCGTGGTCACCAAGCGTGCCGATGAGCTTGTGGGAATTCTCAAAGAAGAACGCATCCCCTACGCAGACCATGAAGATGATCAGCGCGTTGGTGCGGTGACGGTGATCTCTGCCGGAGAAGATGATCTTCTCCCCCACTCACTCCAGAACCCGGATTTAGAATGCGCGCTTCTCACTGATCGCGAAATCTTCACGCTCAAAAAGGCAGGTAAGCAGCGCAGTGTTGCCAAGCTCGCCCTCGATTTCATCACGTCGCTCCAGGCTGGTGACTATGTGGTGCACATGGAACACGGTATTGGCCACTTTGAGGGCATGACGCAGAAAGAGATTGATGAGGTCTCTCGTGAATACTTGGAACTCACATATGCAGAAGGAGATAAATTGTTCGTGCCGGTCGACCAGGCAGACAAGCTCAGTAAGTATGTGACCGAAGAAGGCACCGAGCCGGTGCTCACGCGTCTTGGTACGTCTGAGTGGAAGAAGGTAACCGAGAAGATGCGTGTGGAAACCAAGGAGATCGCAAAGGAGCTTTTGAATCTCTACGCCAAGCGCGCAAAGAGTAAGGGCCATTCGTTTGGCGAAGACTCTGCCGTGCAGCGCAAATTCGAAGAAGCATTCCCCTACACAGAAACCCCCGGTCAGATCAAAGCCATCCAAGACATCAAGAACGATATGGAAAGCGGCCGCCCTATGGATCGCCTCGTGTGTGGAGACGTGGGATTCGGTAAAACAGAAGTGGCGATGCGTGCCGCCTTTAAAGCTGTACAAGCTGGTAAGCAGGTAGCTGTGATTGCACCGATTACCATTCTTGCCGACCAGCACTTTAAGAACTTCCAGGAGCGTATGTCGCAGTTCAAAGTGCGTATCGAAATGATGAGTAGATTCCGCTCCCCTGCCGAGCAAAAGGTTTCGCTCGAGAAGCTGCGCAAAGGAGATGCCGACATTGTGATTGGCACACATCGCTTGCTCCAAGAAGACGTGAAGTTCTTCAACCTTGGTCTCGTGATCATCGACGAAGAGCAGCGCTTTGGCGTGAAGCAGAAAGAGAAGTTCAAAGAACTCCGTTCCGAGGTCGACATCCTCACGCTCACAGCAACGCCCATACCACGCACGCTCAACTTGGGTCTCCATAAGCTCCGCGACATCTCCACCATCACCACTCCCCCTCCAGGTCGCCTTCCAATCATCACCGAGGTCCGTAAATACAGTGATGAACTCGTGCGCCAGGCCGTGCTCGCCGAAATGAAGCGCGATGGTCAGTGTTTCATCCTCCATAACCGCGTGGAGACCATTGATGCCTTCGCTCAAAAGCTCAAGGCGCTCATCCCCGAAGCAACCTTTGTGGTGGGCCACGGACAGATGAAGCCAGAGGTCTTGGAAGAACGCATCGAAGATTTTAAGAACGGTAAGTACACAGCCCTCGTGAGCTCGACCATCATCGAAAACGGTATCGACCTTCCGCGTGCGAACACACTCATCATCAACGAGGCCGAGAAGTTTGGTCTCGCGCAGCTGTACCAGCTGCGTGGTCGTGTAGGTCGTGGGAAGGTGCAGGCGTATGCGTACTTCCTGTACCACACACAAAAGCTCCAGGACGATGCCAAGAAGCGCCTGCGCGCGATTGTAGAAGCCTGTGAACTTGGTAGCGGATTCCAGGTGGCCATGCGCGACTTAGAAATCCGTGGCGCTGGTGAAATCCTTGGCGCGAGTCAGTCAGGAACTATGAACACGGTCGGAGTAAGCCATTACCTGCGCATGCTCAAGAATGCTGTGGATGATTTGCGCAGCGGTAACAAAGAGGAAACAGAGACTTCGGATCAGCCGGTCGAAATCCAGCTCCCGCTCGAGGCCTTTATTCCTTCGTTCTACATCACCGAATCCGAAGAGAAGATCAGCGTGTACCAAAAGCTTGCCGGTAGCGAAGACGAAACCATCCTCGGAGAATTCGAGCAGGATTTGCGTGAGGAATACGGCGAACCACCAGCTCAGGTGCAAAACCTGTTTGCGATCCTCAGGCTCAAGATGGCCTGCCGACGCGGTGGTGTGGTGCGTCTGAAGGCCGAAGACACCGGTCGCAAAGAAACCGAGATCGTACTCACCCTTGCACCGTTTGTAACAGCGAAAGAAATCATGCAGCTCCTGAGTGTGAACAGTCAGTGGAAGATCAGTGGATCCACACTGCGCATTAATCAGTCGGCACTTCTTGCGAAGGACAAAGACTGGGTCGCCGAGCTGCGCATGGAAGTGGAGGCTCTCGCGAAGAAGAAAGAAAAGAAGGCGGAGAAAGTGGAGGCATAAAAAAGACGCCCCGATAAACGAGGCGTCGTGGTGCTCCTGACGAACGGGGGTGTCATTCGAATGATCGCTGGAATGCCATGATGCAGGCGGCGATCACGACGATGAGCGCACTGATTCCGGCACCGATCCACGCCTGCTTCGTAATCGTTGGTCTTGTCACGCAGTACGTGAAGGTTCCCAGTCCGCCTATTGCTGCGGCGGTTGGGAGGAAAAACAAAACAGTATTCATTCAGACGTCCCTTATGTAAGGAGCAGGATTGGCAACGCGCCGTCTCCTTGCTGCTCATTGGTTACCAATACGTATGTTTTACGCCTCTCATTTGTATTGTCAAATTTCCTTGGCATCACCAAGAAAGATGCATAGTCCCCTCTTTCGCGGTCATTCTGGTGGTCAGTCCGAAGTGTTCCAGGCGTTCGAGAACGTCGGTGTTCGGGTGTTTGAACTTGTTGTTCCGCCCCACAGAGATCACGGCGGTGTGCGCATGCGACGCGAGAAGCCAGCCAGTGGACGAACTGGTTCTGCTTCCATGGTGTGCAACTTTGAGAATCGTCGCCGACACATCGGCGCCCGTCGCGAGGATTTTATGTTCCTCAGGTACTTCCATATCCCCCGTGAGAAGGATCGATTGGTCTTTGTAGAGAACTCGTAAAGCTACCGAGGTGTTATTCACATCATCTTCGCTTCCCTTTTTTCCCAAGAGCCCTGGTTTTGGATACAGCACATCCAGTACGACGCCATCGCCCATGTCGATATCTTTGGATGGATCGGGAATCATCACGCGTACGTTCTTCTCCTTCATCAGCCTGAGCATGCGTAGGTAGTCTGCATTTGGGTATTGGATGCCGCTCAAGAGTGCAGCATCAACTTGGTAGCGCTCGAGGAGGTCGGGAAATGCCCCAAGGTGATCTTGGTGAGGATGACTGAGCACGATGAGGTCAACGCGTCTCCGAAGCAGTGGCAGTACCTCCGAGAGCTTCTGCAGAGCACTCAGGTCGGGACCTGCATCCATCAGAATCGTGCGGCCCGAAGGCGTGACCATCAGCAGCGCATCACCCTGGCCAACGTCGAGTGCGTAGAAGTGGAGTTTGCCATCTGGGAGCTTGCGCCATTCCAGCGTGAGCATGGCGGATGCCACGATCAGCACGCCGAAAATACCGAGCCAAGTCTTGAGAGAGATTCTCATCACTCCTAGTGAATCTGGTCAGTAGATACGATGAAATAGGTTCAAACGAACCTTGGCATCAAGCGTTTCTTGACTCGGCTTCCGTAAGCCGCAACTGACGTTTCTTGAACGTGTGGAACCCACCGGCCAGGCCGGCGAGAAGCACCACTAAGACCTCAGGTGCGCCTGTCTGCGGAACCCTTGGAGGCTTAGGAATAACCACAGGAGGGTTCGTCACATTACCCGTGAGAGGTGGCTGATTCTGAGGAGGCTGACCCGGATCAAACGCAGGGAGTTCGATAGATCCGTACGTACCCCTGGAGAAGAGGCCGTTACTGCCAATGACTTTTACAATGAAACCAAACATGCCGCTGCGAACTCCTGCCACACGAATGCTCGTGGTGTTCGAAGGAACGGTCTGTGCCTCACTCCATGTCTGCGCGTTGTCCTGCGTTTGCTGAATCTGATACGCGGTGATATTCGCGACGGCATCACGTGGGAGCCAGGTAGCGGTCACCGTGTACGTGCCATCAAGCTGCTGCTCAGCACGGATGTTCAAGTTTGCGACATCCTGCACAAGCACATTCTGCTGTTGATTTTGTGCGGACTCTGCCGTGAGACCATTGAGGTGACCCATGAACGTGAGCTGACTGCGAGCCGGACTTACCGACTTTCCCGAAGGAGACTTTACGACATCAGAAACACTCACGATGTACTGCATATCGCGGCGCTGCGGGAGCGTGACGATGAGCATGGTATTGTCCTTGAGCGTGATCTTACGTGCCTGGAGCAGGCTTCCCGAAGCATCAATCAACGTGAATGCCTTAGCCGCATCTGTGGCTTTGATGGAGATAGGCATGGAGAACGTGAGCAGCACGCCTGTAGCGGAGACTGCCTGTGCCGAGAGCAAATCAAATGTCAGCGGCATCGAAGATGATGCAGAGGACACCGAGGATGCAGATGAAGCAGGAGAATCTGTCGAGACAGAAGAGGTACTCACTGCAGCAGATGACTGTGCAGATGAAGCAGTTCCGCCAAACAAATCCACTTTTACTTCCTCGGTAAACACCGGACTCTCTTCCCCATAGGTCGTCACAGCCATGACGGCGATCCAGAGACTCGGAGCCTGTGGGAAATCGCGAAGCTGATACGCCGGTTCCTTCCCCGCAGTTGCTGCGAAGTCTTCCCAGCGTCCGCCGTTTTCCAAAATAGACTGGCGACTCCAGTAGATGCGGTAGTACGCGACCGTGAGATCTTCGGATGCGTTCCAGCTGACCATGATCGCGTTGTCTTTATAGTCCGCTTTCAATCCCGTGACACTTGGAGGTGCGGCGAGAGCGCTCACAGGCGTGAGACTGATGATGAGTGCGGCCAGAAAGGCAGAAAATTGACGCATGGATTGGGTGTTGATATTTCTCCTTAGTATAGCAGAAAACAGGGCCTTTTAGAAGCCCCTCTCCCCCTTCGAGAATGGCTTAGTTACGCGCAAATACCTCGCTTAAACCGAGTACTTTTAAGAGCGCGACCATCCACACCGTCATCACAGCGAGCGCAACTGCCGTCAGAAGTGCTCCACTTAAGAATGGCGCGAAGAACCAAAGACCCGCACCAAGCAGAATTCCAAACGCGATCCATCGGAATACTAATCCGTTCTCCACTCGCGCCGGAAGCACACGCTGGCTTTGCAAGAAGAGCGTGAGTGCGAGGAAGGCGTGTGTGAAGACCGAGGTAATCGACGCGCCCACGAATCCAACCGACGGGATGAGCATCAAGTTTCCACAGAGAGCGATCACCACGGCGAGGACCAAGCTTGTGACGAGGAGTCTCCATCTATGCGTAGCAAGGAGCACGTAGAACGAATACACAATCAGGCCATTTAAGCCCATGGAATACGCCAAAATGCCAAGCGCAGTATCGGATCCCGGTACGCCGTACGAGCTCAAGTACTGCTCCGTCGTGAGCAAATGCATGAGTGGACGCGGCCACATATGTGCGAACAGGAATGAGACAGTAGAGAGGAGAAGAATCGCGATGAGGATTTTTCCCAAAAAATCTTTGGTGTCGCGCTTCTCAGAAATATTTCCCGAGAGGATCGGCAACGCGGAGTTCATCAAGAAGGTCGGGAGCAAGTACGCCATGTCCATCATCCGCTGTACGAATCCGTAGTACGCATTTTGTAATTCGAAATCTTGCGGTCGCAACATGGCGACCAGCGTGACATCGAACTGACGATAAAAAGCGGTGCATGCGTACGCGATTCCATAGGGCGCACACTGTTTTAAAAGATGCCCGATCAGCGTGCCATCAAAGCATGGGCGAATGCGCATCAATTTCGACCCAGCGCCCAGAGACAGCAAAAACAGCACCAGGGCGCCAATTCCGCCAATACCCAAGAACGCGTACAAGACACCTACTGCATCAGTTCCGCGGAATCCCAAGAAGATGAATGTGCCGATACCCAATGTCGTAAAAATTCTCTGCGTGACTTCGGCGATAAACACAAAGTGCATGCGGTACTCCACTTGGAATGCGGTGCGAATCACACCTGCAAGAAGTGTGAAGAGCGGAACCATCGCCGCGATGCTCACTGCGGTGGGGAGTGGCGTGCCGTTCCATGCCGGGTATGCCCACACGAAGATGATTGCGGTGCCGAGCGAGAGACACAGGATGATCGTGCGCAACACCAAGAGTGCACCGAGCACGCGCTCCCGCTCCCCTCCTGTGACCTTGCTCACCTCACGCACAGCTACTGCATACAAACCAAAGTCTGCGAGGATTCCGAACAACTGCAAATATCCATACGCCGTGTTGTACTGACCTGCGAGTTCTTGGCTCAAGCCCATTGCCACGAACTTGGTCGTGATAATGGAGAGAGCAGCCATAACGATCTGGCTGCCGAGCTGCCAGAGTGTCGATGATGCAATGGCACGCGTTTGCGACATACAGACATCGTACTACGAGTTTCTAGTTTCTAATTGCTAGTTTTCACTTCCGAGGCAGTGGTTTGAGATTTCTCTAACTAGTAATTAGAAACTAGCAATTAGTAACTTATCTGGACATCCACATCTTCCATCGGTAGGTTGCCTCCGATGAGCCTCAGCTTCCGCCATCTCACCTCTACAAAACAGCTCTCGAGGGGCGATACGGACGCTATTTTGGCGAAAGCTGCCCAGATGGAGAAGGTGCTTGAGAAGGGCGGAAGTGACGAACTCAAGGGCAAAATCCTTGCAAGTCTCTTCTACGAACCTTCGACTCGCACGCGACTTAGCTTCGAGACTGCCATGATGCGCCTGGGCGGAAATGTAGTGACTGCCGACGGTCTCCAGTTCAGCTCCCTCTATAAGGGTGAGACGATCGAAGACACGATCGTGATGGCGAGTCAGTACGTCGACATCATTGCGATGCGCCATCCCGAACAAGGCTCTGCCGACAAGGCTGCTGCGGTAAGCAAAGTGCCATTCATCAACGCTGGTGACGGTCCTGGTCAGCACCCAACGCAGGCTTTGCTCGATCTCTATACGATCGCGAAGGAATGCGGAAAAGTTGACGGTCTCAAGATCGCGATGGTCGGTGATCTGCGCTTTGGCCGCACGGTGCATTCCCTCTGCTTCCTCCTTGGACTCTACGACAAACTCAGCTTCACCTTTGTGGCACCGGATGAACTCGTGATGCCAGAGAAGGTCACAGGATTTTTGAAAGAGAAGAACATGCCGTACCACGAAACGACAGACATCAAGGAGGCCCTCTCGTGCGACGTGCTCTACATGACGCGCATCCAGCAGGAGCGCTTTACCGATCGCTCCGAATACGAGCGCCTCAAAGATAGCTACGTTCTCAATGCCAAAGATCTCAAAGGCAGCAAAGCCGTGATCATGCATCCCCTGCCCCGCGTAGGAGAAATTGCCACAGATGTTGATGAGCTCCCCAATGCGGCTTACTTTAGACAGGCAAAAAACGGCGTGCCGGTGCGCATGGCACTGCTTTCGATGATGCTTCAGTAGATGTCGATTGCGTTATCCTCCTCTGCGTCGAATGCCGCAGCTACTCGCATGAAATCTAGCTCAAATTTTTCGATGAGCACGTGCTGGTGAGCACTGTCTCGCAGCAGTCGTAAGCCTTGATTCCGAAGGATTCCGCATTCCTGGAAAATCCGCTGAGCGACGGCAAAATTGCCGTCTGGTCGAATGACACGAAGAACTTTGTTCTCATCCAGATGCACTTCATTTTCATGATCACACACAGCAACGCCGCTGCACCCATCTTCTGAAAAGAGATCTTGTTCTGCGCCGAGCATGCTCAGGAGAACAGCTTTATCTATGTCATGACGATAAAATTGGTCAGGCACGATAGGAGAAAAATTCTTGTATGCGTGTGAGCTTTCGAGGATCACATCCAACATTTCTCTGCGAAGTGAACCTATCAACCGTAGGAAGATATGAAAGCATTTGTCCGGTGACACAGCCGCCTCGATCAACTTTTCCTGTGGCTGCTTGTACCCCTCATAAAAATTAAGATCTGAACGCAATCCAGATGGTAGCCAAAGCTGACGTGGCGAATGCGGCATGGTTGCGCATTGTATCGTAATCATGACCGCCTTTTCCATTACTCCTACGCATTCTGAGCTCGTGTATAGTGCCTGCGATGCCAAACACGGTCACATTACCCAGGCTCATCGACTGCCACGTCCACTTTCGTGAACCTGGTCTCGAGCACAAAGCCACCATGGCTACGGAGGCTCAATCTGCATGGGCAGGTGGAGTGGGAACCGTGTGCGAAATGCCGAATACCAATCCGCCGACAGTCACCATCGCGGCACTCGCCGACAAGGTGCGACGTGCGAACGAAGTGGAGAATGTCGACATTAGGTTTTTCTTTGGCGCCACAGACATTGCGCACGTGCATGCACTCGCAGAATTACTCGAAGGGACATCGGAAGAAATGCAAAGACTGCGCGCTCGATGCTGCGGACTTAAGTTGTACTTCGACCACTCCACGGGAAATCAAAAAGCTTCTGAGCAAGTGATCGAAGAGGCATTCCAGCTGTGCGCCAAGCACAAGTTCCCGATCATTGCGCACTGCGAAGACGCGGAACTCAACGACGCAGCAAAGGCTGCCAATAGCGCAAAAACAGGCATCGAGACGCACTCCATCAATCGCCCGCCAGAAGCAGAAGCGAAGGCTGTGGAGTACGGCATTGCACTCGCTCGCACATATAAGACCGCGTTCCATGTCGCACACATTTCGACTGTTGCAGGTGTGCAGTCGGTACGCATGGCAAAGGAAGAAGGACTCCAAGTCACCTGCGAAGTCACTCCACATCACTTATTCCTCACGACCGATGATTACGCCGGACTCGGTGCACTGGGGAAAATGAATCCCCCACTCCGCTCACACATTCATCAACATGCTCTTTGGGAAGGAATTGCCGATGGCACCATCGATTGCATCTCGACCGATCACGCGCCACACACACTGGAAGAAAAAAATGCGGAGAACCCACTCAATGCGCCAAGTGGAGTACCAGGAGTGGAGACCATGCTGCCGCTCCTCCTCACCGTTGCCGCAGGAGGCTGGCCACATCCGCATCAAGAAAAGCCAAAGCCCGCGAAGCTCACGGCCGAAGACATTGCACGTGTCTGCCACGAAAATCCCAATCGCATCTTCAATTTGGGCAAAGACGTTGTCGACATGATGGAGATCGATCTCGATGCCGAGTGGGTCATCCGTGGCAACGAACTCAAGTCGAAGTGCGGATGGACACCATTCGAAGGATGGCTCGTGAAAGGCAAGATTCTAAGTATGTAAAAAACCGCTACAGGGAGTACGAATGATGAGGGTTCTTTGTCGGTTCATACGGTCTTCGCGACTGAGGCGAGGGTATGTGTGTTCGACAGGGTTTCCTTTGTATCTTTCAATGCATGTATGCAGGTACGTCCCGATAGTATCTGGGGAATCGTGTGTGCTGCAGATGCCATGCGTCTTGTCCGAGGTCATCCGTACTCCCTACAGCGGGAGATGTTTTGCCTGTGATGTGAATCTTCTTAGACCTCGACGATCAGAGGAACCACCATGGGTTCGCGATCGAGCTTGCGGTCGAAGTAGCGGTACAAGGCACCAGAGATGGCGCGTTTGAAGGCTTTGCGATCTTTTTCACCGCGGTTGAGTTCTTCTTCGTACGCTTTGCGCGTCACCTGAATAACTTCACGAGTGATTTCTTGCTGCTCTGAGCCGTAGATCAATCCCCTGCTAATGATGTCAGGGTCACCGACCAGGCGCTTACTTTCGCTGTATGCGCGAATGAGCACCATGATCATGCCGTTAGAACTCATGATCTTGCGATCTTCCATCACGCGAGCGCCTTCGCCTGCAGAACCGAGACCATCGATGATCACGTCTTTCACAGAGATCTTGCTCTTACTCTTACGCGCAGTTCCCTGGCGATCGAATTCGAGAATTTCTCCGTTCACAATCAAGTGCAATTGATTCTCAGGGTATCCGAGAGACTTACCCAAGTCTGCGTGCGCAGTGCGCATGTGTGGTTCACCGTGTTCAGGAATAATGTGCTTTGCGCGAACGAGACGGTGCATCAGAAGAATATCGTTCTGGTATCCGTGACCCGTTGTGTGCAATGCAAGTTCCTGATTGGTCTTTACTACACCACCGAGGACGTTGATGTTGTTGATCACTTTGGCGACAGCACGCTCATTTCCCAAAATTGGGTTAGAGCTCAGAATGACCGTATCACCCTTTTTAATGGTGATATGGCGGTGGACGCCCAAGCCCATGCGGGCAAGTCCGGCCATCTCTTCACCCTGGCTTCCTGTCGTAATGATCAACACTTCGTTATCGGGGAGCTTGTCCATCGCAGGGCTCACTTTGCGAATGAGTCCGCGTGGAACTTTGAGGTAACCCAAGTTCTGTGCGATCTCGACGTTCTGTTCCATGCTGCGACCCGAGAGGAAAATTTTCCTGTTATAGGTCTTGGCATGTTCTGCAATCATCGCGATGCGATTAAGCAGTGAGCTGAAGGTCGACACAATCACACGGCCTTTGGCGTCGCGAATGAGTCCGTGGAGCGTTTCGCTGATCTCGCGTTCACTCTTACTGTTGCCCGGTTTTTGAGCGTTCGTAGAGTCGGCGATAATGGCGAGGACTCCTTCGTCTCCCAGTTGAGCCAGGCGATGAAAATCGGCCGGAGGCTCATTCATGGGGGTGAGGTCGAACTTAAAGTCTCCTGTGTGCACGATTTTTCCGTATGGTGTGTGCAGTACAACTGCGGCCGAGTCTGGAATGGAGTGCGTCACGCGGAGGAATTCCACTTCGACTTTGCCGATGCGGATT
>CAYRXE010000004.1:0-10444 GCA_964428205.1 uncultured Candidatus Peribacteria bacterium | reverse complement strand
CTTTTTTACAAAAGCCATGGTGAGCTTGGTTCCGTAGCAATGTGGGAAGTGCAATTGAGGGAGCAAATGCTGTGCAGCACCAATGTGGTCCAAGTGACCGTGAGTGAAGAGCACTGCTTTGATGCGATTTTCGCGACCCTTGAGGCTCGACATGTCGGGGATCAAGTAATCGATACCCATCATGTCTTCGTCTGGGAACTGAAGACCGAGGTCGATGATGTAAATGTCGCCATCTACTTCTACAACGAAGCAGTTGCGGCCAACTTGCTCGAATCCACCGAGTGGATACATGCGAAGGTTTTGTGGTCGTCCAGCTCCCGCATCCTGCTTTGTTGGTTGAGGGCGAGGTTGGCGGTTGTTATCACGTGGCCCACGGTTGGGCTGTGGTCCCTTGTTGTCGTAGCGGTAGACAGATTTTGTCGGCTGCGCTGAAGGGGAAGGAGACGCTGGTGTCTCCGGGGAAGTATTCGTCGGTTCGAACATGACTGTTTTTGGAATAAATTACGAACGTGCTGTCAGTGTACTCCACTTAAGGGTATCTAGCAATGGCCTATCTGTTGTGACACCTGTTTTTTGGCTTAGGTTAAACGAATTTTTACTAGACTTTTTTGTAAAACCATTCAGTTCAGTATCCAATCCCCTCTGAAGCACTCCTTATTTTCTGCTTTTCAAAAGCATATTTGCACTCACTATTTTTTCTAGGCAACTCGCGTCGTTAAGCGGTGGCACCGTACATGCGTAGAATCCGCATCGGTATGCCATCTCCAAAGGTTCTTCGGCTCGTCGCACTCGCAGGATTCTTTGCGCTCATCGGTGTGCTGATTGCCTACCCCCGCTCACATCCAAAGCCGCTCACGGCAATGGATCAGATATGCGACACCATTGGTGCCGATGGCCAGTGTATGGATGGTTATAGTCAAACAAATGGCACAGGCCCCGCACCAGCTCCCGCTCCTGCAGGCAATAATAATCCACCAACCGGGTCGACAGGTGGGCCGGGTGCTGCGGCACCAGCGCCAGCAGCAGCAGCCCCAGCTCCCGCAGGTGGTAGCTGCGACAGATCTTGTGATGATCAGGGCTGTGGCTGCATTTGTACCGACGACTGCGGTGGCAATGGCCCGCCAGGAATGTGCTGCCCTTCGGCATGTGGGCCCATTAGATGTAATCAAGATCCGCCGGTATGCGAAGGAGATCCTCCTTCGAACCAAGAGCCACGGTGTGGCGTATGCGTTCCTTCTTCCTGTGTTTGCACTTCAAATGGCTGGCTGTGTACGAATGACTGTCCGCAACCTCCAAACTGTGCCTCATCATCCGGCGGTTCGAGCCAGAGCTCACAAGGCAGTGGAAACTCATCTTCCACCGGAACAAATGGGCCAGCTCCAGCTCCTGCCCCGGCTCCCGCACCAGGAAGTAGTGCCGCGTCGTCGACGTCTTCGACAAATTCTTCTCAGTCATCCACAGCATCTTCCAGTGGTACGAACGGGCCAGCTCCAGCGCCTGCCCCTGCACCAGCTCCATCAGGCTGTGTACCCGACATGCGCGGCTGCGCCGGTGGGTGCTTGCCCGGCACCATGCCTGCTCAGTGGGAGTTCACGATTACCGGTATTGAAGGTGGTATGGCCTGCAGCGACGGAGATTGCGCTGCAGCTGCCGGCACCTTCACGGTGATCATGGATAGCGAAGAAGTCGGTTTTTCCTGTGAACTAAAGAAGGGCATCACTCCGTCCGTGTGTCCCGCACAGGTGAATCCTTCGGAGTGGATACTCACAGTCACCGAGCCTCGTCGACTGCCAGGTGCCGACCCGAATGAGGAGCCCTATACCGCTACACTCAGGCTCGGAAACTCGGTTCCGGTGTATTACCACTTTGGTGCTTGGAGTTGTAATGCACCAAACATCTTCGAGCTGGTTCCACTCGCGGGCATCGCATGCTTGCCGTTCGATGAGCAGGTCATCGTGTCGCCTGTGAGTTCGTGTGCGGTGTCTTCATCTTCCAGTTCACGATCTTCTGCTACCAGTTCTATCATGAGTTCGCAGAACTCCAGCGCATCGTCTGCCGCGAGTTCCACTGGCCAATCCTCTTCGTCGTCTTCCACGACCACCACCTCTTGCGATTCCCTCGTCTGTTTCTTGGGCGGATTGCTTGATTGTCAGCAGCGTGGATTTAGCACCTGTACTGCTTCGAATAACTCTCCGTCCTGCCACATTTGTTCAAACCCCATCACGAGCTCTTCTTCTGCAGGATTCGCTTCTTCCACAGCATCTTCCACCACAGGACTAACGACATCCTCCTCGCGCTCGTCGGTCGCAGCTGCCACATCTTCCGCTCGTTCCAGTACGGCAGCGCGTTCGTCTGCACCTACGGCGGCAAGTACGTCCTCCTCCCCTGCTCCGGTCACAGGACCGCGTTGCGGAGATGGAGTCACACAGATTGCACTTGGTGAAGCGTGTGATGACGGCGCAGAAACTGCAACATGCACGAGTCAGTGTCGGCTCGCACTTGGCCAGACATGCACACTTAACGCACAGTGCGGAAGCGCTCGTTGTATTCAGGGTCGTTGCTTGGGTAGCTGCAAGGTCGACAATGATTGTCCCGAAGGTCTCATCTGTGGAGATAAGGGTCTCTGCACCATCCCTGTTTGTGGTGATGGCAAAGTGACCGCGGCCATTGGAGAAACGTGTGACTTGGGCAGCACGTGCACATCTGCGCCAGGTTCCTGCAACCGCGCTCCGGGCACGACAGGGGTTGAATGTCTGTGTGACCCAGCCGATAAGAATTGTCCTCATAAAGCCGAAATTACGTGGATTCGCGGTTGCACAACTCCTCCAGGATTCTGCGGAGATGGTGTGTTGGACACGAATACAGAGGTCTTCCTCAATGGAACAGCCGTAAACCGATCTCTCCGTCGCGAACAGTGTGACCTTGGTGAAAGTAACGGAGTACCAGGCTCACCATGTTCCAAAGAATGCACGCTCATCCTCACGCCATTCTGTGGAAACGGAGAGTTGGATGCAGGTGAGGCCTGTGACGAAGGTGTGCGCAACGGAACACCCGACTCTCGTTGCACGTCACTCTGCGGGTTTACTCTCCCTGCCAACACGGCAGCCGGTAGCGAGTTCGACTCCCCTAACCTCACCCCGGGTCACCAAGCTGCGTCGTATGACTTGCCGCTGCTCCCCGTGCGTCTCCCCTCGAACACATCAGCTGATATCACGCGCGTTGCCACCGGGCATGCGCCTGTTGCTCAGACCGGTCCTGAGGCGTTGCTCGCCATCGCCATGGGAGCAGGCTTTGGCTGGACGCTGATGCGCAGGAGAAAGTGATACGCGCGAGCATCAAACGCCTAATTGGTTATTGAGTGTGGCCGCCCTCTCGGGTAGCCTTTGGCCTTGATGGAACTCATCGTTGCAACAGGCGTGACGAAGAGCAATGCGGCCATAAGCTTGGCCCCTGCGATACTTGATGGTCCCAAAGGTGAGCAGGCTTGTTTGCTGTTGCAAGTACACGCACACCCACGTGATGCAAAGACACTCGAAGAAGAGTGTCTGACGATTGTGCGTCATGCGCTTTTTGAGAGTGATGGAGAGTCGTGGCACCGTTTGGATGGCGCACTCAAAGAAATTAACGGCCTCTTTAAAGGCTTTCTCGCATCGGGTTCTGTATCCGATATTCATGCGGTGATTGCTTTTGTGGATCGCGAGAAATCCATCCATATTTCGCACGCAGGACGTGGCGAGGCCTACTTGGTCCGTCATGGCGGAGCCAGCCAGGTAACCGAATTTACCAAAGGAAAGCCGGTTCCGATGTTTATCCACATTGCCAGTGGAGATCTGGAACCAGACGACACCATCATCATGTCTACCCAGAGGTTGCTTCGCATTGTGACTCCCGTGCAGCTCGCGCAGCTTGCTGGACGCCACACACAGGTGGTGCATGACTTGGCTGCACAAATGGAAGCTGAGCGCGAGATCGCCGCCATCGCATGCTTGCATGTGCCGAACATCAAGCCGCTACATGATGTTCTCAAATCCGAATCTTCCGAATCCCCTTCTCAGCGCCGTCCGCGCCGTGGCGAGTCACGTTTTGCTGCTGCATCCATTCTCTCGAGCACCACGCAGTTCCTTGGCGCTACTGCAAAGAAAGTGACGCCCATGCTCGCGAAGATGACAAAGGGCAAAGGAGGCTTCATGAGTTCGTGGCAGAAGAGATTTACCACCCTGGCTTCTGATTTGCGCCATCCGGAGCGCAAAAAACGTGCTCACTTGCTCATCCTTGCAGGTGCCGTGGCTCTCTTCATCGTTCTGTGGCTGCTCTTCCAGATGACGACACTCTCTCAGCAGACCAAGTCCCGTGCACAGCTGCAGGAAATCATGCAGCAGGTCGAAGACAACTTGAAGTCTGCAGAAAGTAAGCGACTCCTAGGCGACATGGATGCTGCCAATGCCATCCTCGCTCGCGCCGAAGACCAGGCGAAGCAGGTCATGAGTTCCGACACCGGGCTCTTCCGCTCCGAAGCGCTCACACTTCTCGACAAAGTTCGCACGAAGAAAGAAGAGATCACCAACGTCGTGCGCGTGTCGCCACGCTTGGTGGTAAACCTCGCGACCAAGAATGCCGATATTGAAGCACAAGGTCTTATTGGAGTCGCAGATGGAGAATTCCTCGTCTATGACCGCCAGCAGACGTATCACGTGCTCCTGAGTAGCGTGGAAGACGGCCGCATTCTCACCGAAGGTGACTCCATCCTCCGCGGTACCGTCTTCGATCGCCTGAAGTCTTCCATCTTCCTCACGAGCGGTAACGGTTTGGCAGAGTACTCTGGAGGTCAGACGACCGTGATGAAGACCGAAGACACGGCAGGCTGGCCCGCAGGCCGCGATGCCGAAGCGTACTTACGCTACCTGTACATCCTCGGTACTGACGCGAAGATCTATAAGTACGAGCGCTTGAGTAACCGCTACGGCCCTTCGGTGCAGTACAACGTGAATGGCGACCTCACCAACGCCATCGACATGACCATTGACCAGTCCGTGTACGTCCTCAAAGAGGGCGGAGAAGTGGTAAAGCTCTTCCGTGGCGAGAATCAGCCATTCGCCATCCACGGCGCTCCTACAGACGTTCTGAAGGGTGCGACGCGCATCCTCAAGGCTCCGGGAGGCCATTTGTACTTCATCGATCCCGATAAGAAGCGCGTGGTGGTGATTGCCGATAACACGCCGAGTGGAGATGTGTCGTACGTGCGCCAGTACATCCTCGAAGGTGAGCAGGTAGGTAAGCTCCAGGACTTGTACGTGGACCCCGATGAGACACACTTGTACGTGCTTGATGAGCAGAGGCTCCACGTGCTCGATTTGCGCAAGTAATCCTATGAAAGTTCTTCTGTTTGGTACGTTCGACCATTTTCATCCTGGCCATCAATTTGTGTTGGATCACGCGGCTAAACGCGGAGAGGTGTTTGTCGTGATCGCACGTGACCGCAATGTGGAGAAAATCAAAAATCTCACACCATCCGATAATGAAGAATCACGTTTGAAGGCGGTGCAACAGGCTCTCCCATCCGCAACCGTCGTCCTGGGCGACCCCACAGACTTTTTGGCTCCGGTGCGCGCTATTCAGCCAGACCTCATCCTACTCGGCTACGACCAGCGCATGCCTCCGGGCATTACCGAAGATCAGTTAGGAGCACCTGTAGAGCGGCTCCCCTCTTTCGATCCACATGTGCACAAGAGCAGTATCCTGCGAGAGCAAAAATAATTACGCGGACATTTTATTTTCGAGTGCTTCAATCACCTCGGCTTCAACAGGAAGTCCTTTTACGGCATCACTCAAGAAACCCAAGATGAACATATGTCGTGCTTCATCACGTTCAATGCCTCGTGCGGCAAAGGTGAAGTAGTCCTCCTCGGTAATCCGCCTCACTCCTGCAGAGTGGCTGGCTTTTACGTCGTTGGTTTTAATCTCTAGCCCGGGAATCGCATCTACCTTTGCAGAGGGGTCGAGCATCAAGACATCCTGCGTGAGGTACGTGTTGGTTTCGTTGCCCTTGAGCCCAATATCAATCAATCCATGCAGAACGCTGTGTGCCTGCTCCTCTGCGACCCCCTTCATAAACATCTCCCCTCCTCCGCGCGGCGCATTGAAGATGTTTCGCATCTGAATCTTTTGCTTCTCCTTCCCGCGTGCGTACGCAACCGTTGTGAGCGAGCTCACGGCATCCGGCCCTTCGCACGTCGAAACAATCTCGTGCTCGGTGTTCCCATGCAGCGCGACATTGATCATCGTGAGCTTGGCACCTGCCTTGAGTGTGAACGTGTGACGGAGAGTCTGCGTGTCTGATCCTGTGAGATTCAAGAAAATCAGCGTGAGGGATCCTTCTGCTTCTATCGTGATATCACTCGCGAAGGATTCTGACGCTCGTTGAATAAGCGTCTCGATTTTGCCCGTGCCAATAGTGAGAGCATTGCCCATAAGTGCCTAAGTATTGCAGGAGAATGTGTTCTAAGCACCCTCGAAAATTGAGCTCTTATACTGTATAATGATGGGTCCTTTCCTCATTTCGAGGGAAGGGCGTATCTGCTCATTCAAGGAGACGTTCGATGAAGAACAAGGTTCTCACGTGGACCATTTGGACTCTGTTTATGTTGGCAGTAGGCACAGCCTATTACGCCCACTTCGGGTTCCGCGGGAACCCCGGCCATGCCGGGTTCTCGTTCGATGGTCGATGAGATGCTCCTTCCGGAGCAGATCACAGAGACGGCCCTGGTAACCAGGGCCGTTCTTTTAAAGTAACGGCAATTGTGCGTCATCCGCCTTTTTCTTTGCCACCTTCTTTGCGGGCGCCTTCTTCTTTACAGCCGGAGCTTTGGGCGCAGCTTCTACAGGCTTCGTCTGCTCTTCTTGAGACTCTGCAAAGCTTTCGAGGTAGGCCTTGATGGCCTTGCCGTAGTCTTTGCTGAAGATGCGCTCATCCATCACCGTGATGTCTGCGTGAATGCTCTTGAGGCGTGCAAACGTGCGTAGCAAACGGAAGAGACGGTGGAGGAGCCTCGGCATCAGGTACTCCATAAAGGCATTCCCGAAGTGCTGTGCGCGGCGACTTAAGACGGTGTGCGACGGATGATCGAAGGGCAAGGCCTTGATGTACAAGTGATCCACGGTGTTATCGGGCAGATCAATTCCTTCAAAGCTCCACGGCGTCATGAGCCACACGGCCGGTGCTTTGGCTCCTTCGAATTCGGCCTGCATGCGGCCTTGGCCGCCCGAAAGCCCCTGGCATACGAGTGTGATCCCCTTCTCTTCCAACTTCTCTGCGTGCTTGATGTAGAGCGTCTCCATCATTCCCTTACTTGGCGCGAGCACGATGGTTTTGCCTTCGGGAGGATTGAGCACGATGTCGTGGAGCTCGAGTTCCGGATTAAACGTCAGAGTCAGCTTTGTGCCGCTGGCCGGCTTGTAGACAGATTTGGGGTCCGCTTTAAAGCCAGGCGGGAGGATTTCTGGCAGCAATGACGAGCAACCCTGGGGAACCAGCAATACCGCTCCTGTTTTGCTCAAAAGGTCATCCTTGAGCAGCAATCCAATGCTCTCTGGCACGGACGAAAGCACCAGTGCGCCGTCCTGCCATTGCTCAATCCATGTGATGCGGTGTTGAAGATTCTCGGCGTCCAAGATCTTAATGAGATCCATGAGCGCTTTGCGCACCTGTGGGGTCATCGTCTTGTCTTCGAGGAGTGCATCGGTCTGTTCCTTGAGACCCTTGGTCTCCGGAGTAGAGAGATCGGGGCGTACGATGTAGCGAATGCTCTGGAATTGGCGGATTCTTTCCATCCAGAGAGCAAGGACATCCACAAACTTGGTAAGTTGAGGATGATTTGCAGCGGCTGCGCGCAAGGTTTCGACTTTGCACTCCCATCCGTAGGCTTTCGTTGCCGTGTCTTCGAGCATCGACGCGTCATCAATGATGATCTGCAAACCCTGAAAGCTTTTGTGAGCCGGATGCTCCTCATCTGTCACTGCAGAAAGCAGCTCGCGATGGTCGACGATCAACGTAGAAGGGATCTTGTTAAACTGGCTTCGGTAAGCCGAAGTTTCGCTCGTCGCAGCGAGCTTGCCGTTCCACACTTGCTCCTCTCCTCCATGCACCGAAATATCGCGGCGGACGCGAGGTTCAAACCAGCGAATTTTTACGGCGAGTGTCGCCTCTTCTGCCGTGAAGGTCTCTTGTGCGAAGAGTCGATCGACCGCATCGAGGTCCAACACCTGGTAGGGCGCGAACGCGACGCGCAGTTCTTTGTCGTCGCGTGGCACATCCACTCTCGAGAGAAGCGCGTCTAAGTTTTTTACGGCGAGTACGTGCGTGGTCTTCGTGTCTTTGCGTGCAGCTTCGATGAGTGACCCAACAAAGAGTGGATCAAGTGGTTCTTCCATGAGTGCGAGTTCTCCTTTTCCAGTCTTTGGCAGCGTGAGATCCGCGTCCTTCATGCTGCGCATGTTGCGACGACGGTAGGGCTCTTCCATCCAGAGCGGATCTTTTTTGGCGGTACCCTTCGGGAGCTCTGCAAAGAACCGTTTGTAGCCTTCGGAGCTTTTACTAAAGATCTCGCGAATGGCTTCCAGACGCGCTTCTGGCAGTTCCAAGAGGCGCTCCCAGATCTTTTCCAAAAGTTCCAACGTCGCGACGACATCGCCCATCGCGCGGTGCTTTGGTGTGTGATTGAGATTCAACGCTTCGCTCAAATATCCAAGCGAGTAACTTGGTAATTCCGGGAAGACGAGTGAAGCGAGCATCGATGTATCGATCCATGGTCTTTCTGCGAGATCGATCCCCTCTCCGCGGAGCATGCCAATATCAAATCCCAAGTTTTGTCCCACAAGAACATCATCTGCACCAATGTGGCTCGTGACTTCATCCTTCTTTTCTTCAAATGCCGGCTGACCAGCAAGCATCTCTTGGTGAATGTGCGTGAGTGCGGCAACCACCGGTGGGATTTCGGCGACTGCAAAGAGCTGCTCGTAGCGATCGACGATTTTCCCCTTCTCCACTCGCATGGAAGCAAACTCCATGACGCGGTGTACCTTGGGCACAAACCCCGTGGTCTCGGTATCGAGGATGGTGAGGGAGAGGTTTGGGAGGTGCATGGGTAAAGCCTAGGCGGGAAGCGGATTTTTGGCTCGTTGCCAACGGATGCGCTTATTGTAGAGTAGTTCAATCTTCAACACGATGTTGAAGGCTGTTCTTTTCATGGATGGTTCTTTTTGAAGGAGTCTGACCGATGTCCGACCAGCAGGTTCGCAGTAACGCGAGGATTGAGTTCTGGGTGATGATGGGACTCTTCCTACTCATCGGGCTCGTGATTTCTGGGTATGTGATTTGGAGAGGGCTAATACCTCCCCCCTCGAGAAAGCTTGCTATGCCGACTCTCACTGCAGGCGCATTGGAGCAATCGCTAGAAGTTCTCTCGAAGGAGCTGGCTACTGAGTTCGGGAAGCCGCTTAGGCAATTGATTGTCATCCAGAAGCCGCAAGCGACAGATCCGTCTCAGCAGGCCTTTGTATGGATTCCCAATAACATTGATGAGCTCAGTCCAACTCTGACTCAGAAGATGAGGGAAGGTCTTGTTGCAGCTCGCCAACATCTGCCCGGAACGTACATCGCATGTGTTGTGTGGGTCGATGCGGAGATCGTTCTCTTGCTGGAGCCGACGAATGCGCCACTAACGACCGACCAGATAAGCGCATTTGAAGGAGTGTTCCGTGAGCTAAAAGTTCCCATTGCTGAGGATCGCAATAACTATCGCAGATTCAAGGCAGTGCAGGGGCGTTTCAAAGGTGTGCACGGGGTTGCAATACCTCTCAAGCCAGAGACTCCCAAGAAGCCAGCGGCCTAACGGCCTGCTGAGAATCACTATCCATGAAAAAAGCGGAGGTTAACCCTCCGCTCTTTTTGTAATGCGATTCAAATTTATTACATCGCAGCTGCTCCCTCCCCTGCTGCCGGTTGATCAGCATCTGGGGTAAGGCTTGCTGGCTCAGCGACTTCGACCGTCTCTGCGGCAGCAACTTCTTCCGTTGCAGCTTCGCTCTCCATAGCTGGAGTGGCATCGGCTGGCATTGGCTCACCGCGGAGCTCTGCGAGCTTGGCCTTGAAGGCTGGGAGTTCTTCGTAGTTATACATATCCAATTCGAATCCACTCAGCTCCGTAGCGAGGCGGATGTTCTGACCCTTCTTACCAATGGCCATTGGACGCTGAGCTTCTTCCACGAAGACAGCTGCGCGCTTTTTGACACGGCGACCCTGCTCATCCAAGAAGTCTTTGTCGTTGACGATGATGACTGCAGAAATTGCAGCTGGCTGGAGAGCGAGAGAGATCAATTTGATTGGGTCGTCGTTCCACTCGAGCATGTCCACGCGCTCGCCGTTGATTTCTTCCATCACGGCCTGGAT
>CAYRXE010000003.1:4771-49605 GCA_964428205.1 uncultured Candidatus Peribacteria bacterium | reverse complement strand
GGGGCTTATTTCGGCCTACGGCCTTGTGCCCTCGGTCTTCGGATGTGTGGACATTCTATTCATGAACGCGGCTAGGTCAAGCGCTCTTTCCAGTATCTATAATGTGTGTAACAGGAGCCAATTTTTGCCGGTTCCCACAAAGAACCAATCGAATAAAACCACCAGACAACGACAAGCATGTTTCTTGTGTCATTTCTTCACTTCCTCGATGTGCCGTTCTTGGCTTCTGCTACACTTCGCTATCCAGATGGCTTCCACTCTCGCCACTCGCCTAGCGCCCGCTTCGCCTGCGTCCATCCCGACGTCGGTGCGCAGCGCTCTTTCTGAGAAGGCATTTGCACTCGCAGAGTCGAGCTACGGAGATCGCATGCATCACAGCGGAGTTTCCTATCTTGATCACGCGGTGGGAGTGCTTCGCATCTTGCTTCCGTTTGAACCTGATGAAGAAACGGTTGCCGCATGTTTGTTGCAGCATGGATTGAGATTGAAGACGATGACGGTGTCATCCCTCGAAACAGATTTTGGTTCGTCGGTGCGTTCACTCGTCTCAAGTCTGCACCTTCTCTCGCACGTCACCACACAAGGTCGTCGCAGTTCCGTGGATGATCTTCGCTTGATGCTCGTGAGTGTGTCTGACGATACCCGCGTGTTGCCGATCATCTTGGCCGAGCGCACATTCGTGCTGGAACAATGCCCGGATTTGCCCTTACCAGAGCGAAAAAGGATCTGTCGCGATGTGTTGGGATTATTCGCTCCTGTGGCTGCTCGCTTGGGTATCCATACGTTTAAGCAGCGCTTAGAAGGTCTCGCGTTCCCGGTGTTGTATCCATCCGATGCACTGCGCATTGGCGAGCAACTCGGCGGTCTTCGTGATCGTTACGGAAACTTTCTTCCAAAATCCGCCGCTCAATTACAAGACACCATTCGTGATCAGCGTATCAATGCTCGTGTGGATGGTCGTGACAAACTTCCCTACAGCGTCTTTGCAAAGATGAAGGCGAAGGGTGTGTCGTCCATCGAACAGATTCCCGATCTCTTTGCTCTTCGTGTGATTGTCCCAACCGTCGCCGATTGTTATCAAGTGCTTGGTCTCATCCATCACCTGGGTCGCCCTGTAGGTAATCGCTTCAAAGACTACATCGCATTCCCCAAGCCAAACGGGTACCAGAGTTTGCACACGACCATGGCCAGGTTCCCAGGAATCCCGGAAGGCATGTTCGTAGAGGTGCAGATTCGTACCGAAGATATGCACCGCGAAGCCGAATACGGTATTGCGGCTCACTGGAGCTATAAAGAAGGAGGAGTGGCAGAACGCGCCATCCAGCGCGTCAAAGTGCAGCAGGCGCTCACCAGTCAGGAATTACTCACGACCGACCAGGACGAACTCGTGGATCACATCTACGTGCTCACACCCAAAGGTGACGTGGTGGAGTTGCCAGAAGGTGCGACTCCACTCGACTTTGCCTTCCAGGTACACACACAACTTGGTATCGCATTCCGCGCTGCGCGTGTGAACGGCAAGATCGTCAGCATCGACGATCAATTGGAAAACGGAGACGTGGTGGAAATCCTCACGCACAGCCGTCCGAGGCCATCGACCGAGTGGCTCACGCAGCTCAAAATGAGTTCGAGCAAATCGAGACTCCGTCATTATCTTGCAGGCGCACACCGTGATGAGCTCATTGCTCGTGGTCGCGAGATGATCAATGCAGAGTTAAAAGACCGCGGACTTCCACCGTTGGATCCTGATCTCAAGCTCCTTCGCAGCATGTCGGGCAAAGAACTCGATCTCGAAGAACGCCAGAATATGCTCGCAAAAATAGGGCAGGGGAGCGATCGCGTTGCCGCCGTCCTTTCTCGTGTCGATGCGTTGCCTAAGCCAAAGCCTTCACTCATCAAAAAAATTCTTCCACGGTTGCAGCGCAAAGATGCCATCTTAGAAATTGAAGGAGGCGTGCAAATGCCCATGAAGTTTGCCAAGTGCTGCAAAGCACAGGAGAAAAAGGGCGAAGCCATTGTGGGCGTGATCACGCGCAGCGGGGATGTGATGGTGCACGTGCAAAAGTGTAAGCAGCTCAAACGCGGAAACCCCGAGCGCAGGATTGGGGTGAAGTGGAGAAACTAAGCGAGCATCTGTGCCACAAACTTCTCGATCTTCTTTCGCCAGAGTACGTCATCGTAACCGTGTTCACCTTTTACGAAGTGAGCTTCTTCGGCTTTGCGCTCTTCGTCTGTCATGGAGTCGAGAGCTTCCTTGATGCCAGCCTGCATCTCATCGTCAGTGATGGTCAGCTCAAGTTCCTCTAAGGCCTGTTCTAGGCCAAAACGCAGCGTAAGGCGCTTTTTGCCCTCGTCCTGCAGTTCATCGCGTAGCTGCTGAGGGTTCTTCTTCGTGGATTCCAACCACTGCTCCAAGCTCATGTTCTGGCGCTGCAATTGCTCGCCAAGATTCTCGGCAATGGAACGTGCTTCTTGCTCAATCAACTCCGGTGCCAATTCCACAGACGTTGCGGCGCGCACAGCATCGAACAATGCAGACTCGCGACGACGACTTTCCATCTGCTCTTCTTGCTCGAGCATGTTCTTCTCGAGTGAGGCCTTAAAGGCAGCAGCGCTCTCGCCCATGTGGTGTTCCTTCACGAATGCATCGGTGAGCTCTGGCATGTTTACCTCGGCAATATCCGTCACGGTCACCTTAAAGTTACCCGGCTTATTCTGCAGATGCTCAGCGTGATACTTTGCAGGGAAGGTGAGGTTGAGGTCTTTGACGTCACCTTTCTTCATGCCGACGAGACCGTCTTCAAAGCCAGGAATCAGCGATTTGCTGCCGATTACCACTTTGTAGCCCGTAGCGTCTGTTCCTGGAATGCTCTTACCTTCTGCGTCCGTACCGGTGAAGTTCATGGTCACTTCGTCACCTTCTTTTGCTGCACGATCAACACTCGACGTGGTGCGGTACTGGTTACGCATGTAGTCGACCATGCGCTGCAGGTCCTTAGGATCTGCCTTCACTTCCTGCTTATCGATCTTGATCTTCTTAAGTCCCTTCAGGGTTACTTCTGGACGCACAACAAACGTCACGCTCATGGTGAGCGGAACATCTTTCGTGACTTCGATCTTGGGAGGGAGAATGGGACGAAGCTCATCACGCTCGACAACTGTGCGAATGGTCTCCGGCAAAATTCTGCGAACGGTCTCTTCTAAGAGTTCGCCCTTATCCACTTTCTCGCGGAGCATTTCGAGCGGCACCTTGCCTGGGCGAAAGCCGGCAATGCGTGCGTGTTCGCCCATGTGCGTGAGCGCACGATCCTGAGCGGTTTTGGTCTCTTGTTCGTTATACGTCACCGTATAGGTCATACGGCCGTTCTTTTCCATCTTTGGCTTAGCGCTGATTTCGGACATGGTGAGAGAGGGAATCGAATGTGAGTTCGGGTTCGAAGATCGAGATTAGCGGCGGCGTTCCTGCTTGCTCTGCCACACGAGCAAGAGCGGAGCGGCAACGAAGAACGAACTGTACGTACCGATGATCGTTCCAATGATGAGAGCGAGAGTGAACCAACGAATGGACTCGGCACCGAGGATGGTGAGGATCAACAACATGATGAGCGCACCCGTTCCAGTGTTGAGCGTGCGAAGAAGCGTCTGGCGAAGACTCGTGGTGACGAGCGTACCAAAGTCGCTGTTCTTTTCTTGGTTGATCAAGTTCTCACGAATACGGTCGAAGATGACGATCGTGTCGTTGACCGAGTAACCCATGATGCTGAGCAATGCGGTAACGAAGAGCGTGTCGACTTCGAAGCTCGTGAAGTGGCTCACGACGACGAAAATACCCGTGACCAGCAGCAAGTCGTGCAAACACGTAAGGACGGCAATAACACCGAATTTCCAGGAAGAAACGCGGCGGGGGACTTTGCGGAAGGAGTAGGCCAAGAAGAGGATGATGGCCAATGCAGCCACGCCCAGTGCCCATGCGGAATTCCTGCGCAAGCTCGCAGAAACGCTCGGTCCAATGGTCGTGAACTTCAATTCACTTACATCACCAAGAGTCTCATCCATGTGTGCGAGAAGAGCGACGTGCTCATCATTGCTGAGTGCGCGCATGCGCATTACCCATGACGTACCAAGTGTGCTGCTCAGCTGTGTGAGAGCGGGGTTCGTAATGGGCTCCTCGGTCTCGAAGCTCGCGATGGCTGCGGAGAGATCTGCCTTCGTCTTGTCCTGTGGGATCTGAATTTCCATCAACGTACCTCCTGCGAATTCGATGCTCATCTTGGGACCCCAGGTGAAAATGAGGAGCAGGGACGCAACGACGAGGACCGCCGAGGCGAGCAAGAAGCCTTTGGAAAGTTTGACGAAGCTCATGGGTGAGGAGAGTAGCGTGACAAAAAGAGAAAGGCTAGGGCTGCTGATCGATCACAATGCGGGTAAACGTGCCTTCTCGGCGCAATCCAAGCAAGAGATCTTGATTAGCTGGTAAGACGTCGCTCATGGCATCCATGCCCAATACCTGCTGAAGAAGAGCGGCAACACTCTGTCCGCGGACCCATACCAGTGCCTCGGCCTGGGAGAGAGGCGAGTTGATGCGCGTCGCTTCCAGAGCCGGTACATCGCTCGTGCTCTTTGGCATCAATAAAGAGAAGTCTGTGGCGAGGCGGAAGAGTGATCCTTTACGTGCGAGTGCGATGCCGCGGTTCTGCGGCACGCTCCAGAGAGTATGAATAGTAAATCCCTGTTCGGATTGCCGACGTTCCACAATGGCTTCGGACGACGGAGAAATAATGGTGCTCGTGAATCCGCGCTCAAATGTATGTCGATCTACTGCGGACTGCGGCATGTTCTGGTGCACGCTTTCCATGATGCGCGTGAGACTCTTCTCGGTTTCCAAATCAATAGAGTGTCCTTCTAACACAAATCCGCTCGCCGTAACCGAAAGGGACGCACCATTCTTTAAAAGAGGCAGCAGGTCATATTGCACGCTTACATTGGGGCCGAGGGTTTTACTCACGTATGCAGCCAGCCTGCCTTGGAGCATCAGGCGTTCACGTTCCGGTACGAAAGAGGTGAGGGCATTCCAAGCGTCAGCGCCATTGGAAACTGACACACTGAGCATGTTCGAGCGCACGCGCTCGGGAAATACTTGTGCGAAGTCACCTTGTGCACGCTCCGTGCGACCGTAGAGAAGAATCTGGGTTTGAGCACCCGAGGTCCACAACATTACCGTTGGCCACTGATGAGCTCCGTTGAAGAGAAGAGTATCGAGTGCGGTGCGCGCTTCTGCCTTGAGCTGCTGCATATCCATGTATGCAACCGGCGTATCGTTGGGTGCTTGCGCGAGGAGCTGCAAGAATGGTGGGTACGATTCGAGCGTTGTCTCAGAATCTTCTGCAGGCTTCCAATCTGGCAGGGAAGAC
The DNA here is from genome assembly GCA_964428205.1 of uncultured Candidatus Peribacteria bacterium. GTDB lineage: Bacteria > Patescibacteriota > Gracilibacteria > Peribacterales > Peribacteraceae > CAYRXE01. The sequence goes on along the minus strand of CAYRXE010000003.1, from coordinate 44,194 downwards.
GTATAGGCAACGGTAGGGCTCGCAAAGGCCAATTGGCCCTGCGCTTGTATAAGAGGAACATCTCCAAGCAAGACCCAGCCCAGGGTGGTGCCACGTTTTACAATGGCGAGGGTCGCGTTTTGCGACGTGATGGGTGGGACGACTTCCAATATCGGCAACATGCGAGCGTAGGGTTTCCATGCTCCGCGTTCTGCGTGGGTAAACACTGCAACGGTTTCTTGTGGGCGGAGCAAACGAGCGGCGTCCAGGCTTTGTCCTTTAATAATCAGAACTGCAGCAGTGCCAATCGCTCCCAAGATCAAGATGATGACAAAGGAGAGGAGTGCCAGTTTCTTTCCGCTCGGTGATTGTGCTGAGGCATCCATGTGGTGCGCAGTGTAGCGCAGAAGCTCACATAGGTCTTTTACTTTCTTTTGTCTGCCGCACAAAAGAAAGTAACAAAGAAAAAGCCACCGCGCGCCAGGTCCTCCCCACACCGCCCTGTAACTTCCTCGTCGGATCCTCCAAGGCTTCGGATCCGACTCGTCGTTCGATGCGCTACGCGCAACAGGGCTACCCCTTCACCCCCCGTGGCGCGCGGAAACCACCCATGTCATGACGAGTACACATGATTTTCTTCAAAACAGCCCACTTTCAGTCATTTTTAATCTGCGTTTCTTTGTCGAATCAGATCACTTTATGAATAAAAAATGTATCCAGGAAATACTTTAGTAGATACGACCAGTGCAGATCCTTGAGTTAATTTTTAATGCGCCTACGATGTCGTGATTTGTCCCGACCGGGATCGGAACAAATCCCCACCTCAAAAATGGGAAACACAAAATTCCTCCTTCGGGAGGAAGAGCTCCGGAGCTCAACACCAACAATCCCGTTCTCAGTCAGCACCTTCACAACACCGGCCGTCTCTGTAGAGAGAGGAAGAGCCATCTTCCAAAAGGCATACGGTCCCCCTGGGCAACTCATTGCAATCATTTGCACACACTCTGGGCATGGGACACGTCCTGTCTCCCGGGTGGCTCTTCTCCTCTCTGCTCTGCAAGATCACGTATCCGGTGCGAGGAATGCCCGAGTTACGTGTCCCACCTTCCTCCCCAGTGTCTCCCCGAAGCCTTCGGCATCGCGCGGCAGACCGGTACGGGGACTTCGTCCGGGTGACGAGGAGAAAGAAGCAACCCCAGCAAGGCAGAAGAGCGAGCGCACCTCCGCTCACTTATTTGTCTCCATCAGTCACGGAGTGGCCTTGGCCCCTAGGGCACCACCCATCGTGCAGGAGAAACACAAAAACAAAAGGGCCACGCGAGTGGTCTTTTTGTTATCTGTAAGAAAAGACCATCCGCATAAAGCGAATGATCTCGTGCTGTTGTTCTGAGTGGCCTTTAGCGTAGGCCAGCCTGGCTCGTCTTTTTGTAACCCAGCAATGCCAGGCTGCACACGAGTTGGTCCAGTAATGCTTCATCCTCGTTCTCGGCGAGGAAGTCGAGGACCTCTCCCGGTTCGTCCGGGACATACACAGGCCCCTTCCAACGGATGTTGAAAGGCGCCGTTTTTGTCATGTCCAAGATTTCGCAGTGTTCGTCACCCTCGTCACCGAAGATGATGAGTGCCTTGCGGTACTTCTGATGCCAGCATCCTTCTTTGCCTTGCTCTGGCAGAGGGTGCGTGATGAGCATGAGCCACGCGAGAAACGTCTCCAGGCGGTCGTCGAGCTCCTCATTGTCCCTCACTGCGACGAGCAGTGGATTGAAGGGCGCGAGATTTACCTCGGACCGCAGCATGTGCACTTCTTTTGCATCGAGTTCCTCCAGAGTGGTGCCCCTAAAAGGTGCACGCGCTTCTTCGGGATCCTGCGCAGGCAGTTGGAACGTGAGGAAAAAGTCCCATTTGAATCCCTGCACAGCCTCGTCGCACTTCCACAGATCGAACGTAGCAAGCATGAGCTTGCCCTCCTAAAAGTTGAAAGATCGTGAACAAACAGCTCAAGTATTTTACAACAAACAGTATTTTTGTCATTGTTATGTTTTTGGCTTACCTTCGCGCAAATAGCGCAGCAACGCATACGCACTTGGCGCATGCACCTTTGGCGATTGCAGGACTTTTTCCAGCGCTTCTTCGAGCGTGAACGGATGCACTTCGATCAGCTCATCTTCATCTTGTGGGAGTGGAGCAGGGGAGAGATCGCGTGCGAGAAAAATATGATTGGTCGACACAATGCTCTCGGTGGAGTTGCAGTTCCATAAGTATTCGAATGTGGCAGCTTTGAATCCCGTCTCTTCTTGCAACTCCCGCTGCGCTGCCGCATGCATATCGGTCTCTTTGTCGATCTTTCCACTCGGCAACATCCAGAGCCACTGCGCATAGAACGGACGGTACTCATGGAGCAGCAGAATGTGCGCGTCATCTTTGAAGGCGAGAATGCTCACCGTGTCCGGTCGGTAAATGCGGGCCGCTCTTTTACGGCGACCATCGGGAAGAGGAGGAGATTCCTCCATCATCACGCGCAGTTCGTTGTCTCTGTAGAGCTCGGACATGCGAACATCCTATCACTCAGCCTTCGGCTTCTCCTTCTTTTCTTTGGCAGCCAGCATGGTTTTGCTGGGAGGAGGCACTCCGCCTGTGGCTTCGAGTTTCTTCTGCAAATCGGCGTAATTGGACTTCTCTAATTCCGAAAGGGGTTCGCCCAAGAACTCTTTTTTGCGGATGGCATTGTAGTCGTTCATCCACATCTCGCGGTCGCGCCAAGCGCGGTACTGCTCGAGCGTCATCTTCTTGGCTTTTGCTTTCTTCATTTCTTCTTCCTCTTTTTCCTTTGCTTTCGCTGCACCACCACCTCCGGTGGACATGGTCATCTTTGCCGTCTCAAGCCAGCGGCCGATTTTGTCTTCGACTTCTTTGCGTGTCTCTGCGTAGCGTTCACGACTGAGTGCTCTGATGGTTTCGACACGTCCTGCATCTTGCTTAAAGTCGGGTGGGGGGAGAGTCGAGACAGAGAACGGCTTACTGGGAATTCCTTTGATCATCACGCGCATGTAGGCGTGATACTTCGGCAAGCTGAGGATGTCCTTTGGCAGCACCATCTCTTCGAACTGCTCACTCAATGGCTCTGCGTCGTCGCTACCAACCTGGAAGCTCACAATAGAACCCACGTTACCGAAAACGGCATCCTTAAGCGCAGAATCGTTGCTTCCTGCCGTCGTAAGCTGACCGATGTACTGGTGTGCCATCGTCAGGTTGAGACGGTACTTACGAGCTTCGGAGAGGATCGTGGCAAAGGATTCCGTCGCGAAGTTTTGGAACTCGTCGACGTACAAGTAAAAGTCGCGACGTTCTTTTTCTGGGATATTCGCGCGGCTCATGGCATCCAACTGGAACTTGGTGACGAACATGGAACCAAGGAAGGCGCTGTTGTCTTCACCGAGCCTTCCTTTACTCAGGTTCATCAAAATGATTTTTCCTGTGTCCATCGCGTGACGGATATCGAGCTTGGTCGTGGTTTGTCCGATGATGTTACGAATCAGCGGAGTAGAAAGCAGCTGACCGATCTTGTTCTGCAGAGCGGCGATAGCCTCTGTGCGATATTTTTCGGACCAGCTTGCGTACTCACCCTTCCAGAAGGCGAGCACCATGTGGTCGGTGCATTTCTCTAAGATCTTCTTACGGTAGTCGTCATCAATGAAGAGGCGCATGATGCCGAGCATGGACTGGTTTCCCGCTTCGGTAAGCGCCAAAAGCGAGTTACGTAGGATGTACTCCATGCGTCCCGAGAACGCCTCTGGCCAGAGCTTTTTAAACACGCTCATCATTCCTGAGACCGCCAAAGCACGCTGATCTTCGTTCTCGGTATCGAGCATGTTGAAGGCCATCGGGTAATCCTTATCGGCAGGATCAAACCAGATCACATCGTTCGTGCGCTCCTTAGGGACAAAGCGCATGACTGCTTCCACAAGATCGCCGTGCGGATCAATGACCGCCACACCTTTGCCGGAGTGAATATCACTGAAGATCATGTTTTCAAGCAGGGTCGACTTACCCATACCCGTTTTACCGATGATGTAGATGTGACGACGACGGTCATCGCGCCTGATGCCGAACTCCTGCCTTCTTCCACGGAAGAGTGCTTCACCAAGGAGTGTGAGTTCACCTTCTTGTTCGTTCTCTGGGATCGGGAGATCAATGGGTGGTTCTAACTTTTTACTGATGACCCAGTCGAAGTTTGGGGTCTTCATCAGCAGGTTCGGAATGTGCCAAATGGTGGCAATTTCTTCGGCAGAAAGCACATTCTCATTCTTGGCAGGGCCGTGAGGAATGGCGCCTACCTTCTTGATCTTCGTCATCGCAAAGCCGTTACTCTGCGGGAGAGTGAACTGCAAAAAGCTGCTCGCGATTTCTTCCACCTTATGAAGAGCTTCTTCCTCAGCATCCTTCGGAGCAATCACGCTCACGCGAATGGTTCCCAAGAAGAGCTGGCGGTTCACTTTGTCGGCAGCACCGGCAATGGAGTCTTCGCGGTCGTGGCTGCGCATGACTGCCTGGTCGATCTCATCATCACCGGTGGCAACAATTTTCTCTTCGCCTGTGAGTGCAGAGATCGTGTGCTTCGACGCACCAAAGTGCGCGCGGAATCCACCCATGAGCATGTCCAAGAACCAGTAGGGGATCTTCTTCCAGCCACGAGCCATGTGCGCACGCGTGAAGACCTTTGCGTAGGTGGGGAAGTGCTTGGCGAAGCCCTTATTCAGTAATGGCAAGAAATGCAGTGCTTTGTGCCTATAGTGGTGATGCATCGGGTGAATGACGATTTGCACGTGCCCGCGCATGCCAGCCTTGGGGTAGCGCACGAGAGTCGACGTAATACCGGCCAAGGGGTCCAATTGCTGGCGCGTCGTCATATCCACGAACTGTGGATGGCGCTTGATGGGGAACACTTCAGGATCCGTAAACTGCAGCTCCGTGGTGTACACGACTTCATTCTCACCAGCTACGAAGGGATCTTTGCGCTCTTCTTCAATCTCCGCATCGGGGTACTGCGCGTAGAGCTGACTCTCGATCAATGGCGAAGAACGCTTACCGGAACGTGCGAACAATCCAATCACGCCATCACATGTACCCACCTCCAAACTCACGCCGCCTTTGCCGTGCAGCGAATGCAGCGCACTCAAAATCGTTTCCATCATCAGGGGACCGCGAGACGCCGTCACTTCGTCCTTGTCGGGCAGGGAAGGGCGGATCCGGAGCAGCACTTGGTTAGTAGTTTTCATTTACGTTATAGAGTATCAGCTAACAGCTAGCAGCTTAAAGCTTTTAGCTTCTGGGCTTACGAAGTAATTCGGCCACCATTTCGAGTGCAACGGTGTTGTATGCGTAATCCATGCGCATGGGGCCCAAAATGCCAATAGCGCCATGAGCATCCCCAAGCTTATAGCTCGTGACCATCAAGCTGCAGCTCTGCAGGGTATCGAGAATATGATCCTCGCCAATGTAATAACGAATCTGATCATCCACATCGATGTTGCTCAAGATGTCGGTCAATCTCTGTTCCAAGACTTCTACCACGCGCGTGGTGAGCAGGGGATTGTCGGTGAACTCCGGCTGGCGAAGTGCATTGGCAAGACCCACGAAGTACACCTGTGCTTTGTGTGGCACGGTGGCGAACGCGATGTTTGGCATCATCTGCGAAAGCAGAGACACGGCATCGTATGCGCGCTCCTGATCTTTGCGCTGGAAGTACATCGTACGCAGGTCATCAAACTTTTTACGCACAGCACGCTCGTGCGTGGATGGCTGCATGTGCTCCTTCACGTACAAACGGTAGCCCTTTGCGGTAGGTACGCGGCCTGCAGAAATGTGTGGCTGCTCCAAGAATCCTTCCTCTCCAAGCGCACGCATTTCGTTACGGATGGTTGCTCCAGACAGCGCAAAATTGGCCCGCTCCAGGAGCTCCTTGGAGCCCACCGGAATGGCAGTATCGATAAAATGATCAATGATCGCCGTGAGCAGTTTGGCTTGTCTCTGGTCCATTGGGGCACACTATAGCACTCGCGTGTGAAGAGTGCTAGACATCTTCCGCTTACTTTTTCTTCTTCTCGGTCTCAGAAAGGCGCTTGCGGAAGCGATCAATGCGACCACCGCGGATGTCGGTGACCTTCTTGCCCGTGTAGACGGGGTGACACATACGGCAGACTTCCACCATCTGGTCTTTAACTGTCGAAGGGATCAAGAATACAGCACCGCAGCCCTGACACGTGGTCTTGGCGTCCTCGAATACCTGTGGGTGAATAGCAGCTTTCATAGCTGGGAGATTGTAATGGAAAATGGACGTGGCGCAAGGCTTAGGAGGCCCTCTTTTTCCTATGGTGATGGGCCCTTCCCTCAATTTCGTAGGCCCCCTGGATCGCGGAGCTCCACTGCACGCGAGAGCTGCCTGCCAGAAGGTTCACGAGTACCGTTCGCACATCTGCAACGATCATATCTCGGTGTGCCGTATCTACTCGGTTGAGAGCGCAAGTGATGGAACACTTCGCAATATCTTTTCGATCAGTCGTGAGCGCATCGCTCCCTCGAAAAGCCCATGCCAGTTTCTCCTGTATGGCAGTGAGTTCCACTTCCACAGAGCCATCATCCACATGTATACCGGAACTCGTCACAATCCCTTTCTCAACGTCGTACACAGCAGAGACGACACCGCCAGGCGGACCGTTGTATGGTTCTCGGTAGCGAGAAGCAGATTTATCCATAAGGGGCCGATGCTAATACCGAGAGAAGTCGCTGACAATTACTTCTTCGCGACCTTCTTCTTTGGAGCTGGCTCAGCGGATGCCTTCTTTGCCTTAGCAGCTGCACGCTTTTCGATGCGCTCAATCTTTTCCTGCTGTTCGACGAGCACTTCTACTTCGCCTTCGCGCTGTTCTTCGGCTGCTGAGAGCATGGCTGCTTCGGCCTCTTTGTCCTCCATCACGACGCTCATGGTGGCAACCTTGTCGCCGCCGTTGAGGCGCATGACGATCACGCCTTGTGTAGCGCGACCACGAGAGGGGATATCGGAAAGCCTCATGCGGATCATCTGGCCCTGACGAGAAATACAGAGCAGATCACCGTCTTCACCTTCCTTGAGCACGCAACCACCCACGATGTCTCCGGTCTTTGGTGTCAGCTGTGCAGCTTTGACTCCGGTACCACCGCGACCCTGGAAGCGATATTCATCGACTGGCGTCATCTTTCCAAGACCGTTTTCCATCACCACGAGGAGCTGGCTGATCTTTGGTTCGGTGATGAGTGCTGCTTCGACGACTTCATCCTTATCGGCAAGTTTTACACCGCGCACACCGGCTGCAGCGCGACCCATCGAACGCACGTCGTCCTCTGGGAAGCGAATAGCCTTACCCTTCTTCGTGAGGATGAAGATCTCGTCTTTACCGCTCGTTGCGAGCACCCACTTGAGTTCATCACCTGGTGGGAGCTTTTGTGCGATCAATCCTGAGCGGCGGATGTTGTCGAATTCTTTGATCTCCGTGCGCTTTACCGTGCCCTGGTTTGTGGTCATGAAGAGATGTGTCTTGCCTTCGAGGTTAGACTTAAGGATTGCTGTGATGCGTTCCTCTGGCTGGAGCTGGAGCAAGTTCACAATAGCCTGACCCTTTGCCGTGCGACCTGCCTGTGGCAACTCGTACGTTGGGAGCTTGAACAGGCGACCTGTGTTCGTGAAGAACAAGAGGTCATCGTGGTTCATCACGTGGAGCATCGACAGCACTTCGTCATCGTCCTTGGTCGTCATACCCTTGATGCCTTTGCCTCCGCGGTTCTGTGCGCGGAACTGTAGTGGCGAGAGGCGCTTCACGTAACCACCCTGTGTGAGGGTCACGATCATGGGAGCGTTCGGGATCGTGTCCTTGGCGCTGAATTCACCGACTTCGTGAGGCACAACCGTGGTGCGGCGTGGGTCGTTGTACGCCTCTTTGATGTCGCTGATTTCGGTCTGGATGATCTTATCGATGCGCTTCTTGCTTGCGAGGATTGCTTCGCATTCGGCAATGAAGTCCTTCTTTTCCTTGAGCTCATCTTCGACCTTCTTGCGCTCAAGACCGGCAAGCGTCTGCAGACGCATCTGGAGGATGGCGTCGGACTGCAAGTCGCTCAACTTAAAGTTCTTCATGAGGTTCACCTTTGCGACTTCTTTCGTTTCACTCTTACGGATGGTCTTGATGACTTCGTCGATGTGATCGAGAGCTTTCTTGAGACCTTCCAAAATGTGCTCACGCTCCTTCGCGCGATCGCGATCAAACGTCACACGGCGTGTGACCACGGTGCGGCGGTGATCGACGAAGATCTGCAAGAGTTCCTGCAGGTTCATCAGGCGAGGCTGGATGCCATCAGACAGCGCAATCATGTTGTAGCCAAAGCTCGTCTGAAGATCGGTGTGCTTGAAGAGCTGGTTCAAGATCTTCTGTGGGTAGCTGTCCTTCTTCAATTCAATGATGATGCGGATACCTTCGCGGTCAGACTCGTCGCGAATGTCCGAGATTCCTTCGATCACCTTATCTGTCACGAGCTCAGCCATACGCTCGATCATGGCGCTCTTGTTCACCTGGTAGGGGATTTCGGAGATGCGAATTTGGTAGCGACCGTTGTTCGTCTCTTCGATCTCTGCCTTACCGCGAATCGTCACCGAGCCGCGACCTGTGAGGTACGCCTGCTTGATGGTCTCTTTGTTATAGATGATGCCTCCCGTGGGGAAGTCCGGACCTTTGACGAAGTTGAGAAGTTCCTCGACAGGAGCCTCTGGGTTATCCATCAAGTGCAACGTGGCATCGACGAGTTCGCCCAAGTTGTGTGGCGGGATGTTCGTCGCCATACCGACGGCGATACCAACAGAACCGTTGAGGAGCAGGTTTGGGATTTTGCTTGGGAGCACGGATGGCTCCTTCTTACTTCCGTCGTAGTTCGGGGTGAATTCGACTGTGTCCTTATCAATGTCAGCCAAGACTTCGTCGGCCAACTTTGCCATGCGAGATTCCGTATAACGCATTGCGGCTGCGCCGTCTCCGTCGATGGAACCGAAGTTTCCTTGTCCATCCACGAGTGGGTAACGCATGGAGAATTCTTGAGCCAAACGCACGAGAGCTTCGTAGATCGACGAGTCACCGTGTGGGTGATACTTACCCATCACGTCACCAACGACCGTTGCAGACTTGCGATACTTGGCTGCACTGCGCAGACCAATTTCGTGCATGGCGTACATGATGCGGCGGTGCACGGGCTTAAGACCGTCACGTGCATCTGGCAAGGCGCGAGACACAATCACACTCATGGCGTAGCTCAAATAACTCTCCTCCATTTCGTTCACGATTGGGCGAGCCAGAATTCGACCGATTCCCGAAAGCTCTTCACCGAGCATCGGTTGTTGAGCCTGAGCTTTGTCGAAGGCCTCTGTTCGCGAATCCTTTTTGGGTTCTTCGGGAGCGGGAGAGGAAGCTTTCTTGGGGGTGTCCTTTTTAGCCATAAAGAAAAGGGGCTCGGATGAGTGCCGAGATGGTAGCGGCTTGGGGTACCTGATGAAAGAGTAGGCCGATTGACTTTGAGCACCTTTTTGAGACGGCAGCGAAAAAAGCCCTGTACCAAGTGGTACAGGGCTCAGGCCTTGGGTTGATCAGATGAGACTTAGGTCGAGGCAGCTGTCTCGAGAGGCTGCTTCCGCTTTCGCGGAGGCTTGGCCGGTTTCGCTGTCGTAGCAGGTGTTGATGAAACACTCGTTTCGACGACAGGCTTCGTCCGCTTGCGCGGTGGAGCCTTGGTTTTCGGAACTGGCGTGACGACGGCAGCTTCAACAGGTGGTGGGCTTGCGGTCGTTACCGCACTTGCTTCGGCGGTCACAGGAGTGCTTGCTTCGACAGTCGGTTGATTGGCGGTTGCTCCTGTTGGAGGAGTAACACCTTCTAGTTCGGCTGCAGCCTCTTCGGGAGTGACCTCCGTCACAGACAAGAACCGACGCTTCTCCTGGTCAATGCGGCACCGGAAAATCGGAACGGTGTTCCTGTGCAGGATCACGAGTTTCGTGTTCGGCTGAAGGTTCAGCCCATCTTCCGTCTCTTTCTTGAGTTCCCAGGACTTGCCACGAGTGCAGGTGGAGTCTTGGGATGCCGTAGGGAACTCCACAATGTGGAACCGTGCGACTTCTTCCTCCTTGCCTCGCGCCCAGAAACGGAGCGGCCCGTTGACCGTGCTTCCGCCCGAGCTAAGTCCAAATTCACAATGGCGCGACCTACTGTACGTGATCATCCTACTAGCACCTCAAAAGTGAAAAACGACGCCGTGAGACCACTTAAGTCTCAACTCCAGCGCACAACACACCGTGTGTGCTCCGCGCCGGAGTCATTTCTGACGATATCAAGGAACAGCTCATCCGAAGATGAACGCAGGAGTCTTGCCCTGGCAGATGGCAGTGTCAATTTTTGTTTTCGTCCAGCGCTTGGATCGGCTTTGCGCTATCATAAAGTCACATGCTTTCGATTGTCTCTACACCCATCGGGAACCTTGGTGACATCACGCTGCGCGCTCTAGAAACGCTCAAAGCGTGCGATGTCATCGTGTGCGAAGACACACGTGTGACAGGCAACCTCTTATTGCAGTTAGAGATTCCTAAAAAAGAACTCCAGAGTTATCACGGGTATTCCGACGCAGGCAAACTGGAGCACATCGCTCGTCGTCTTACAGATGGAGCGCACGTCGCACTCATCAGCGATGCAGGAACTCCCGGCATCAGTGATCCCGGGTACGCCGTGGTGCATCGCGCAGTAGAGGAGGGGATCAAAGTCGAAGTGATTCCCGGTGCAGCCGCATTCCTCACAGCACTGAGTGGAAGTGGCTTACCTGTCGATAAGTTCGTGTACCTCGGGTTCCTTCCTTTAAAGAAGGGCAGGAAGACGTTGTTCGATTCCTTTAGAGAAGAAGAGCGCACGATCGTCTTTTACGAGTCTGTGCATCGCATCGAAAAAACATTGAATGAAATTTCTGCCGCCCTCGCATCGCAACCCCATCGTCCTGTGGTGATCGCGCGTGAACTCACGAAGATGCACGAAGAGTTTGTGCGCACCACGATCAAAGATCTTCCAGACGTTGCGAAGAGCGTGATGAAGAAAGGGGAGTTCGCAGTGGTGATCGGCGCCCTGTAATTACGGAAGCACACTCGTTGGATTTACATTCACTCCTCCTTGAATAACTTCGAAGTGCAGGTGCTGACCTGTCGTGGTTGGACCAGCGCCTTCTGTACCAGGTTCACCGCCCGAGAGACCAAGAACTTGGCCCACGCGCACTGACTGGCCTGGAGCAACCGTAACTGCAGAAAGGTGACCGTAGAGCGTTGCGTAGCCAGATGCGTGACCCACGAGCACGTACGTGTAACCCGTGCGACCGCCTTCGCGAACCACGAACACCACGCCATCAGCTGCGCTGCGAACGGCGGTTCCTTGGACGACGGCGATATCGATGCCGTTATGAGGAATGCCGAAGTACTTGAAGTAACTCGCTTCGCGGTAACCCGCTGTCATGCGACCAGATACAGGCCAGCTAAAACTCACGCGAGCTTCTTGTGGTGTCGTTTGATCAGCTGAGTACTCGCCGGGCTTGCTGCCTAAAATACCAAGCTCAATAAGAGAGCGTTCGGATTTGCGGCGTGCCTGTTCATCCAAGCGAGCGAGTTGCTTTTGATACTGCAACACCTGGCGATGGATTTCGGCAATGTCGCTCTTCGCTTGGTTCAACTGTGCCTGCGACAAGAGGAGTCCATTACTCGCGTTCTCAGATCTACTGACTTCATCTAGGTAATCTTGCTGTGCGTGCATCAGCTGACTCTGGAGTGTTTCTAACTTTGCAGCTCTCTTGCCTGCTTCTTCGTACAGACCCAGGAATTCAAAATCCGTCTGTCCTGCCGCTTCTTCTGCTTTATCGGCTAATTGGAGGCGGACCTCCATCAGCGCATCACGCTGCATGGATTCCAAGGCATTTGCACGTAGAGACTCCGACGCAGCTCCGTGCAGAATCGATCGCAGGAGTTCCGGACCGGAGGCATCGAGTGTCGCATGCAGTTCATCGCGAAGGACGAGTGCACGTACTGCCTCGCGCATATCCACGGCCTTACTTTCGAGCGCCATCTTTTTACCTCGCAAATTCTCGAGACCCTTTTGCTGGGCATCTACTTCTGCTTTCGCAGCGGCAACAAGACCGCGGAGTTCTTGTTTCTTTTTATCAAGTTGTTCAATGCGCTTTTTGCTACTCGCCATCACTTCTTCCTGGAGTGAGCGGTATGCAGAATTACTCTGGCGATTACGGTAACGAGCCGACGCACTTTCGATGGTCGATCGTAATTCTTCACGCACTTCTTCACGCGATACTTGAGCAGCCAGAGGAGAGCCCATCGTTACGATGGACGCGAGCACGACGAGACCAAGAATACGGTGTTGGTTATTTGTGTGCATTTCCTCTTAGTATAGCAGAAAACTCTCAAAAGGGGAATGAGGGCAATGAGGGGTACTCAAGGCAATTTCTTCATTGCCATTATTGCCTTCAATCCCCTCAAGAATGTCCAGTATTTTGCACTGACTCTGGTGCATCTTGTTGCTACCATCTCAGATGATGATCGGGCACCTGCGTGGATCCATTCACAGGCTCGATGTTCCCGAGGTCCACGTGGACGTCGGTGGAGTGGGATACCGAGTTACCGTTCCGCTCCAAACATGGGACGAATTGAAGGAGGGCGAACCCGCCATGCTCTGGATTTTTAGTTATGTTCGCGAAGACCGTTTCGACTTATTTGGATTTCCGGATAGGAGTGGTCGCACACTCTTCGAAGAGTTCCTCAAACTCGATGGCATTGGTCCCAAGATGGCTATGGAGTTGTGCAACGTGCCACGCAGTCTTTTGCTCCGCGCTGTTACCGACGAAGACTTTGGCATTCTGAACAACGTAAAGGGAGTCGGAAAGAAAACGGCAGAAAAGCTCTTAGTGGAGCTCAAAAGTCTGCTTGAGAAAAAGCCCGATATCCTCGGTGCTTCGACAGAGATTGGTGGCGCCGCACGTGCCGAGTTCGATAAAGATGCGATCGCAACGCTCTCCACACTCGGCTACGACACGCAGACGATTCTTCGTGCACTCAAAGATCTCCCCACCGAACTTGCTACCACTGAGCAGCGCGTCGAAGCTGCACTTCGATCCTTATAAAACGGCTTCTGTAAGCCATTTCTGCGCCATAGGCGCAGTTCGCAGGCACGGATGCCTGCGCTAAAAATTCCGCTTTTCATTCTTCATTCTACATTCTCAATTCTTCATTCAAATGTTACATCTCGATATCTCCGGCGCACTCGCGAAGTCCATCACACCTGCGATGGGTCTGACTGCACAAGAGATTGCCGACATGCGCACACCGATGAGAAAGAACATTGAGTCGTGGCTCAAAGAGCGTTCGAACGGGGACCACGCATGGTCCATGGATCCGTATCAAAAGAAGACGGTCGAAGCCGTAAAAGCGGTCGCCATGAAGTACAAAGCCGAGAACATCAAAACCGTCCTATGGATTGGTATAGGAGGTTCCTCGCTTGGTCCGCAGGTATTGGGAGAGGTCTTTGCAGCACAATCTCCGGTGCACTTTGTCGTCCTCGATTCCATTGATCCTGCCATCCTCACCACGACTCTCAAGTCTGTGGACTGGAAGAGCACGCTTGTGGTGTGCGCCAGTAAATCCGGCGACACGCTGGAGCCCATGAGCATCTTCTTTTTCTGTCTCGATAAGTTGCGCAAAGCACTCGGCAAAAAAGCATTCACACGCGTCATTGCCGTCACGGATCCAGCACAGGGAAACCTGAAGCGCTTTGCTCGCGAGTACGACATCATGACCCTCGATATTCCACCGGGAGTCGGTGGTCGTTACTGCATCTTCACGCCAGTGGGTTTGCTCCCGCTTGCACTCATGGGAGTCGACATCGATCGCTTTGTGCGCGGCGGTAAAGACATGGACACCTTGTGTCAGAAGACTTCCTTAGAAGAGAACCCCGCAGCACTCCTCGCGACCGTGCAGTACCTCATGGATACGAAGAAGAATTACCCCGTGCGCGTGATCATGTCGTACAGCGGAAGGCTGAGGTCTCTGACCCGCTGGAATCAGCAGCTGGTAGCCGAAAGTTTGGGTAAGACGGATTCTAAAAATCCCATCCCTTTGGCAGCCGTAGGCACGCAAGATCAGCATTCATTACTGCAGCAGTGGATGGAAGGTCCACGCAAGCAGTGGCACGTGTTCATCCGCGAATTGGAGAAAGAAGAAGTGTACGTTCCCAAAGATGTCGACGAGTCATGGGCATTTATTTCGCAGAAATCTTTTGGTGATCTGTTGGATGCCGCCTTCGAAGGTACGAGTAGGGGACTCACCAAAGCAAAGCGTGCATGGGTGAGTGTCGCGCTCACACGTCTCGATGCGTATCACCTGGGTCAACTCTTCTTCTTACTGCTCGCCGAAGTCGTGTTCCTGGGCAAGCTGTATCGCATAGATCCCTACGGTCAGCCCGGAGTAGAGATTGGTAAAAAAATCACCCGAGAAATTTTGTCGGCATAGTGTTTCTGATACACTCACGTCCCGTTCCCAATTCGTTCATGCCCACCCCCATTACAGACGCAGAATTTACTACCGAAATCAGCCAGGCTTCCCTGCCGGTGATTCTCGACTTTTGGGCTCCGTGGTGCGGTCCTTGCAAGGCGACGATGCCTATTTTGGAAGAGCTCGAAATGGAGTACGCAGGCAAGGTGAAGTTCACCAAAATCAACGTCGATGAGAACAATGATGTGCCTCAGCAATTTGGCGTGATGAGCATCCCAACGTTCGTGCTCTTCAAGGGTGGTCAGCCATTCAAAACATTCGTCGGCGGACGTTCGAAAGAGGACTTCAAAAAGGAACTCGACGCCCTCATCGCCTAATGCAGTACGTACTCGCAATTATCGGGGTTGTCGCTGCGTTTTTCTTGCTCAAGTATCGTCAGCGTATTGGTGATGAAATCGGCGAAGCAGATTGGATGCTTAAAGTCGGAGGCGTCTACAACTGCATCATCATTCTCTCGGTGTTCATTTTCTTCTGGAGCTTCACGACTCTCACAGGAACTTCCGACATGTTCTTTGGATGGGTGAAGTATCTGATTCCTGGTTTAAATAGGTCTGCTCCAGCGGATGCAGGCATGGGAATTTAAGGTACCTGAGTCATCCAGTTATCTCTGGAAAAGACGTTTTGCTCGTGTAGACTGCGGCAACGTCCTGGTCATTTGTTGACGTAGATCTTTCATCCTTCACGAAATTGGCCCATTTCTATGGGGCTGTAGCTCAATGACCGACGAGCGCTTGCGCGAGTCGTATAAAGAAATTTGCTCGGTCGTTTTCTATAGTATCATCAATGCCCATTTCTATGGGGCTGTAGCTCAATGGTAGAGCACCTGCTTTGCAAGCAGGGGGTTAGGGGTTCGAGTCCCCTCAGCTCCACCACAGAAGATCATTCACGAAATCGCTCATGCTCTGGGGTGCCGTAGCCAAGCAGTAAGGCAGGGGACTGCAAATCCCCCATGCGCGAGTGCGATCCTCGCCGGCACCTCCATTTTGTCGTGCGCCTACTCCGCGGCTGCTGCGTTCTCTGCCGGGTCTGTGAACACGAGCGAACGCATGATGGTGAGCACTTCGGTTTCGAGAGAGCTACTTACCGAGAGAGGAGTGAGAGCGGTGAGCGTGTAGCCAATACTCTTATTGGTCGTGCTCAACTGGTAAAAGCGACGTTCGGGTTCTTCGGGTAATGGCTTTGCCGAAAACACATGCAGCTCCAAATTCTTTCCTTCGATTTTCACGGCGCGTGTATCGATCAATTTGTATCCGGGGAGAGACGCCACCGAACGAATGCTCGCCTGGCTGTAGCCCACGGGATCCAAATCGCTCTGCAACGTTTCTTTCGTTACCGTGACGGTTGGATTCTGACCTGCGACGACCGCAGACGATTGAAATGCTGCAGTGACTTCATCCGGCACACCGCGACTGGTGAGTGTTTCGCGATCCACCACTTTCCAATTTGTGGGCAGACACACCCCCATGGTGCCATCCCAGAATTGCTGTTTGCAGGCAGCCTGCGTGCCCGTACCGCCACTTCCCGAACAGGAAGCGAGAAGGATAGGGAGAGAGAGGAGGGTGATGAGTTTGCGCATATGGCGTAGAGGATACTTTTTCGCAGCAGGATGAGACGAAAAAAGATCTAGACAGTAAAGCGTATCGTGGTCTGTTCCTCTCCACAGGAGTGGGAGAATGCGCGATTCTAGGCTACAATAAAAGGAAACTATGAAGTTACGCCTGAGCATCCTCGTGGCCCTGCTACTCATCCCAACGTTGGGAAGTGCTGCGACCGCGACGCTGCGCGTAAGTGAGATGGTCGCAGGCATTGGCGGAGAAGCTGTAATTGAAGGTTTGGCGGTGAATACCTCGGGCACGCTCAAGATCACGAGTCCTACGAGCAGGTCCTTCTTGCTGCCGTTTACCATCAACGGACAAGGCAAAGCTGCTGTGCGCATCCTTGGTACACAGGTGCAGGAAGCAGGTCTCTACACCGCCACGATGACGGTGGGTGGAACTGCCGCAGCATCGGTGTCGTTCAATGTGCTCGCAGACAAATTGGATGCCAATAACTCGACTGTCACCGCATCGGCCACGCGCATTTCTCCCGATGGTCGCGAGAGTGCAACCGTTACCGTCACGTTGATGGATCGTTTTGGAAACGGACTTGGCGGTCGCCCGGTCGAACTTATTTCGAGCCGCAGCGAAGACCAAATTCGCGCGTCTTCGAGTACGACAGATGACACAGGTTCCATCACGTTCACGGTGAAGACCACGAAAGCAGGAAGCATGTCGCTCACCGCATTTGATTTGCTCTCTGCACTCACACTCCAAGAAAAAGTCACTATCAGTGCCGATGCTTTTGGTCTGCCTGCTGGTGCAGAACTGGGTGCGGCCGCCATGCCAGGCTATGGCATGGGCTACCCGTACATGCCGTACTACCCGCCATATCCATACATGCAGCCATATGGTGCATATGACCCATCGCTCGGTGCGAGCTTGTTTGGCAACTTCGCTGCACAAACACAGACTTTTGGAGAGCTTGATCACTTCACGGTGGAGATCACACCTAAGGAAGGCATTCGCACACTGAATGCACTCAACCTCATCGTGACGGCCGTCGATAAAAACGGACGCACGGTGCAGGACTACACCGGCACCGTGTCTGTGGATTCCACAGATAAAAATGCCACACTCCCAGGCTCCGGCTTGGGCGATAACGGCGAGGGTCGTATCACCTTCACGCCACAGCGCTTGGGTGTGTACAACGGCGCGCTCAACTTGGTGTTCCGCACCGCAGGCGAGCAGACCGTCTTCGTGAAAGAACTTGTGACGGGAGAACAAGCACGCTCCGGCGAAATCACCGTCACGGTCGCAGGGGACAACGTGATTCTCGACAGCAACCGCATCGAGATCATCAGCCCCAAAGGTTACGTAGGTTCTACGAAGATCATTGTGAAAGGGAAGGGTCCACGTCTCACCGATCTCGAAGGAACATTCATTGGTGCGGAGCTCGACAAGTACACGTTCGAGACCGATACCAACGGTAACTTCGAAGGCCCGGTCACCCTCGTGGGTCAGGCTGCCGAATACTTGGGACGCATCAAAAGCACCGACGGTCGCTACGACTCCGGAGACTTTAAATTCAAGCTCAAGTCCAATCCTGCCGAAGTGACGAACATCACGTTCTCACCAGAAAAACCGCAAGAAGGCGACAGCGTGCTCGTGTCTGTCGATACCGAAAGCAAGGCAACGGTCGAACTCACGGTCGAACAGCAGAAGTACACGCTCATCGAAGACGCCACAAAGCCAGGTACCTACCGCGCTGCCTTCCAGGCTCCTAAGGCAGGTTCGTATCAGCTCACTCTCTTGGTCACCGACATTGCCGGCAACCCAACGCAGCAGCGTGTGTCACTTAAGATTGCGCCTCCAGGGTTGGCCATCGTCACGGGTGTGAAGGGAGTCATCAACGCGAACAAAGTCACGCTCAGTTGGAACCCGGTTGAAGGTGCGGACTCCTACAACATCTACGTTGGTAAGACCCCGCAGAACTTGCTCACCATCCCAACACCGGTTGGTAACCCACCACCAACGCAGGTGGACATCGCCGATCTCGAAGCCAGCACGCAGTACTACTTTGCGGTCACCGCTATGAACAGCAAAGACGGCAGCGAGAGCGTGGATAAAAGCGAATTCGTGACCTTGCGCCCCTTGGGACTCAAGCTCTCGGCTTCGGCAGAAACAGATGCCCTTCGCTTTAAGTGGCTCTACCCCAATGACATTGAACTCGCTGCATTCGTGCTCGAGTACGGTGTCGATAAGCTCACCGAAAAGCGCCTCATCAATGGTGCCGCGCGTGAGGTGGTCGCACGCGACCTGCTCCCTGGCGTGACCTACATGGCACGTCTTACACCCATCGCCCTCACGGGTGAGCCGATCTTCGATCAGGCTGCCACGGTGGAAGGCACGGTGCCGGCTGCTGTTGGCTTCCGCCCGACTCCGGGTGAAGCCGTCACAGGAACCATCCCAGACGAAGACTTGCTCGCGCCTTCCGATGAGCTGCACTCCGGTGCTCCATCTACAACCGAAAGCGGACCGTCTTCCATGGCATTGCTCGTGACCTTCGTGATCGCCGCTGCAGGAACTCTGCTCTTCGTGCGCTCTCGCATGGTCGCGCACAACCAGGCTGCAAACTTTTTGGCTTCCATGGAACAGCGCTACCGCTCGTAATCTCAACAAGTTCATGACACACACACCTAACAATAAGAGGCCCCAGAACAAGAAGAAGACACTTTCAATCGGAGGTGCGACGTACGATCTTTTTGTGCGCACAGGTACGTCGAACGTGGATCCATCCGGTAAGGCATTGCACTTTCCACTCGGTGCCAAGATTCCGCTCGAGGGAGTCATCGAAACATGCGGCGGGGGAGCTGCGAACACATCCGTCGGTCTCAACCGTCTTGGTTGTGAAGCCAGCTTCTGCGGCATCGTAGGTTCGGATCAATGGGGTGATCACTTGCTCAAGAACTTTGCCAAAGAAGGCGTGGATGCCACGCCTGCAACGATTGTCGAAGGCGAAATGACGAGCTTCTCACTCATCCTTTCGGCAGGTAGCGGCGAACGCGTGATCCTGTACGAATCCGGTACGAACAGTCACATGCACGATGCGGTCTTTGATAAATCCAAAGCTTTCTCGTGTGATTGGATCTTCCTCAATCACATTCACGATCGCAGCTGCATCATCGAAGATGACCTCTTAGAGATCCTTGGGAAGCCCAATGCTCCGGGCCTCAGTTGGAACCCGGGAGGCTGCCACATTAAAAAGGGAATTGCAGATACGGAGGTGAAGAAGCTCCTCGCCAAGACGAGCCTCCTCTTTGTGAACCTCGAAGAAGCACTCGCATTCACCGGAGCAACCGACGTACTGGAAGCATTGCAGCTTCTCATCAAGACTGGTGTGCAAGTCGTCTGTATTACCGATGGAGCACGCGGAGTGACGGCAACTGATGGTCAAAAACTCTACCGTTGTGTTTCTGATTCTGTGTCTTCGATTGTCGATACCACCGGAGCAGGGGATGCCTTTGGAACAGGTGTTACGTGGGCCAAAATTCAGGGCATGACCTTGCCCGAAATGCTGCGTGCGGGTACAATAAATGCGAAGAGTGTGTTGAGCAGCTTTGGCGCTCAAGAGTCACTCCTCACCGACACCGAGATGCACACCCTCATGGATCGCACACCTCTCCCGGTCGAGGTTTCCGATTTCCCCTCACACGTATGAGCGACGATAATCTGCTCCAAATACAGGAATTGCTCGACACTGCCATGTCGTCTTTAAAGACGGCACACGCTCTTCTTCGCGAAGAGACGGGAGTCGTCGACACCACACGCGAGCGTCACCAGACGCGCGCTTCTTCTATGAGTGGAACCTCTGTGAGCGGACGCGTCGTTGAAGGAATCTTCGATGGTCAGAACATGGTCGATAGCGCAGGTCAGACGTATCCCGTTCCTGCAAACTACGCCAGTAAGAGCAAACTCGTGGAGGGAGATGGTATGAAGCTCACGATCACCGACGAAGGTAAATTTGTGTATAAGCAGATCGCTCCCATCCCTCGTCGCACCGCGATTGGTAACCTCATCCAGGAAGACGGTCAGTACAAGGTGCTCGCAGAAGGAAAGCCCTACAGGCTCCTTCTCGCATCCGTCACCTTCTATCGTGCTGAGGTAGGGGACCAGGTCACGATTCTTCTTCCTAAAGAAGGAGATGCCAAGTGGGGTGCTGTCGAAGCCGTTATCCCACGCCACCTTGCCGATGCCGCTGCAGAATCGACCATCAAAGGCCTCTCCCGCGAGAGCGATGGCGAGATGAGTCCAGATCTTTAAAAGCTTGTAGCTTTCAGGTGTTAGCTTTTGGCTGTTCTTTGCCGTTCTTCACTAGAAGCTGAAAGCTAAAAGCTATAAGCTACGCGCATGCGCCCCGCAGCCCGTTTCTTACTTCCCGTTGGTCTCGCTCTTGTTCTAGGAGCGGGAGTGATTGGCGTGCTTTCGTGGCAGGTGAATCTGTCTGCAGAAAAGTTGCGCGCACAAATTTCGAATATCGATTTGCCCATCACGACGTCGGTTCAGATGTCTCCGGATTCTCCGACCGATGCCGACAGCGGAGACGAAGCCCTCCTCAACCTGCGCAAAGGGGATTTGCTCGCGCTCCAAAAGGATTGGGCAGGAGCGGAGTCTGCCTACCGCGATGCCGTGGATAACGGTGGCGGCATGACGGCTGCCAAAAAGCTTGCCCAGGTGTTCATCCAGCGCGGCAAGTACGACGACGCCTCCATCGCCATCAATGACCTCCAAGCCAAGGGCATGCGTCCAGAGGATGTCCTTCTGCTGCAGTCGATCATCCTCCTCAATACCGGCAAGACGCCCGATGCCCTGGCCATGCTCACGGATGCCCAGGATTCGCCCCAGAAGCACTACGTGCTCGCTCTGGCCGCCATTGTGCAGGGTTCGCACGATTCCGCGCGTAGCGAGCTCCAGAAGGTCCTAGAGGGCTGGGAACCACTCCTGCGCGAGAACGCCAAGGCACTCCTCAATGCCTACACCGAGTACGACGGCTTCCCCCAGAGCACCGAGGCACACCTCAATACGCTCCTCGCTCGTGGTCTCGCAATTGTGAACGAGTGTCGCCTCGCTCTCCCCATCTTGTCATCGGTCATCGGACAGCTCAGTAGCTACCGCGATGCCTGGACGGTGCGCGGCTTCTGCGAGTTCTCCATCGAAAAGTTTGCCGAGGCTCGTAACTCTTTGGAGCAGGCCTACACGCTGGATCCAGAAAAGCCCGAGATCCAATACTTCCTCGGTCGCACGTACTTGGCACTCAATGATCTCGAGAACGCATCCACCTTCCTGCAGTACGCTGTTCGCAATGGTCTCAGACCCGAGAAAGACGCACGCAAGATGCTGGCATCTGTGAGTGAAAAGATGGGTAAGTCCTCCGAGGCCTTTGATCAGCTGAAAGCCATTGCCGAAGCAGAGGACGCTGTGCGCGATGATGTCGTTGCCTTTGGAGAGTTCGCTGTGGCTCAGAAGCGCATCCCAGAATTCATGGAGACGCTCAAGAAGGCCATGACCAAGTGGCCGGAAGACGCTGCTATTCAACTGCTCATGGGTCGCATGGCACTGAGCCAGGACGACAAAGTGCAGGCTAGGGCAGCCTTCGAGCGCGTCTTGGAATTGGATTCTTCCAATGCAGAGGCAAAGAGGGAGCTGCAGAAGCTCTAAACAGATCATCCACAACGAAAAAAGACCCTCTGGTTTATCAGAAGATCTTAATTTCGAGAGAAGAGAGGATACTTACCACTCTTAATCCAGGACGTATCCTGGCGACAGAGCGGTCCGATGCCCAGAAGTGTGCGAAATTGCAGGTGCTTGGCCGGGCGGAACGCAGCCATGGAATGGCAAGTGTGCTCGCTTCTCGTATTGTTTGTCGGTGATCTCAATGACCTAAAGGTGAGCTCCGGAGCTCGGGTGCTTCTCCCGAGGGAGAAGCGAGGTGTGTGTTGCCCAATCGTGAGAGAGGGGACTCACCTGGATCCCGGTCCAGACGAATCATTCAAGGATAATGGTGCGCCTGATCTTTTGCCAACCTATTGGCCTTACTAAGCCATGAACTTTAGTGTGTGAATTACTTTTTTGTTCTTTAAATAAGAGAGAACACATGTTTTGATCAATAAATTTGTATGATCTACAAGACCACGCATCTAGAAGCCATCTAGCAAGCATTCTGTACATGCTGTTTTAACTCCCTATTTCCGTATCACAACAGGTCTGACAGAGCGTTCCGCAGGTACGGCAAAAGGATTTGAGCTTCTTCTCTACGAGCTCGCCGCCACAGATAAAGCAGAACCCCGTGCAGCGCTTTGCTGCGTGCTCATCCAGGCTTGGATTAACGGAGGTAGGGGAGGACATGGGGCACGAAGACGAGGATCATCACGCTTACCCACACTACGGCGCATACGAGGGAGGCTCCGGCGGCAATGTCCTTCGTTGCCTTGATGGATTCATGGTAATGGTCGTCCTGTTTCACGCTATGGTCGTGGAAGGCATCGGCCAAACGTTCGAGAGCGGTGTTGACGAGCTCCACGACAAGCGACATACCACCGGCAAAGACAATGAAAGGCCATTCGGACTGTTCCAATCCCAAGAGCCAACCCACGAGTAAGCTGACCACGTACCCGGCGGCAAACACCTTCAAGTTACGCTCTGTCGTAAGTGCGTGAGCAATGCCCTCTAGGGCATACACGAAACTCTGTGCAAAAGACTTCATGCGCGTATCTTCTCGCAACTCTTTTGCGTTGTACAGCGGCCTTGTACAGCGCCTACGGTAAACGGAACTTCACGGTATTCAGAATGGTCTGGCCGTACCTGCCTTCGCTCACGTCGGTCACCACAAAGTAGAGGGTGGCATCTTGGCGTTCGATGCAGAGGATGGATTGCTGCTTCTCCGCAGTGAAAACAGTCGTACGGTATCCCATTGCTGCGCCTACCTTCACCTGGGTAGCGCCAGGGTAGGAATGGAGGCACCTCATAATGTTCTCGGTAGAGGTGTCGGGACGTACGACGGAGATTTCTAGGTAGTAATCTTTTGGCGTGAGCACAAAGCGATCGGGTGCAGCGTCGTAGTTCTGCATGCGAATGTATCCGGCGCTCTCATTTACGACCGTACCGATGTACTGCACCGAGAACGTGAACTCCGAATTACGGTACAACTGCGTGGCAATCACAGGCGCAGAGCTGCTGCTCTGGCTTGAAAGAGAAGAGGAGGATGAGGAAGCC
Source organism: uncultured Candidatus Peribacteria bacterium (assembly GCA_964428205.1). Classification (GTDB taxonomy): domain Bacteria; phylum Patescibacteriota; class Gracilibacteria; order Peribacterales; family Peribacteraceae; genus CAYRXE01. The sequence goes on along the minus strand of CAYRXE010000003.1, from coordinate 20,755 downwards.
ACCGAAGAAGAACTGCTCACGATCACTACAGGAGGATCAACCACTGGCGCTTTGCTGGATGCGCTCTTGCTACTGCTCGAAGGTTCTTCGGCAATCAACGACTCGTACCAGGCATCTTGCTGCTTATCGAGGTATTCCATGAATTCTTCTCCAGTCTTCGACATATGCTCCTGACCCTCTTCGCTGGACGTCACGCGGGTACAGCCAAGAATTGAAAGCACGCACAAACAACAAAGCAGTGAACGACTTCGTAACATCAGGCCTTCGTGGAAATACCGGGTACAGGGAAGGTAAGACAGAACTCCTTCACTTCGCCGTGGAGCGTCTTCAGCGCAGCTTCGTCGCTGCGGCTTTCGATAGCTCTGAGCATGAACTGACCAAGCGTGATCATGTCCGCCTCCTTCATACCGCGTGTGGTGATGGCAGGGGTTCCCAAGCGCACACCGGAGGGATCCATGGGCTTACGAGGGTCGTCGGGGATCATGTTCTTGTTGAGGGTGATGCCTACAAGATCTAAGACCTTCTCCACTTCGCCACCTGGCAAGTCCCACGACTTCACACAGTCGATGAGCATCAAGTGATTGCTTGTACCGTTGGTGATCAGCTTTGCACCTTTGCCCATGAAGAACTCCGCGAGTGTCTTGCTGTTCGTGATGATCTGCTTTGCGTAGTCCTGGAATTCCGGCTTGAGGGCCTCACCAAATGCCACGGCTTTGGCTGCGACCATCTGCATGATCGGGCCACCTTGGAAGCCCGGGAAGACGGCTTTATCGATCTTTTTGCCAATCTCTGGTTCCTTGCAGAGGATCATGCCGCCGCGTGGTCCACGGAGTGTTTTGTGCGTCGTGGTGGTGATGAGATCAAAACCGTCATCAAACGGATTCCTGAGTTGCTTACCAGCGATGAGTCCCGCGATGTGTGCCATGTCGGCCATGGTGATGGCACCGACTTCATCGGCAATCGCCTTCATCTTTTTGTAATCGAGTTCACGTGGGTAGGCAGAAAATCCTGCGAGCAAAATCTTCGGCTTCACCTCGAGTGCCGTGCGACGCATCTCGTCGTAATCGATCTCACCTGTTTCAACATCCTTCATTTTGTAGCGCACGAATTTGAAGATCTTCGTCATGTACGTCACCGGGTGGCCATGCGTTAAATGGCCTCCGTGACCCAAATCCATGCCCATAACTGTGTCTCCGGGCTCCAAGAGTGCAAAGTACACCGCCACGTTCGCAGGAGCTCCCGCGTGCGGTTGTACGTTGGCATGACCGGCATTGAAGAGCTGCTTCGCACGTTCAATCGCAAGTGTCTCCACCTGGTCCGTAAATTCCTGTCCGCCGTAATAGCGCTTGCCCGGGTAGCCCTCGGAGTACTTGTTATTGAAAATCGTTCCCATTGCTTCCATCACCGCAGGGGAGATGTAGTTCTCCGATGCGATCAATTCCACACCCTCAGCTTGTCTGCGCATTTCTCCAACGAGAGTCGCGTAGACGGCGGGGTCACTGGCCTGCAATGCGTCGTAGATGGGCACGTCCAAAGACTACCTGACTCACCTCGTTCGTGCGAGTCACACCGGCATGTCTCGTTGCAGGATTTTCACGCGTTCTTCCAAGCCATCCAAGAGCTCATGAATCTCCCATAATCGTTCTTCTGCCGTGAGGTCATCTCCGCCTTTGAGGACAGGCTTGTAGACGTCTGCGACGGCCTGTTCGACGTGTTGTACGCAAAGCCTGCGCAGACCTTCCAGGCGATCCAGATGCTCTTGTATGAGTGGCGCCTTTGCCGCCAGCCACAACGCGTCCTTACTCATCCATTTTTGCCACCATGTTTGCTTTGCAATCATATCTATCGCGACACTCAATTTGTTTCTGCAGGCATCTATCCTGTGCAAAAAACTATCAAGCTGATCACGCAGACGTTGAATCTGCGCCGTGCGCATGTCGCGATCTTCCGGCCGCTGATTTTTTTCGATGCTTCTGAGCGGAATTTCTGATTCTGCGATTCGTATAATCGTTCCACTTCTTGAGAAGTCCTGGCCGGGTGGAGGAATGAGGTCAAACCCTTCCAGGATTCCGCTCTGTTCGTCGAAGACAGGCATGGGCTCAAAGCCACTTTCACATGCCAGCATGGCCGTTCCAAATTGTGTGCGAGTACGACCAATCACGTACCGGAGCGCCATCGTGTTGTTCGGTGCTTCGCGAAGCGCCCGCAGACCCTGGAGATATTCCGCTTGGAGCTTTTCGCTCAATACTGCGTCGGTCAACGCCGCCTGGGAAGACACTGGCATGCCACCATTCAAGCACTGCTTTCGGTAGGTTCAACTATTCCTTTTGAATTCCCAGTTAACTGCGAGCCGTACACACAAAATCAACCTTCTCGTCATGCGGTTCCACGGGGATTTGGTCAATCACCTGGCATTCCAGAGCCACTCCTACGAATGTGGTATTGGGGTTCGCTGCGCGCTGGCTGCGGATCCAAATGTCATACCCGCCGTTACCGCGGCCCATACGCTTTCCATCTTTGGTGAATGCTCTGCCGGGTACGAGCACAACATCCAGCTCTTCTGGTTTGAGCAGGGGAGAAGAGAGTGAGGGTTCGGGGATGCCAAATTGTCCCGGCGTGAGCCCCGTGATTTTTTCTGCTTTGCGGAACGCCAACTTGCCACCTTCGAATCGTGGGAGAAACAGCGACCAGCCTTTTGCGAGAAGGTCTGTCATCAATGGACGGATATCCACTTCATCTGTGAGCGGAATAAATGCGGCGATGGTTTTGGGAGTGTCTCCCAAGTATTCCGTGAGACGCTTCACGAGACTGCGCTCCTCGGCATCGCGATCTTTTTTCGAAAAGCGATCCATGCGCTGCTTGATGGAGTTTCGCAGTTCCAGTTTTTGATCCCTGATGTGCATGGCTCTATTAGAACACTTCAGCTGCTATGTCCGCCAGACTCACTTCGTCGCCAGATACAGGCGCAGCAGAGCGTTCCTGCTCCAAAATACACGTGAGGGTGAGGGGCTTCTTAAAGATCTCGCGCAGCGTGTCTTCGATTCCATGGAGTGCTTCCTTTTGCGTCACGCGTTCGCTGTGGAAACGAGACGAAAACGCCACGATTACTTTGCTGCCTTCGACTCCAACGACTCTGCCATTCTTGAGCGACATCTTTGCAGAAGGTGGCTTGGCCTGGTCGACGACTTGCGGCCAGTACTTCAGGACTTCTTCGTGCGAGAGTGCCGGAGCTTCGACAAGACTTGGCGATTCGTCGCGCGGCTTCTGCTCAATTTTTTCTGGAGCTTTCTCGGTTGGTTTCTCAGCCAGAGGTGGAGCTTCTTCGTGCAGTTTCTTCATCACGGTTTTGATTGCCGCAGGAGCCTCTGGCGGAACAACACGTGCAGGAGCTGAAGAACGACCGGAGATAAGAGAGAGGAGGGCGGTCTCCAATACCAAGCCTGGGACTGGGGCAATGCGCAGGTCTTTTACGGCTTCCAGAAGCTGTTCTGTCATGTGGACGTAGGCGTCCACAGACGTGCCTTCCGTTGCCGCTGCATGCAGAGATGCGCGTACCAACCGCAAGAGTTCACGCGTGACGTTCTCGAGCGAGACACCTGCTTCTTCAATCTTTGCGATGCCATCGAGTAATCCTTTTTCATCCTTTGCGCTCACCGCAGCGAGAAGTTCCACGGCCATCTGCTTACCCGAGTGACCGGCACGAGACTCAATATCTTCGACGGTGATCTTTGGGAGAGAGCGCATCTGATCCAAGAGCGCGATGGCGTCGCGCATACCACCGTCTGCGTGTGCGGCGATGGTGCGAAGTGCAGCACGGTCGATGGTGATGTGTTCTTGGTCGGCAATGAATTGCAGACGACGGACGATGTCTTCTTCACGAACCTGCGTAAAGAGGAAGCGCTGACAGCGTGACTGGATGGTTGCGGGGATCTTGTGAAGTTCTGTGGTGGCGAGGATGAAAAACGCGTAGTTGGGCGGTTCCTCCAGTGTTTTGAGGAGTGCATTAAAGGCTTCGCGTGTGAGCATATGCACCTCATCGATGATGTACACCTTGGCGCCGGCGCGAATGGGGGAGTACTGCACGCGTTCGATGAGATCACGTACGTCATCAATACCGCGGTTACTGGCGGCGTCGACTTCGATGAGATCCACGGCCGTTCCCTGTTCTACTTCCATGCCGGTTTCCTCTGCGCGCGCTGCATCCATGCCGTGCGTGAGCATGTGCTTGGCGAGAATGCGCGCGATGGATGTCTTACCCGTACCACGAGGACCGGCAAATAAGTACGCATGCGAAAGTTTGCCCTGCTCCACAGCACGCTCAAGTGTCGTCACAATGTGTTCCTGACCGGTCACGTCGGCGAAGGCTTGCGGCCGGTACTGTCTATAGAGGGACATGGGAGGAGCAGTATACCTTATGAACACATAGCCCAAGAAGGCAGATCTTTCGACAATCAAATCTTCCTCTTTTGCAGGACTCGCAGCTTCCTGTACTGTCTGCTCACTATGAAAAAACTCCTCCTCGCGCTCAGCGCAACCATTCTTCTTACCGCTTGTATCGACAAGACGGGTCTTTCCGCAGAGTCCAGCCGTCCGGCTGCAGGGAATCCAGACTCCGGTGTGACAGTGCTCGAATTTGCAGACTTGCAGTGCCCTGCATGTCGCGCAGCCAACGAGCTTGTAAAAAAGCCGCTCTTGCAGCAGCAAGGAAATCGCATTCGCTTTGTCTTTAAGCACTTCCCGCTCCAGCAGATCCACCGCTTTGCGTTGGAAGCAGCTGAGGCTTCGGAGTGTGCGGCCGACCAGGGCAAGTTCTGGGAGTTCGTCGACATGACGTACGAAAGACAAGATCAACTTTCCTCTAAGGCCATCCGTGATTGGGGTGAGGAGTTGGGATTGGACGCCGAGACATTTGATCGTTGCATCCGTTCGCACATCAAGCGTGCATTCGTGCTCAGTGAGTACGAAGAGGGCACCAAGGGCGGTGTATCTGGCACTCCGACGTTCTTCGTAAACGGCAAGCAAGTGCAGGCGACTGTCGAGGCACTCACGAACGCCATCAACGAAGCAGCAGCAGGCGGAGGCGTGAAGCTCTAAATGAGTTTTAAAAAGAGGGCCACGCGGCCCTCTTTTTTATTGTCGTATGCTCTCTTAAATTTGTGGTCCCACCTGGGCGAAGCCATACACGCGCTTGAGTTTGGCGTCGTAGATGATGAGTGTGCGGAAGTCATCGTTCCAGAGTGTGGCATCGAACGTCATGGTCTGTGGGCCGTATGTGAATCCCATGAGACCTAGGTCCTTGGCGGATTCATCTGGAAAGACGCCTTCGCGAGGGTCCGAGACGACGCTGGCGTACAAGTGAAGGTCTGGACCTGGATCACTTTCGAATGTGGTGCCCGTGAAGATGATGCCATCCTTGGGACGGACAACAACAACACCAGCGGTATATTGCTTGAACGGGATGAACTGACCCAGGAGGCCGTTTTTGCGTTCACGCGTGGCGGCTTCGATTGCGGCACCGGCCTCTGCGCGCATGCGATCAACTTCGTCGAAGAGATCATTCTTCTGAAGCTCTGCTTTCTCGTTCACGATCATGCCCACGTACACCTGGCCGAGTGCCGTTGCGGCCTCTTCGGCAGCGACAGGGTTATTGGCAAAATACGATTGCACATCCATGCTCTGCAGATTGTTGCTGCAGGCGGTGAGGAGGAGTGCGAGGGCGGGGACAAGACGTTTCATAAAATGAGGAGGAAACAGGGGTACAAGGTACGGTCTCTGTGCGAGCGACTCAAGGGTCTAGTTTTTGGCTTCTGCACCTACCATTTCTGTGCGGCCATCCTTGCGACGCGCAGGGCCCGATTCGGTGAACTTGTAGCCCATGCTGTCCAATTTGCGCATGCCTTTTTTTAGACGCGGCTGGATGTTGTGGATCATGTACTCAAAGAAAGAGTAGGGGACCTTCTTTTCCATGATGCGCGTCCAGTACCACACGGCGCGGTTGTCTTTGTTCTGGTGGATCTTGTGCACGAGCTGCGAGTTGTCTGTCGATTCGTCGACGTGAATCGCCTGCGCGGAGCGCGTGTCGTTATCGTCGCGGAAGACTTTTACCGAAGTATCGGTCGTGGCATCCAAGTTCACGTGACCGCGATGCGCACCACCTTGTTCCTGTGCTTCGTACGTTTCCTCTTTAGCGGAGTTACGTAGCTTGTGATCGATTTCGTCGCTGCTGTAGCCGTGCTGGCGGCACCACTCCCAGTTGTATTGCATGGTGCAGAGTGCCCAGAGCGTCTGGTAGTCGTAGTTCATGGCTGTGACGAAGCGCGCACGAATGTGATCGTGCGGAATCATCGCGAGTGCCTCGCGCATATCCTCCACAATTTCGTCTGGGCTAGGGGACTGATGTTCTGCGCTCTCTTCGGTCTTTTCGCCGCGGTGACTCTTGAGGAACTGCTTCATCGACACAAGCTTTTGCTGGTCTTCCTGAGACCACTCTTTTCCTTCTGCCTCCGTAATCATTTCTTCTGCAGCTTCCCAATCCTTCACGTCCAATTCGTGGCGGATCCTGAGGAATAAATCCGGTTCACTTTCGATCGCCTCAAAGCGGCGCTCAGCTTCTTCGACGTACGATGCACGCTTTTCGTACTCCCAGCCAAGGAAGACTTCGGTGCTCACAAAGCGGAAGCTACGAGGTGTGCCTTTGTCTTCGCGCAACTTCGAAAGATTATCGAAGCGGCCTTTTACTTCTTTCCAGTTGCCCATGAGCGTCGAAAGTGGGAACTGACCTTTTCCATTGAGGAAGCTTTGAATGGTCTCTTCGGAGTTATCGTCGCTGAAAATGCGGCTCATCCACACGCCTACTTTGTTGGCTGCAAGGATGCCAAGATCCACAGCCTCCTTCAGCTTATCCTTGGCCATCTCTTTCAATTCATCCAAGGATTTGCCGTTCTCCAACCCTCTGAGAGATGCTTTGACCAGACCGACCAAGTGCACACGTTTTTCGTAATGTTCATTGAGGAATGCAGCTCCGCTCATAAATGTCTCAAGCTCTTTCCCATCCAAGATTTTAGAGGCCTTGAGTGTTTTCATGCGAGGATCCTTAAGCAATTCACGTCGATCCGCGGCAACCTTCTTCCAGTTTTTTACGTAATCCGAGAATTTGTTCTCGATGAATTCTCGCGTCTTTTCCCAGCTTCCGTCCTTCATACGTAGCATCCACTCGTCCATGTTCTCTTTTGAAATAGCGTGTTCTTTGCGGGCATCCGAAAGCATGCCCATGAACTTCCGACCGACCTCACGCGCTTTTCGTTCGTAGCGAGGTAAAACATCCGAACGATAATCCAGGACCCATTCCATTTTTTCCTTTTCGGTTTTGGCATATTTTTCGAGATGCTCTTCTGAAATAGCTTCCAGGATTTCGTCGATATCATTCACGCTGATGGGCATGTCTTTATTCATGGCAATCTCACTCAACTTACTGCGGTATTCGGCGCGCAGCCGTTCGCGCACGTGCACGTTGTGCTCGGCTTCCTGCGTACCATCATCACGATCGTCGGGGTTATCCTCGTCCTGCCGCTTCTGGTCTTTTTCGTTAGCCATGTGACTGAAGATTCTACGGTTTGCGCCAGCTCCTGCAATAGAGTTGACCACCTTTTTGTGCAGTTCTGTTGTTCGACCGTTCTTGTGTAATGAGTCTTTTGTCTTGTAAGGTCAGTGCATATGATTTTGTCTGATCGCGACATCAAGAGAGCAATCGAAACCGGCCGTGTGAAGCTCGAAAGCACACGCGGAGAGGTCTTCCAGCACATTCATGCCAGCAGCATGGATTTGCACTTGGGTACCTCCTTTAAGCTCTACGAGCACAGCCAATTCGCCATCCTCGATCCTCGTCACCCAGAGACCTTTGCCGGTCGCACACGCCTGATCAACATCCCAGAAGGAGAATCCTTCATCGTGCAGCCAGGAGAGTTCGTCTTGGGCGTCACCGAAGAAATCATCACCGTGCCCGATGACCTCGTGGTACGTGTCGAAGGTCGTAGCTCCCTCGGTCGCTTGGGAATCATCGTGCACTCCACCGCAGGATTCGTAGACCCTGGTTTCTACGGCACCATCACGCTCGAAATCAGTAACCTCAACCGCATGCCTGTCGCCTTGTACCCAGGAATGCGCATTTGCCAGCTCGCCTTCGAACAGATGAGCAGCCCAGCTGAAACTCCTTACAACAAGAAGCCATTCAGCAAGTATCAGGGCCAAATGCTCCCAGAGGAAAGCCGTCTCACGGTCGACCCTGAGTTCGTAACCAAGTAATTAGAGGAGATCGCGGTACGAGATCAGTTCGATTTTCTGTGTCTTGAGTAACGCAGGAATGCTTTCGTCGATGAGCATGCGCAGTTCGGTCTGTCTCTGTGGATCAATGTCGAATGGCAAACCGTAGGGCAGGGGACTTCCCGGGTGCACCATCAACTCCGTAGTGCCTTCGGGGAGCTTCATGATGATGTGGCGGATATTTTTGAGTGATGCGTTGCCCCCAAGCAGTAATCCGCGGAAGTGATCCGTACTGCGGATGCCACTGGCGTGGTACATCTTAAAGGCCTCTTCTGCCTTTGCCGTCACATCGGCCACGTACTCTTTTTGCTTATCCGAAACCTCAAAGGGTGGGTCAAAATGTTCGCGCGTAATGCGCACAAAGCCAATGCCGTAGCGATCCAGAATAGGGATCAAGAGGGGAATGATGCTCGGGTGAATGTGCGTGTTGTGGTGACTATCCAAGTGCGTGGGTGGACCGTATTGGTCAAAGATCCATTCGACCTGCGCACGCGCTTCGCGTTCCAAATGTTCTCGTTGAATGTCTCCAGCGTCGAGCATGCGATGGAACGTTTCGCGACCCAAAAAGAAACCATCGGGTGTGAGGAGCGAACGAATGTCATCTTGCTTGCTGAGTGGTGCACCTTCGGTGAAGTTGAGATGCAGACCGCAATCCACATCGCGCTCGCGTGCGTGTTTGGCAGCGGTGTTGCTATCGGCGAAGTTAGGTAACAGTGAACAGTTGGTCACAATGCCTTCTTCGGCACAGATGAAAATGCCATGCGTGCGCTGTGAGTTGATTCCCAAATCGTCGGCGTTGATGATCAAGCGCTTCATGCCTGCAGTGTAGCGAAAGAAGATGTTTGACGAATTAGTGATTCATCGTATGATATTTGCACAGCTGCCAGCCCGCTCTGGTTGGTAGCAATAGCTCCGGTGTGATAGCTGCAATGCCCCTCACGCAAGAGGTCTCACTCAGCGACAAGAGGCCAAAGGGGGTACCAGCAAAAGGAGGTGGGACAAGCAACGACCCTACCGAACGCTCACACCGGAGCGTTTTTAACTTTGCTCAGTCAGTACCTGGAACCTATACTCTGCGGGCTCTGGACGATTATCAGCCTAGGCTGATGGTTAGAATCATTCACATCATTGGACGATTAGCTCAGCTGGTTAGAGCGTACGATTCACATTCGTAAGGTCCTCGGTTCGATCCCGAGATCGTCCACCATAAACATAACATGTATTACGCATACGTTATTCGCAATCCGGCAGGGACTCTCTATAAAGGTTCTACTTCTGATTTGGAAAAACGCCTTAATCAACATAACGGAGGAAGTGGTTTTCGTAGTTACACTTCAGCCAGAGGCCCTTGGGAGCTTGTCTATAAAGAGGAATTTGAAAATGAAGAAGAAGCCAAGCTGAGAGAGAAGTTCTTCAAGACAGGAAAGGGTAGGCAATTCATCAAAGGACGATTATCAGCCTAGGCTGATGGTTAGAGCGTACGATTCATCCACCTAGGCGGAAAAGGTCCTCGGTTCTCGGCCTAGGCCGACGAGATCGTCCACCACATTGCTTTAATTCAAATACATTATAAAATAACAAAGTGGTACCTACAACTTTTACCCAATAGTAAGGAGGGTTTCCCTTGGATGTCACCACTCTGTTTCTTCAAAGCGACGGTCAGAAGCTCCGGCAGGAGTTTCGCAACATCGTGTGTACCCTCGCGGGTCGTGTACCAACCAGCGTTTCGGATGCGAATGTCCTACTTCAGGAAAAACGTATCCACGAAGCGCGCAAGCTTCACGATGAGCAGCAAGAGCTGATCAGGGGCTCACGCGTAGAACTTCTGTCGTATCTCAGGCAACTGAATATGCTTCAGGAGATCACCGCCACAGGCGAAGCGAGCGTGCTGTTCCTGGGTGCGCGTGTGACAGGCATTCTGCGACGAATGGAAGTATTCCTTCGTTGTGTGCGTGCAGGTCTTGTCCCTCAGGGGCCGGTGCACCTCATCACCAGCACACGGCCACTCGATGCCGATGAGCTGACGATTGTGCGTGCATTTCCTCAGTGTCCTGTAGCTCCAACGTTGGAACTCGTTGGGTCTCTATCGGGACCCGAACCGACGACAGAGCATGAGTTGCTCGAGGGCATTTACAAGTTGCTCCTGCATAAACACAGGGTGCTGCGCGCCGCAAGTTACTACATATCCATCCACCCCGAGCCAAAAGCTGGGACGGCGGAATGTGTGACGCGTTGGGCAGTAGGTCGGTCAGTCGATCGCGTTGTGGCGGTGTCTGGGCCTCAGCCCTGGGGCGTATACCAAACGCTTGCTGTGGCGCGGAGTCTTCGAGTTGCTGGTTTCAAATGTCCTGTAGAAAGTATCGCGTACGCTCCAAGTGAGCACACCGACGTGGTGCAACTTGTCGAGGCGTTCGCAAAGACCGTCTATGAGGCGACTCTGAAATGAGTCATCTCACCAGAAAGAAACAAAGAGCTCATGCATTCGTGCATGGGCTTTTTCCTAGACGCTCAGTCTGTCTTTTACTTTGTTCACGAGGTCATTGAGCGAGGTGTTCGACTTGGTAAAGCACTCTGCTGCGCCAAGGCTTTTTGCTTTCTTCAATGTATCTTCTTCGCCTAAGTTCGTGAGCACGAAGATGGGCGTGTCGGAGCACTTACTGTCACCGCGTTCTTGCAGCACGGCGAATCCATCTTTGCCCGGCATGAGGAGGTCCAAGAGGGCGAGATCGAAGCATTCGTTCTTCATCTTTTCCAAGGCATCCACACCATTCACGGCGCGCACGGCGGCAAAACCCTGACGCTCAAATTTTTGGCAGAGCACTTTGCCCATCGCTTCTTCATCTTCCACAATCAAAATAACTTTCCCATTTGGCTTCACGTTCTCCATGGGGTGGAGACTCTTCACTTTTGCCTTCGATTTTGGGTTCGACGACATCCACCTATTATATCATAAAACGTGCCAATTCGACAATTGGTGATTAGTCGAGAAACGGTGTTTTAGAGCTTCATTTCCATCAATACCGGCAGGTGATCCGAGGCCTGTACGTGCTGCAATGCTTGGATACTCGTAATGTCGATATCCGGAGAGCACAGGAACAAGTCGATGGACTTGCGTGGCTTGCGAGCAGGGAAGGTGCCTTTTTGTGGTGGGACGACAATCTGCAGTCCTGACTCGCGTGCAAACATCTCCAAGTCGTCTTCACCTTTGAACGTATTGAAGTCGCCACACAAAATCACGCGCTTATGCTTCTTGATGTAGTGCTTGAGATCCTGGAACTGCTTACGACGTGTGCTCGCACGCAGCGAAAAGTGCGTAAAGAGGAGCTTGGTATCCTTGCCCAAATCCAATTCGTAGATGAGCTTCTTGGTGCCGTTTTTGAGGTAGTGCTTGCGGAAAGGAAGGGCTTTCTTTGAGAAGAATCCGTTACAGTTTTTCCTAAAGAATGGCAGATGCTGCAAGATGCCAAACTCCGCGTACTTGTTGGCGATGTCGTGTTCGGCGTAGGACGAAAAGTGGGGGAGCTGTCGGATGTTCCTGCGGACTTCGACGAAGCAGCACACATCCGGCTTGTGTGCGTCGACCATGCGAGCAAGCGAGTGCTTTGCCCGGTTCGTCACGCGGCGCGGTGTGTAGAGATAGCGGTACGAACGTACGACGTAGTCGAACCACGAACCGTCTAGTTCGGTGCAGTAGCCCAAGTTGTAGAGCAAGATGCGCATGGAATCGGCTTCGAGGGATTGGGTGTGAGCTATGGTTTCTTCTACAGGGTATTTTACCATATTTTAGGGAAATTGTGAATATCCCCCAGGGGTTACAGAGATACTACGGATGCAGGCTGGGAATGCACTCACTTTCCCTCTTTTTTGTAGTCTGATGCCTAAAGCGGGCTATCGCCTGTACACTGCGGATATGCCGATTGCACCTGAGCGCATCCTCTTCGAAGACGAGTACCTTCTCGCCGTGAACAAGCTTCCGCGAGAGCTCGTGGTGGCGGGGAAGGGGAAGATGGAAAAGCTGCCGCTCTTGGATTTTTTGAAAAAGGATCATCCGGGGTTACAGACGATCCATCGTCTCGACTTCGAGACCTCGGGTGTCGTGGTGTTTGCAAAAACGCGTGCCGTCTTGAGCTCCATTCTCGATACCAACTTCGCAGGATGGGAAAAGAAGTACCAGGCACTCGTGGTGGGAGGAATTTCCGGTAAAGGAGAAATCAACCTTAAGCTGCCTTCTCGTGAGACCAAAGAGGAGATTGAGGCCAAAACGCTGTATCGCGTGATCAAAGCCTACAAAGGCGCAACGCATGTGGAGGCGACCATCGAAACAGGACGTCATCATCAAATCCGCAGGCACTTTGCGATGATCAAGCACCCGCTCATTCTTGATGATGAATACGGTGACAAGAAGAATAACCGCGAGCTGAGCAAGCGCCTCAAGTTCTCACACTTCTTCTTGCACGCTTCGTCCGTGACCTTCCCGCACCCCGTGACAGGGGAGAAGGTGACCATCACCGCACCCCTCTCGGGCTCCTTTACCGCCGTGCTGAAGAAGCTGGCGCACAAGGACTAGGTCCTACTACACTTCCTCTATGCGCGTACTCTCTGGCGTTCAACCTTCGGGCCAATTGCACTTGGGAAACTACTTCGGTTCCATGAAGCCGAATTTGGATCTCGTCGGCAAGGCGAAGGAGAGTTTTTACTTTATTGCTGATTTGCACGCACTCACAACCATTCAGGATCCGAAAGAGCTTGCGAAGTATCGCGCAAACGCCGCATTGGATTTTATTGCGTGCGGATTTGATCCATCCAACGTCACCATCTGGTATCAGTCTGCAGTTCCCGAACACAGCGAGCTGGCATGGATTCTCTCGACCGTTTCCCCCATGGGTTTACTCGAGCGTGCCGTCAGCTTTAAAGACAAAGTCGATAAGGGTATTGCCGCATCTGTTGGACTCTTCACGTATCCCGTATTGATGGCGGCAGACATTCTTCTCTACAACGCGACTCACGTGCCAGTAGGGAAAGATCAAAAGCAACACCTGGAGATGACGCGCGATATCGCGATCAAATTCAATAATACGTACGGCGAAATCTTCGTTGTTCCAGAGCCCGTGATTCACGAAGACATCGCAGTAGTGCCAGGTACGGACGGTCAGAAGATGAGCAAGAGCTACGGAAACACCATTCCGCTCTTCGCTGAGGAGAAGGACATCAAGAAAGCCATCATGGGAATCGTCACAGATTCCAAAGGAGTGGAGGATTCGAAAGACCCTGAAACCTGCATCGTCTATCAAATCCACAAGCTCTTCCTCTCGGCAGCGGAACAGAAAGAAGTCGCTGCCAAGTACAAGGCAGGAGGCATGGGCTATGGCGATGCCAAGAAGATGCTCCTCGAAACCTTCATGGATCACTTTGGACCCATGCGTGCCAAGCGTGATGAGCTTGTGAAAAAAGGAGCAGTCGAAGATATCCTTGCTGATGGCGCAAAGAAGGCATCGGCCGTGGCCGTGAAGACGATGGAGAAGGTACGCAAGGCAGTCGGTCTCTAATATGGATCGCCTGATTTTGGCTTCGGCTAGCCCACAACGTAAGACCCTTTTGGAGGGCCTTGAGCTCATTTTTGATGTGATTCCCAGCAACGTGCACGAGCCTGCGCACCCAGAACTTAGTCCAAGTAAACGCGCACAGGAGTTAGCCCTGCTCAAAGCACAGGAAGTAGCTGCGCGTCATCCCGATTGCTGGATCATTGGCTGCGACACACTCGTAGAATCGGCAGATGGTGATCTTCTGGAGAAGCCAAGTGATGCCGAAGAAGCAAAGAAGATGATTCGATTGCAATCCGGTCGCACATCCATAGTTCACTCGGCACTCGTACTGATCTCCGATGCCGGAAACACCTACTCAGGACTCTCCTCGAGCCGTGTGACCTTCAAAACACTCACCGAAGAAGACATTAATTGGTGGATTCACACCGATCAATGGCGAGACCGCTCCGGATCATTCCAGATCGATGGTCTTGGACAGCTGATGATCGCCAACTTGGAAGGAGATTGGACGAGTGTGGTTGGTCTCCCTGTGCATTTACTTGGTGAATTGTGCGCACAGGCAAAAGCCCCATTCTTGACAACATATTAGAACATCTAAAGTCTGATTATCCGCTTGTGGTTCAGATTTTTTCTGCGTTCAGTAAAGTTGTCACAGTACTCCGAAACAGCACTCCAAAATCGTACCGAATGATTCTTATGCAGCACATGTGCGACTTCGTGGATCACGACGTACTCAAAGAGCTCCAAGGGCACACATAAGAGAGCGGGATTGAGTGTGATCACGTGCTTCGAAGAGCAACTACCCCATTGCGAGGTCATGGGACGGAGCTTGATATCACTCACATGCACATCGAAGGTCTGCTTGTTCACCATGCGCACGTATTTTTCCACTTCCTCCTGCATCAACCAGGCGAGAGTCTTCCACAAGTGCCTGTGTAAGGCCTGACGATCGAGTCTCGAAGGTACTCCGAGTGTCACGGTGCCTCCCGAGACCTTCGTTGTAGCACGAGTGGAGGGTGTGAGGACGAAGTTCCAGGTATGCCCAAGGTTCGTGTGGATGCTTAACTCCGTTGCGCCCTCAAGCAGGGGACGAAAGGGATCCACCGACTCGCGTTTTTGCTCGCGTTCCCACACGGGTTCCATGCGTTTGAGGAGCCATGCCACGTGCGCGTCGGCTTCGATGGGACTGAGTCTCCTCGCGAGACGAATGACAATCTGTCCGTCACGAATGACAGCACGAGATGCCCGATTCTTCGTGTGCTCAATACGAAACTTCATAGTCATTATTTGGCTTACTGCTGCGAACTTCCCGTGCCTGTCTGGAGAAGTGATCCCGTTCCAGTTTCAACAGGCACAGCTTGGTCCAAAATGGCATATTGCAATGCCGTCATGCAGCCAAGGAGGAGAGAGGAGTGCGTGGAAACCATCATGTTCTGCTGCTCCTCCAACTGCGAGAAGCATGTACGTGCGTAATCCCAGGACTCACGGTCCAATACATTCACGCCATCATCTGCGACATCGATCATCGTGATGATCCAAGCGTTTAAGAACTTGAGTTCCGCTTTGCGCATGCCATCGAGAGCAAGTTTGAGAGGTGCATAGTACTTGGAACGTACGTTGCGTTTGACCTCGATCATCTGCGCCTCGGTTTTGAAGACGTTATTATCCACGGCCGTGATCACGGCATTGATGGCCTCACGCAGTTCGTTGCTTTTCTTTTCTATCACGGTGGTCATGCCGGGGAGGAGACCCGGAGTACGCGTCAAAAATGCTTCTTGCTTAAGGAGCCTTGTGCGCCAGGTGCTCATCTCGCGGCGGAAGCAACGCACTTGTGTTTCGAGGAGCGTCTCGCGGTTGGCCAGACGAACATCTGCCCTGCATTGGGTGCGATCCTTGAGTGCAGCCATGTCTTCTTGCTGCTCAAAGGTGCGCCAGGCGAGGCGCATGAGGTTCCATTCTTTGATGTTTGCGACAAAGATCTTAATGGACCTCTGGCGTGCGGTGTTCTCGGTGTCGGCTTCCTTTGCCGTGAGTGTGACGCCTGTCATCGTGCTGCCTGTACCGCTCATCAGAGTCGTTCCAGAAGCGCCCATGAGAATGGGCATCAAGAGTACGACAACAA
>CAYRXE010000003.1:0-4671 GCA_964428205.1 uncultured Candidatus Peribacteria bacterium | reverse complement strand
ACACTCAGGTGTGCACCGGTAATGGGGTGCATTTGCTCGGCAAGAATGCCGCTTGGAGACGCACGCTTGGTTGCCCATATGAGTGCTTCTTTGGCTTGGACGAGATCCTCCTTCGTCTTCGCTTTGGCAATGTGCCACTGCGCAGCCCAGAGGGTCGTAATGATCCAGGGGTTACCAGGGATGGTCTCCGAAAGCGCGGTGCAGGCCTGGTAGTGATCAAACGGATAGCGACCAAGGCCGCCGATTCCCGTTTTGATCCTCAGCTGCTCCTCAAGTTGTGCCATGGTCGAGACCACGCGTGGGTCATCCGGTGGCAACACGCCGAGCTTCCACACAGCCATGATGCTCGCGTCACACGTTTCGTCTTTTTCGAATGTTTCGCCGTTCTTTCGTTTGATTCTCTTGTAGAAGCGGCCAAGTTTTTCGTCATACAAATGGAAGCACAATGCTTGCTTCATTTCATCCGCAGCCAGTTGGTAACGCTCGGAGTGTGCATGGTGCCCAAGGATGTGACAGATCTCTGCCGCAGCGTGCAGACCGGCGATGGTCGATGCCGTTGTGTAGGTAAAAATGCCACGGTGCTCTTCCCAAGGGTCGTAACTCGGGAGGGGGAGACTGGTGGATTCTTCGCGGAAGCTACAGAGGAATTCCGCAGCCTTTTTTACAAACTTCTCGAACATCTCCTGCAAGAACTCGAAGTCATTTACGCTCTGGAAGTGCTTCCAGAGGGCGTAGACCACAAGAGCGGTCTCGTCTTCTTGGATTGGCAGCTGTGCCTCGCCATCTTTAAACCAAGGGTGCCACGAAGATCCGAGTGAACCATCGGGGTTGTACTTGTGGAGCACGTACCCGTCTGGCATTTGGACTTTGCCACAGAAGCGGAAGAAGTCGCGAGTGACTTCCTGGTAGCCGGCTTTGTCCATGGCGAGAGACACGAACGCACCGTCGCGTGGCCATACATAGGTATAGGTATCGCGGTTGAACTGCATGATGTCGCTGTCGCAAGCAGCCAAGATGCCACCGTTTTTGTCGATGTGTGTGCGTGTGATGAGCAAGCTGCGCTTATACAAATCGGCTACTTCGCGAGGGAGGGATCCAAATTTATGATCCACTTTATTCACCCAACTCTTCCAGTAGTTGTGACAGTTACGGTGCAGGCGATCTGGCGTTTCGACGAGTACCGTCTGCTGGAGCTTGAGGACTTCTTCGAGGTTCTTACCCAAGCACACCCAGAGCACGGCTTCGGTTGGCTTTTCGCCTTCGACATGAGACTCAATACAGACGGTGGAATCCACAGAACCTTGTTCGATAGGGTGACGAGTCAGCTCGCCGTCCTCTGCGTCCTTCCAGGTGCCTTCTAAGCCCCTGTAGGCGGTCTTTCCCACTGTGTACGAGGAAATGCCGCAACTATGCAGATGCTGCATGCTCTGGAGCACAGAAGCGTATTTGTCGCCATGTGTGCCGGTCACGCAGGTGGTGGGTTTATCGGTCTGGCCACCCACGAGGAAGTAACGCTTCTCACGGAAGTGAATGATGCTGTTTGTGTATGGCTCATAAAACGCCGTGTCCTTTTGTTTGTCGCCGTAAATGTAAAAGTCGTGATGGAAGAAGAGTTTCACCACGCGCTTCTGACCATCGGTCGTGCGCATCTTCCAGTGACGTACGAGAATATTGTGCACAGGGTGCACGTAGTCCTGCACACTCATTTCGAGAGCCATCTTTTCGCTCCTGATCACCGAATCTCCCACGAGGGTTTCTGGTGCATAGCGCGGTTCAATGTTCCAGTGATCCTCGCTGAGCCAAGAAAATCCTTTTCCTTCCACCATCACTCCTACGCGGTGCACTTTGTTGTAGGTCGTCTGATCCTCCATACCGATGTACGGGTAGTAGAGGTCGCGCATTTGCAGGCGATCATCGAAGGTCGCGAGCATCTGGCCGTTAGCGAGAACGAGTGAGCGAGGCATTAGCGGGTGGGGTGACGAGATTCGAGAGAAGGACTGTTGGCAGGATCAAGGAAATCGAAGATTCCGTGAACGAAGTGGAGGAGCGGATTACGCTTCTTGTGCGTGACCGGGTTGAGCTGCTCTTCCTGTTCAACTTTCACTTTGATCTTGTCGTGCGCACGGCGCGTGCGATCACGAAGATCGGTCAGAGCGTGGCTAAAGCGGCGGTAGGCCTCGTATGGCGAATCGTACGGACTGAAGTACTTATGCACGTCGCCGTCGGCCCAGTACTTGGTGCACATGTAGTAGAAGTGGTCCGAAGTCGTAAGCCTGCGCCAGTCGCTCAAGAGTTGTGCGTCCTGCGCTTCGCGAACGGGGTACTCCAATGCAAAGAGGGCACTGAGTGCTGAGTTCTGAATGGAGTTACCTTGCCAGGCAGAGAGGTCACGTTCGGTGTCAGCCCAAGAAACATAGTTGTGTGCGTCATACACATCCGTTGGGCGGTCACCCCAGCTGTCGATGACTTGGCTTGGCGTCTCACAGCGCACGCCGCGACGTGCCCAAATTGCAGGCAGTGCTTCGAGGAAGCTGAAGATGCCAGTGTCGGCCCACTGGTGCTCACCAAAAGTCTCGTAGTCCATGAAGAGGTTCACGCTGTGACCGCCGGAACTCAGAAGCCAATCCGTGAACGTCTCGGCATTGAGTGGGAAGCCTACCCATGAGCGATCGGAGAAGCGGAATGCCACGTCGTCACTCAGGCGATAGTTCTTCAGAAGAATCCTCAAATCCTTCGAGGCTTCGCTACGAGGACGATGATGGACGATGGTCTCGAAGCGGTCCCTCTGCAGCATGAATTCTGGAGCCTGATAAGGAACATTCGGGCTACGACCGTAGAGCAGGTTATCGGCACCCTCGGCAATCATGCCGCGGAAGCCCATTTCCTTCACGGTGTGAGCGAGTTCATTGCTGTAGATCAGTTCCGTATTACGGAAGACCGTTGGCAACTGACCAAAGAGCTGCTGAATCTTCTGCGAGTGCATGTTCACCTGTGCGCAGAATTCCTGGATCGACTTGAGAGATGAGAGTGAGTGGTAATACGTCTCGGCGAGGAACTCCACTTTGCCTGTGGCAGCGAGTGCTTTGAAAGAATCCAACACATCGGGGCCGTACTCTTCACACTGATCCAAGAACACGCCGGAGAGCGAGTAGGCGATCCTAAATTCTGGATGCTCATTCAAGAGCTTCAACATCAATCTGTTACTGGGGAGGTAGCACTTCTCGGCGACCTTGCGGAACACCTGATGGTTCTTTTCGACGTCGAAGTACTGCACGTTGTCCGCGCCTAACTCTGTGATGCGAAGATCACGCAAGCGGTACGGCTGGTGCACTTGGAAGTAGAAACAGATGGAGGGAGAGTTGTTCATGGCAAAGTTGGGGATCAGTTCGTGATCATATTGTGGTAAATGCCGTGCACGTGGCCCGCTTGGTTCTTCCACGTGAGTTTCTGCAGCACACGAGGAGCCTCGGCCTTCAATTGCGTTGCCAGTGGCTGTTCGCGCAGGATCGTGAGCACGCAGTCAGCCATCTTGTCGGTATCCCAGAAGTCGACCTTGAATGCAGCATCCACAACCTCAGCCGCACCTGATTGCTTACTCAAGACCACGGGTGTGCCATGGCCAATCGCTTCGAGTGCCACGAGTCCAAACGGTTCACTGATCGATGGCATCACGAAACAATCGGCGCGAGCGAAGAGCTTGTTTGCTTCTTTGGTATTCACTTTGCCTGTGAAGATGATGTTCTCGCTCAATCCCAAATCACAAGCACGATCAATCAGCATGCTGAGCATGCCGCCATCTCCTGCCATGACGAACTGTACCTCTGGACGAATGTTGTGGATGACTTTAGCCATATCCAAGAACTGCCAAGGGTTTTTCTGCACTGTGAGACGACCGAGGAACAGCACCATAGGCAAGTGCTGCTTACCGTGCTGAATGAACATGCGAGAAGGCGAGTGTGCACGTACGTGATCATGTCCGTTATGCACCACAGAGATCTTGTTGCCTTTGATTCCGTAGTACTTGATGAGCAGATCCTTGGTGTATTGGCTTACAGCGATGATGTGATCTGCAGCGATGAATCCTTCGCGTTCTTTTTCGGCGATCCAAGGGTTTGGATTGAAGTCTGTGCGGTCGTACTCCGTTGCATGGATGTGTGCAATGAGTGGCTTACGGTGAAACCTCGCAGCTTTGATTCCTGCGGAGTAGGTCATCCAGTCGTGACAGTGAATCACATCGGGCTTGAGGTGTTTCGTCATCTCGATTGCGTTGTCTGCGTAGTGCTCGACTGCTGCACCAAGGTTATCGCCATAGAGATCGATTGTTTCACGGGGTAGGGAAGTAATTGAAAGTCTTCCCTGATACTCGACGTGGTTTTCGTATGGTCGCAAATTACTCGGTACGTTGATCATCGAGAGCTGCTCATCCGTGGGATGCAACATCGCAAATTCCTCACTCGCATCCACGGCATGCGGAAGCACGAGCGTCACCTGAACACCGTTTTTCAAAAGTCCGCGGACTAATCCCTGACACGCCACTCCGAGACCACCTGTGTGAGCAGGAGGGAATTCCCAACCGAACATGAGCGAGTGAATAGCCATGTGGGTGTGTTTGTGTGTTTCATCACGTACGAAAGTACGTAATAAATCTCATGATTATACCAAAAATGGCTT
>CAYRXE010000002.1:0-62048 GCA_964428205.1 uncultured Candidatus Peribacteria bacterium | reverse complement strand
TGTCGCCAGGACCACCGAGTGTGCAGGTCGTGAGACCCTGTGTTTCACCGCGGTTAAAGAGTGCAGAACCGTGTACGCGGTTTGGGAGGATATCGACAATGGCTTCGAGTGAACGAATCTGATCAATCTTGCGGCTGCTCATGCGAAGACCTTCTTCCAACACCAAGCGGCGCATTTCGCCCTTGATGACTTTGTCGACGAGGGCGGATCCGTATGCGTAGAGCTTGCTCATCTCTTCGGCATTTGCTTCGGTCGAAGGGAATTTTTCTTTGAGCTTGTCGCTCGCCTGCGCCATGAGATCGTTGAAGATCGCGCGGCGTGCACCCTTTGCCATGTCGGACTTGATGGCATTGGAAACGGTTGGCAAAGCCCATGCCTTAAGGAAGGCGTATCCCTCTTCGTGAGAATATGGATCAGCAACTTCGAACTTAGGTTTACCTACCTTCTCTTGAATATCTTTGAAGAAATTGGCGATCTTCTGTGCCCACTTTTTGCCGAACTCAATAGCCTTGAGGATTTCTGCTTCTGGGAGCTGATTTGCACCAGCTTCGATCATCACGACGCGCTCAAGTGAGGCGGTAACGAACATATCGAGGTCGCTCTTGAGGCGTGCTTCGCGTGAAGGGTTGAGGACGAGTTGACCATCGATCATGCCGACTCTGACGGTGCCCAGAGGACCATCAGAAGGACAGTCACTGACTGCCACTGCCAAGTTACCGGCGTTTGCAGAGACGATGTCGTGCTCATTCTCCATGTCGTAACTCAAGACCGTGAGCATCAACTGGATGTCGCGGTGCATGTGCTTTGGGAACATAGGACGAAGACCACGATCGATCACACGTGCGAGGAGCACGTAGTCATCGGAAGGACGACCTTCACGCTTGCGAAAGCGGCTACCAGCAATTTTTCCACCAGCGTAATACTTCTCCTGATACGTAACGGAGAGTGGAAGGAAATCGACGCCATCACGCTCCTTTGCAGCAGCAGTGAACGTCGCGAGACTGACCGTGTCGCCCATTTGGCCAACGACGGCTCCGCTGGCTTGGCCAGCGAGTTGTCCCATCTTAAAGATGAGAGTTTTGTCGCCGAGCTCCAATGAGTACTCGGAAACAGAAGATGATTTGGACATACGATAAGGAGGAAAGGATGCCCTTTCCGCTCATGTCTCTCTCTTTATCTTGGATTCACATACGAATGCCCGGCGGGCGCTCAGACGTAAACCCAGGAAGATGAAAAGAGGCGGTGTGCGGAAGGAACTGCGTACAGTATAGCTGTCGTCAGCCAAAAAAGGAAATTCCACCTCTGTGTTGAGCGTGTGATGATGAGGTGCACACGGACTTTTTGTGTTGCATGTCAGATTTTTCGTCGGTGCCACTTCTCCTTTAAGCGGAAAAATCAGGAGAGATTTGGAAATCCACGAAGATGACCTCACAACACAAATCGCTTCTGTGAAAGACAAGCTGAGAACAAATGACTTGTTCAGGAATTTTCTCTCACTGTATAAAGAGCGTTAATCCCCCTTACTCCTCTTTGCGTATGAACTTGTCTTTCGTCCGCGACACGTTGCGGACAGCTATACCGCAGCGCGACGCTGTGATTGCGGTCATTGTTTCTATAGGAGTGATAACGGCCAACACATTCTGGCCGGGCTCAATGCCGAGTATGCCGCTGACAGGTCAGACGGGGGGCAGTTCGTCGAGTGGTGGATTCGGAGGCGCACCCATATTGAATGCTTCAAATTTTACGTACATGGGAAAGTTCAAAATTCCCGACTCTATTCCCGGATTGTCTAATTACCCGACGAGCAGCTTTACGAATGGAGGGCTGGCCATGCGCAGGGTAAATGGAGGACTGCGATTCTTCTCCACTGCACACGCGTACGGTGGAGGCAAAGTCTACGAAGTAAATTATCCGGGGCAAACCGTGACAGATCCTTTTCCTGTAGCAACAGTGGTAAAGGCATGGGGAGACGTCTACCAAGGACATAAGTGTGAAATATACAACAACGCATGGAACTGCAATCTCAGCTCAGGAAGTGAGACGCATGGCCTGTTCTTCGACGAGACGACATCTCGTCTCTACTGGAACTACGGCAACTGGTATGACACGCAGAACTACCAGGGTAAGCCTGCATTCGGCTTCACAGTACTCAATGACGCAAACAACACGATGGAATCGTATGGCCCATGGGGCTTGGAAGGCACGAATGCGCACTGGACTCGCGGTTGCACCTTCAAGCTTCCGCAGTGGTTCGCCAATCAATTCACGGGCGGTAAAAACTTGGCTATAGGATGTGGCGGTGTCGGCTTCTCTATTAACGCCTCAGCCTCCAAAGGCATCGCGCTTGCGGCGGTGAATCCTCCTTCGACGACAACCGGTACGGGAACGCCTCTGCCAAGTACCCGTCTCGTGGGGTATCCGCAAAACGGCGTTGCCTACACGAACCCCGATCGTGAACATCGCTCAGCAAACTACCTGCAAAAAAATGACGCATGGGCCGCAGTAGGGAATATTGGCTACCCAACGTGGATGGATGCAGGAGGACAACTTTGTACTGTGGTATCGGAGGTGGAGTTCCAGGGACTTCTCTGTGGTCGCGGTCGTACCGAAGGTCGCGAGACATACCGCCAGAGCACCATCGTGAATGAAAAGTACGGCTTCTGGTGGAGCGTGTGGGATCTGAACGATCTCGGATCCGTCGCCCTTGGTCAAAAGCAGATTTGGGAAATACAACCAAAGTACCAGTGGAGAGACGACCAGCTGAGCCCGGGCAGTCAACATCGTTACGCCGGCGGCATCACCTATGATCCCGTTACCAAACGTGTCTTCGTGATGAAGCGCAGTGACTACAAAGTAGGATGCTGTGGGTATCCGCCTTCCATCTACGTCTTCCAGCTGAATATTCCAACGGGTGTGTCCATCAAGCAACCACCTATGCCATGGCAAGTGTTCGAAGGACAAACGGCAACATTCGCGGTAGAAGCTTCTGGCGCAAGTAGTTATCAATGGGAGCGCAGCAACGACAATGGCGCGAGCTGGTCGACCATCAATGGAGCAACATCATCAACATACGCCATCACCACAAGCTTGGCCGATGCTAATGCACTCTTCCGAGTAAAAGCCATGAACGGAAGCGCAACAGCAACGTCTGCACATGCCCTCTTGATGGTGCTCAAAACCGGAGCCCCCACAGTGAGCTCTCACCCACAAGACGTCACCGTCCCCGTAGGGGGCACGGCAACGTTCTCTGTGTTGCCAGGAGGCGCAAAGGAAAACTACTTCTACACATGGTACAAGAGTACAGATGGTGGCACTTCATGGGTGAACTACTACGGCAACGGCAGCACGTTCGAAGACACTCTCCAAATTAATAATGTCGATCAAACGATGAACAACCTGCACATTCGCGTGCATGTGGGGCAGAACTACTCCAACGGCGCACAAAGCGCGGTCTCGAATACAGCGATTCTCACCGTCATACCTGGCGGTGGCAGCTCTTCGTCGTCCTCATCTTCAAGCTCATCCTCTTCGAGTTCATCATCGTCTTCGTCTTCCAGTTCCACAGGTGGCCCAGCGCCTGCACCGGCACCAGGCCCAGGAACATCGTCGTCTTCATCGAAGTCCTCTGCTTCTTCTTCATGGAGTTCCACTGCTCGCTCTTCATCCTCGAGTTCGCTGAGCTCTTCGAGTTCTTCCAATAACTCATCTCAGCCGATGATGTATCTGTGGATTACGGATCCCCTCGAGAACTCCACAGTCTCGGGCATCAGGAACATCATTGCCGAAACGAATACGAATGTCGTTCACGTGCAGTTCCGCGTCGACGGTGTCAACGTAGGCGCTGCAGATAACAGCAAGCCCTACAGCTATGCGTGGGATACCACAAAGGTGGCAAACGGTAAGCACACGCTCGACGCATTTGCATTGGTCAACAGTGCAGGCACTCCGCTGTGGTCTGCTCCTGTGCACGTGACCGTGAGCAATCAGAGCGCTGCCAATCAACCACCAGAAGCTACTGCAGGAAATGACATGACGATCACGTTGCCAGAGACAGCCCCTCTCAACGGCACGGTAAAAGATGACGGCCTCCCTGTTCCTCCCGGGATTGTTCTCATCAGTTGGGACAAAGTCTCAGGACCGGGAAGTGTGGTCTTCCAGCCAATGGATTCTGCACAAACGAATGCTGCCTTTAGCACGGCAGGCACGTACGTGCTCAAGCTGACTGGTGATGATGGCGAGTTGATGGGCAGTGACACCATGACGGTGATCGTCAAACCCAAGCCAGTAAATAACCTCCCGCCCCAAGCGAATGCAGGAGCTGACTCAACCATCACCTTGCCCTCTCACTTGAGCCTTGATGGCATGGTTGGTGATGATGGCCTGCCAAATCCTCCGGCAACTCTGACGACAGAGTGGTCCAAAGTTTCGGGTCCGGGCACAGTCACGTTCGAAAACAATCGTGACATTGCCACGACCGTGAGCTTCTCGACCGATGGCACATACGTTCTCAGGCTTTCTGTGAGCGATAGCGCACTCTCTGCCTCTGATGAGCGCACGGTCGTTGTGAAGCCGGAACCAAAGAACCAGCCACCTGTTCTTTCTGCAGGAGATGACCAGGTGATTGTGCTGCCAGACGCCGCAAAGCTCTCTGGTAAGAGCAGCGATGATGGGTTGCCCAATCCTCCGGCAGCAGTCGTCCCTGCGTGGACGAAAGTGTCTGGCCCGGGGTCTGTCACGTTTAGTGACCCAACCGAGTTCCAGACCATCGCAAAGTTCTCGACCGCGGGTATCTACACCCTTCGTATCACCGGTACAGACGGAGAGCTCTCTGGAACGGACGACATGTTGGTCACCGTAAAATCCGCTGCCAGGAACATGCCGCCCAAAGTGAACGCAGGAAAAGATCGCAAAGTGATGCTTGCCTCGTCCTACCCGGCAACCATTCTCCTCAGTGGTCAGGCAAGCGACGATGGACTGCCGGTACCTCCCGGATCCCTCGGCATTGCCTGGAGTCAGGTGAGCGGACCGCTCGTAGAATTGAGTAACCCAGGTGGCTTGCAGACGTACGTACGCTTCACAGAAGTGGGAACCTACGTCTTCCGCCTGCATGCCAATGACGGCGAAATCCAGGTGACCGACGACATTGTTGTGGGAGTGAATCGCTACAACATGCCACCCACGGTCGATGCCGGTCCGGATCAAACCATCAAGCTTGGAAGTGCTGCGCAAATGAAGGGCGTGGTGACCGATGACGGTCTGCCTCTTCCTCCGGGACTCACCTACATCTGGTCGCAGATCACCGGTCCTTCGAAGGCGAGCTTTAGCAACACGAACATCTTGGATCCACTCGTGAAGTTCCGTCAGACAGGCGTGTATGTGTTCCGCTTGAGGTCGAATGACGGAGCCAAGTGGGGCTCGGACGACATGGTCGTGAATGTGCTGAGGTTATGAGGAAATAACAGGTACAAAAAAACGCCCCGACACTGGGGCGTTTTTAGTATCGAAAGGATTTAGCGCTTGAGATCGTTTGCCTCGAGTACCTTCTCGTACTGCGTTGGCTTGTTGCGCTTGAGGTACACGAGCAAGTCGCGACGGTGTGCGACAAGACCAAGGAGACCCTTGCGGGCAGACTGGTCCTTCTTGTGGTCTTTGAGGTGATCGGTGAGCTCGTTGATGCGCTTGCTCAGGATCGCAATCTGGACCTGGGGGGAACCCGTGTCCTTCACGTGCGTCTGGTGCTTCTCGATGAGCTTCTTCTTGCGGGAGCGCTTGCGCTTGAGTGCCATACAATCGGGGGGATGAGAGCGCCCATACTCGGGCGCGAAATAGACAAAAAGAATTAGCGCCGGGCCGAAGGAGGGTCAGTGCCACCCCTACAGCGCGGACAGACGCCAATTATATGCATCCAAAGACCCTACGCAAGGATGATGGAGACATTCTTGTGTTCACAAACACCTGTGGAAGTGGACATTCGTACACCATGTGGTAGGCTTCGACCCATGACCCCTCTCTACATTCTCCTCGGAATCATTGCGGCCGGTGTGGCCTTCGTCGCGTGGAAGCTCATCACAACTCCCACCGCAAAAACGGACGACAAAGAAATGAAGTTCATGAGAGAGATGCTCGAAAACCTACGTAAAGAAGTGGTCGACAGTCGTGAGAAGAATCAAAAAAACGTGCAGGAGCGTATGGATAAAATCGGCGACATGCTGAGTAAAGGAATGACGGAGAGTTCGCGCACGCTCCAGGCACAGTTCAAAGACAGTGCGAGCATTATTCAGAAGGTGACGGAGAAGCTGACCAAGCTTGATGAGACCAACAAGCAGGTCTTGGGCTTCTCGGAGCAGCTGCAGGACCTTCAGAAGATCCTCAAACAGCCAAAGGGCCGTGGACTCCTTGGTGAGTACTGGCTCGAGACCATGCTCGGTCATGTGCTGCAGCCAGGTCAGTTCCAGTTGCAGTATAAATTTGGTAACGGAGACATTGTCGACGCCGTGGTGTTGTTCCAGGAGAAAGTAATCCCCATCGATGCGAAATTTCCGTTGGATAAATACAGCGCGCTCATGAGTGTGAGTGATGAAGGGAAGAAAGATCTGCTGGAGAAAGGCTTCCGTGAGGACCTCAAGAAGCGCATTGATGAAACATCGAAGTACATCCGCCCAAGCGATGGCACCACAGACTTCGCCTTCATGTTCCTGCCTGCAGAAGGCATCTATTACGACCTTTTGGTCAACGACGTAGGCGGCACCGAGATTAACCGCAGGAACCTCGTGGAGTACGCGTTTGAGAAAAAGGTGGTGATTGTCTCGCCCGCTACCTTCTTTGCCTACCTCCAGACGGTCTTACAAGGCCTCAAGGCGTTCCGCATGCAGGAGTCGGTCCATGAGATCCAGAAGAACGTCGAAACGCTTGGAAAGCACATTTTGAACTACGAGTCCTTTATGCAAAAACTTGGCAAAAGCATGGGAACGACCGTCAATCAGTATAACGAGGCGTACATCGAATTCCGTAAGATCGATAAAGATGTCGTGCGTCTTACCGACGGAGCTGTTGGTGGCACGGTGACTCCCCTCGCGATTGATCGACCCATCACGGTTGCTGAGGAAGCATTCGAAACGGCAGCGAAGAAGCTCACGGCATCACGCATGTAATTGGTGAAATTTTTCCAGGATCGCGCGTGCGAGACGCGCTCTCGAATATAAAAATAAATATTTGAGAGCGGCTCTCTCAGCCGCGATTCACATGAATATTTCCAAGGTGTCCGCTACCATCCACCAGTGACGAAAACTGACGATACGAGCATCGTGCAAGGCCTCAATGAACCGCAACGTGAAGCGGTATTGAATATTCAGGGCCCAGCCCTTATTTTGGCTGGTGCAGGCAGCGGAAAGACCAAAGCGCTTACTCATAGGATCGCCTATTTGATCGAACAGGGCGTGCCCCCTTGGCAAATCCTCGCGGTTACCTTTACGAATAAGGCTGCTTCGGAAATGAAAGAGCGCATCAAGAGCCTCCTGCATCTGCAAGACGTGCAGGACGGCTACACCTTTGAGCGTGGCGTTGGAAAACTCCCCGTGATGGGCACCTTCCACTCGGTGTGTGCGAGAATTTTGCGTAAGGAGATTGAGCATATTGGTGGCAGCAAGAGCTTTGTCATCTACGACAGTGATGATCAGGAAAAACTGATTAAAATGGTTCTCAAAAAACTGCTGATCGACGAAAAAGAAATGAAGCCGCGTGCTGCCATGAGCTACATCAGTCGTTTTAAGTCCGAAGCCTTGTCCCCTATTGAGGCGGAGAGGCAGGCAACGACCGTGCACATGCATACGGCCATCACGATTTACAAGAAATACCAGGAAGCACTGCGTGAGGCGAGTGCGCTCGACTTCGATGACCTCATTTTGGAGACGGTGAAGCTCTTCCGCGAGGTGCCAGACGTCTTGGATCGCTACCAAGAGACGTGGCAGTACATCAATGTGGATGAGTATCAAGATACAAACCACGCGCAGTACCTGTTGATCAGCCTGCTCGCACAAAAGTACCGCAATATTTGCGTGATTGGAGACCCAGACCAGTCCATCTACTCCTTCCGAGGGGCCGATATCCGCAATATTTTGGAGTTTAAGAAGGAATACCCCGATGCCCTCGAAGTGAAGCTCGAACAGAACTATCGCAGCACTCAGGTGATCTTGGATGCGAGTAATGCCGTGATTTCGCATAACCCTAACCGCCCACCGAAGCAGATGTGGACCGAAAAGAAGGAAGGTCCCAAGGCGATCGTGCAAGAAGTGCGCGACGAACGCGCCGAAGCCGAGGACATTGTGCGCGAAGCACAAAGACTCAAGCAGGACGGCGTGAGTTTGAAGGACCAAGTGGTGTTGTATCGCACCAATGCACAGTCACGCTTGATCGAAGAAGCATGTTTACGTGGTGGCATCCCCTATCGCATCTTGGGCGGCATGAAATTCTACGCACGCAAAGAAGTAAAAGACGTTCTCGCGTACTTGTATGCGATCTTAAATCCTCAGGACACACTTTCGCTCCTGCGAATCGTCAACGTTCCCGCTCGTAAACTCGGCGACACAACCCTTGGCCACATCCAGGCGTATGCATCTCGTGAACAGAAGTCTTTGTGGACGAGTTTGACGGAGGTGGATCAGATTGATGCCGTGAATGAGCCTGCAAAAGTACGCCTCAAGCAGTTCACCGAGACGATTGAGCACTTCCGTCGCGAATCGCAGCGAGAGGTTGTTTCTGGCCTCACAGAGCGCCTTTTACAGGCCATTGGCATGGAGGAATGGCTCCGCGACGACACCGAAGAAGGTGAAGAGCGTTACGGCAACGTGCTGGAACTCCTGAGTGTGATGCACAAGTACGATGGACTGGAACCACATGCATCTCTCACGAGCTTTTTGGAAGAAGTGGCGCTGGTTTCGGAGGTCGACAAGCTCACGACGGCAAAAGATGACGCATTGACGCTCATGACGCTCCACTTGTGTAAGGGCTTGGAGTTCGAGAGCGTGTTCATGGCGGGTTGCGAAGAAGGAATCTTCCCACACAGCAATGCGCTGTTCGATAAAGCACAACTCGAAGAAGAACGCAGGTTGATGTACGTAGGCATGACGCGCGCCAAGAAGCATTTGAAGATGCTCTTCACCCGCAGTCGCAACTTGTACGGCCAAGTGCAGAGCAATGCACCAAGTAGATTCTTGGATGATCTTCCGGATGCACAGATTGAACGTCGCAGTGACGAGCTCTTGAGTGCGTTTGCGTGGGCCAGCGAGAGCGGTCGCAGAAAAGCCTTTGGCGGTGGCAAAGTGGAGACCTTCAAGCAGAATGTTTCGGCCGAGTTTAACCAGGACATGGGCTATGACGATGCCTCACAGGACGCAGAATTTGCCGTAGGAATGCGCATTGCGCACCCTTCCTTTGGCGAAGGCACCATCATCGCCCTGCGCGGAGATGTCGCAACCATCACGTTTGATAACGGACAAAAGAAAACCTTCGCACTGAGCATCGCGCCACTGAGGAAGATCGATTAAAAAAAACCGCCCTCCCGAAGGGGGCGGTCTAGGAAATGATTCGTATGCTCTTTTAACAAGGCACCAGTCTCTCACAAAGGATTTTCAACCTCGCTTGCACCGCCGTGACGAGCTCGACTTTATTGTCGAGCGAATCAAAGAGTGCAACTAGTGGCGCATCGTAGTCGTACCAGACGCCATGGAATTCAAACGATTCCGGGACATCCGAGTCGACCTCGGCTGCTTCGTGCAACGCACTGAACAGCTGCTTGGCCAACCTGAGGAACTGAGGTCTGTCCATCTTGGACACGGGACACCTCCAAAAAAGAAGACGAATCACTCGCACATCTGCACCCCAGGATGGGGCGCTATCTCCTGCGAGCTGAGGAGACAGACCCTCATATCCATATGAGGTTCAGATGACGGGCGAAAGCTATATATGAAAGATCAAATTGAAGATTTGGCGAATTTTAGGCCTCTTCCGAGGAGGGTCAAGAAAAAGCCCCACCGCATGTGGGTGGGGCAAAAGGCAAGAGGCATGTATCCACTTACCGTTTATCGAGACGAGCGAAGAGCTGCGCCGTCATCTCGGTCCTCCTCGCCCTTTCTGCAGCAGTATATTGGGCAAGGATGGTTGCTCGTGACGTGTTGAACGGCGGGCGATTTTTGAGCCTGCCTGGCAACTTATCGAACTTCGCGATGAACTCTTCCGGCGACAACGCCTTCTGGAATGTCGTAATCATGGATCCTCCTACCACTGATCATCTGCATCCGGAACGTCCAGATGCAGGTGAAAAGCGGTTTTATATGCCTTTAATGAATAAGGAGCGGCCGCTACTTTACTGCGCTCGTCACGACTGTCAATCTTCTCCCATGGATCTCGACGCCCGCCTTCGGCAGTTTCTCCAGAGTAATAACATTCGCCTGAACACCGATCTTGGGCAGCACTTTTTGCGTGATGAAGAAGTCTTAGAAGCCATCATGGAAGCAGCCGATGTGGAGCCTACGAATCACGTGGTGGAGATTGGACCAGGAGTGGGCATCCTCACAGAACTCCTTCTCGAGAAGGCTAAGCACGTGACCGCTATTGAGCTCGATGCACGCATGACGACGCTCATGAAGTGGTTCATAAAAGCAGATCAGAATCACCTTTCCATCGTCCAAGGGAATGCCCTGCAAACCCCTATGCCGGTGGAGCCATACAAGATTGTGGCCAATATCCCCTATCACATCACCTCGCCGCTCATCAGGCATGTCTTCATGGAGTCCCCTGTGCCTCCGACTTCCCTCACACTGCTGATTCAGAAGGAAGTCGCACAAAAGATCTGTGACGAAAAGCACGCAGGGCTCCTGACGATCATCGTAGGGCTCTACGGCAAGGCCGAGATGATTTTGGAAGTACCACCACAGTGTTTTATGCCTCCTCCGGAGGTCGATTCTGCGGTCTTGCACATCAACTGCTACAACAAGCCGCTCGCAGAACCAGACGTGATTGAACGCGTGACCACATTGCTCAAGCTTGGGTTTGGCGGGAAGCGAAAGATGCTTCGAAACACGCTCGGCTCACTCCCGGATGGTGATGAACTGCTCAAAAGTTGCGACATCGAAAGTACGCGCAGACCCGAGACGCTCACGGTCCAAGAATGGATCACCTTGGCACGAGCTTGGAATGCACAATGACGTTCTTGAGAAAGTGAGAACCGTTTTTTTGTTTAGCATGTCAGATTTTTAGAGCGTTAAGTAAAGAATACATGCATCTCATATGATAATTGTGAGTGAGTACCTGAGATGCTCTTGAGGTGAAGAACTCCTCTCTCATCTCCCTCGGACTGCTCTCATTTGTGGTGATGTTGCTCGTCACCTGCGTTGTCCCCTCGCTCACGGAGTATGTGTGGGTGATACTCGTACTTTCGAGTGTGTGGGTAGCCCTCTTGATCGCGTGGGAGAGATCGTATGGCCTCATCAGCGGTGTGATTCTTGGTGCTGCTGTACTCGCACTCTTTCGAGCGAGCTTTGTGATGCCTGGTCTCGCCAAAGTGATCACCGAAGGACCAGTGGAGATGACAGCAAGGGTGCTTGGCAGTGAGCGTCGCATCGATGGGTACCTGATTCGTTTGGAACGCACTCGCACTCACGATGATGGGCATACCTGCATGACACTTCTTGCGAAAACACGTGATTCTCTTGGTCTCCAGTACGGTGATGTGATGCTTGTGAGGGGCAAGATTCTGCCGCTTGAGGATGATTCGTATGGGCATTACCTGCGTAGCCAAGGCATGGAATGCGCTCTGGAGAATATGGCTATGGTAAGCCGTAAATCTGGCTCCTGGAGTCCGTTTAGAGCACTCGAAGGCAGTAAGATGCACGTCGAAAAGACCATCAATAGTATCTTCCCGGAACCAGATGCGTCTCTGATCATCGGTTTACTCACCGGTTCTCGAGGAATGATCCCGAGTAGCCTCCAAGCAGACTTCAAAACCACAGGCCTCACGCACATCTTGGCCATCTCTGGGTACAACATCACGATGATCTTGCTGCTTTTGAGTGCGATCTTCTTCTGGTTACCCCTCAAGGTGCGTGTGTTCCCGTGCGCGGCAGTGCTGATCATCTTTACGCTCTTCACCGGAGCGAGTGCCTCGGTGGTACGAGCATGCATCATGGGATTACTGGGGCTCCTCGCACTTACTTCTGGTCGTGAACAGATCCTCCGACTCTCCATGCTGTGGACACTCGCCGGTATGGCCGCTTGGAATCCCCTCCAACTCTGGTGGGACAGCGGGTTTCACCTCTCCTTTCTTGCGCTTGCAGGACTCATGGAGTTCTCGGAGCTGATTGCACCGTGGACTAAGAGGATTCTTCCTCACGTGATGGGTATCGAAGAGAGCGTACGTACGACATTGGCCGCTCAAGTGCTCACGAGCCCGTGGATCCTGTTTGCATTCGAGAGACTTTCGATCATTTCTCCCCTCAGTAACTTCCTCATTCTCCCCGCTATTCCCTTTGCTATGGCAACCGGTGCCATCGCGACGTTGCTGGGGCTCATCTCCCCGGCGCTGGGATCTATCGTTGCCCTGACGAGTCTCCCCTTCACGCAATGGGTGGTACGGGTGACCCAAGTGATCGCAAACATCCCTGGAGCGAGCATTGAATGGCAGCCAGGACTCCTCTGGATTGTGGTGAGTTACGGGTTGATCGCCGCGTGGAAGATCCGAACTAAAAACGGTACAGGAACATCTTAGCCCCGTGTTCCGTACGCTCTGCATCCGGTGTTCGACCAGGGAGGTGAAACGCGCGTGAGACTACTTTGGCTCCTTTCTTGAGAGTCCCTAACACGGGTGTGAGCTCTTTGAGCATGTGCGGGGTCATGTACAAGAAGAGCACATCGGCATCTTTGAGGTTCACCTTCCGCGCATCTTTGAGGAGGAAGTGAATACCTTTGGCACGCGTGCGGAGCCATCCGAGGAACCACACGAGAGGCACAACCTCTACGCCTGTTGCGTGAATCTTCGGCTGCAAACTCTTGGCCTCGAGGAGAATCGATCCATCCCCTGCTCCCAAGTCATAGACAGAATGCCCCGGTTCCAAACCCACGAAAGTAGCCATAGATCGAGCAACAGACTTTGACGTGCGCACGTAGGGAGTCTCCAAAATCCAGTGATGGATCACCGTGATAATCAGCCCAACCGTGAGGAGTGTTGCCAGGCCAATGTAGACCCAGGCCAGCACGGGATTAGCGTGTCATGTAAATATTTTTTCCTCTCTCCGCATACGGTGCCACCACGGTTACGCGATCGGCAGGATCCCTCACAATCCAATAGCGAGTTCCCGTTCCCGTAGTAGGTGCCAAGGGATCGTGCGGCATATCGGCAATGTAGGTCGGGATCAGTTGATCGAGTTGCACGCCATTGGTACAAGGCTGACCTGCAGCTCCGGAACGACAAATTTCTGCGCTGGTGCTGAGAGGAATTCCAATAGGAAGGTTGTCGTTATCAACCAGATACTGGTGCGTGGCATTGATGATCACGTTCACATCTGTCTGACGCTGAGCATTGCGTGCATCAGCGAGTTGCTTTGTGGGGTTGAGTGCAAGGAGTGTCACGAACATGAGGAGCGCCATAATGGCGATCACCAAGAGAAGCTCTATGAGAGAAAACCCGGGGCTGTGGAATCGTTGCTCAAACGTCATAGGTATCGAGAACTGATGGTATCAGATGGGCATCCCCTGCGTCATCATGCCGGTTTGACATCACACACAATTGGCTGGGGACGTACGACATGATCGGGCGTCTTGCCCGTACTCCACTGATCGATGGAATCGAAACAATCGAGATACATGTTGCGCATGCTGTCGTCGGCATAGAACGCAATGTGCGGAGTCGTGACAACGAGAGGGTGTGTCACAAGTTCTTTATTCTCGGCAAAGTTTTGTTCGTGCTCCAATACATCCAACAACGCTGCACGCAGTTTGCCGGCATTGAGTGCTGCCAGCAGCGCTTGAGAATCAATCAATCCGCCGCGCGCGGTGTTCACGAGAATGGCGCCTTGCTTCACTCCCTCGAGGGACTTGGCATTGATCATGTGGTGTGTTTCGGGGAGATCGGGTGCGTGCAGTGTGATGACATCTGCTTCTTTGAGAAGATCATCGAGAGCGACATACTTCACACCCAACAAATCTTCGAGATCGGTGTTCCTGCAAACATCGGACGCGATAATGCGCATACCAAAGCCATGAGCCATTTGCGCCACCCTTCTGCCTATTTTTCCTGTCCCCACGATACCAATAGTCTTGCCGCGCAATGCCATACCTCGCAAACCGTGATAATCAAACTGACCGCCTTCCACTCTCGCACTTCCTTCTTCTATATGACGAACATTGGAAAGGAGGAGGGCAAAGACATGCTCGGCAATCACGTGAGATCCGTAGTCCGGTACGTTACAGACGACAATCCCTCGCTCTTTGCAGGCTGCGAGATCAATGTGGTCAAAGCCAACGGAGCGCGTACACACCAATCGCAATGACGGACAGGCATCCAACAAAGGCTTTTTCACTGGTGTTTGAATGAAGACCGACAGTACCTCGGCTCCGGAGAGTTCTTTGCGAAGATCCTGCTCTGATAGATGAGAATGGATTCGCGCACCTGGGAATCGAGACTCCACCAACGCTCGATCCTCGGGGTCTACATCAACGAAAATGACGTGCTGGGCATCCATGAACCAATCCTAAACCCAAAATGATGGATGGCACCATAGGACTTGATGCACGAAGAGTAGGCTGCTGGTACACTCGCCTGCATATGAAGAAGGCCCACGGCCTCTCACTAGCTCTCGTACTAACAGCAGGACTCCTCGTGGGAGTTCTCGCCCAGCAGACGGGCTTCTTCTTTGCGAGTATCGCTGATGACTGTGACGGTAAGCCGTACGGGTACACAGGTTGTCCTCTCATTAAAGGAAGCAGCACAAGTGCACCGTCGACCTGTGGAAACAGCAAGTTGGATACCGATGAGGAATGTGACAACGGCAGTAACAACGGTAAGCCGGGAAACGCCTGCTCGGCACTGTGTCGTCTGCGCTACTGCGGAGATGGTGTGATCAACTCGGACTTAAACGAAGAGTGTGAACCCGAAGCTGCAGAGTACTACCGCAAGACCGGTAGTGGAGATGAGCTGATGGTTGAGCGTGTCTTTACGGCACAGCAATGTGGTAACTACTGCACGCCCCCAAGTTGTGATGAAGACGGCATGTGTTCCGGTGGCTGCACCATGCAGTTCTTGGATGCGTGTCAGGCTTCGGGATCCGGAGAACAGCTGACGGGATCCAGCAGCAGCGAAGCAGTCACCGCATCATCGAGTTTTGCAGGAACCACTGGCGGCGGAAGTAGCACTGCTTCCACGCCTGCGAGTAGCGCTCCGGCAAGCAGCGCACGCAGCAGCCGCGCATCTTCTGCAGCTTCTTCTGTTGCACGTACGGGCTTGAGCATTGCCATGGAAGGTCCGCTCGCCGTGCAGACAGGACAAAACGCCATCTTCCGCATGATCATTCGGAACTACTCATCTCAACCGGTACAGAACATTGTGGTAACCGATTACCTGGTGAACTACGGAGGCTACGGCGGCTTTAACTTGGAAGCCGCAAGTGGCGGTGGCACCTGCCGTCTTACCGGTGTGACGGTTCGTTGTACGGGCATTGATTTGAGCCCGGCAGAAGCCAAGGTGATCCAGCTCAACTTCGTGTTCCTCCCCTCCCCGAGCTGCGTACAGAGGTCGGTACAGGCGTATGCAACTATCACGGGTAACGTTGTAGAAAATGATGAGACGGATAATGAAACAGAACCTGTGTGGACGACTGTGCGTTGCTTGGGTGGAGATGCCGTCTCGAGCAGCAGTGCAGTGAGTTCGGTTGCAACCGGAACAGGCACCACGACGGGAACGGGTTCGTCTTCGGTTGTCGCATCATCGTCTGAGTCTTCTCTCTCGAGCGAAGCTGCTTCTTCATCCGAAGTCAGCAGCGCCCCTGCCGGCCCTGCAGTGTGCGGTGATGGCATCGTGAATGATGGCGAAGAGTGTGACAGTGGTCCGGCCAACGGTTCGCCAGGCAGCGTGTGTGGTACCGACTGTAGGCGTGTGTTGCCTGCCGCTCCCGAAAGTAGCTTTGATCAAATGCGCCCCATGCTTTTGGTTGCAACAGGTAGCCTCCTTGCCTTGCTCCTACTGGCCTACGCCTTCGTAAAGCGCAAAGCCATCCTGGGTCTGTTCCACCGCGGTGGCGACGCCGATATTGCTGTCGCCCCACCGGCTGCAAGTGCTGGAGAGGCTCCAAAAGCCCTGGATGACGTGCCTTTGGACGAGATTGAGATGCCTTGGAGAAAGTTCTAAAGAGCTCTCCAAAAGCGGAGATACCGCTGGTACACTCCCCGCACGTTCTTTTACGGGCCCATCGTCTAACGGTTAGGACAGCGGGTTTTCAGTCCGCTAATCGGAGTTCGATTCTCCGTGGGCCTGCCAAACGCTTTCGACCATTCTTCAAACCAGAGATTGTCTCTAGCACAGGAGATAATTTCGGGGTTTGCTTGCCCTCAAGATGGGCGGGTGAAATTCCGTCCGGGAACAAAAGCGATTGCAGGCGATACTTGTCCTCTGTAGCTGCTTTCTCCCAGAGTTTGTGTACGTTCAACAGGAAGTGGACGCAGTACTCCACAACCACCTCGGCTTGGATCTCCTCATCCTCGGTCGATCACATCTACTTCCGCAGTAGCCTCGACTGTAGATTTGAGGCTGTAATCATTTCTATAACGATGCTCAAGAAACCACGCCGCTGCTTTCCAATTCCTAGTCATCGCTTTATGTACGGTCTGAATGCACTCCTGCTTGAAGCCGACTTCAGCCTCATCACATCGTCTTTGCAGATCACAGTTCGCACAGTCCCAACATCGTTTATCTCGAAGGGTACCCTCTCCGGTAGCCTGATCATTTTTACACTTTCGCCATCGACGGAAGGAGGACTCATCAATTCCTTCGAGCTTAGGAGCATCGGAGAGTGTCGCGCCATTCCTGATATGCTTCATGATCTTGTCCTCTAGGGATTTGCTGCGCTTGTTGGGAGTCGTTCGCATAGAAAAATTATGGCTTCCCACTGCTGGAAAGAAAGCACATAGACAGAGAACCAGTTCATGATAAGTTGACATGGATAATATGGCTGATGAAGTTCCGGCATCGGCACTACCTGATGATAAGAAGAACTATCAGTTTGAAGATCAAAGTCAGTTAGATCTATACGAACGTCTGCTTGAAGTTGCCGGACTTGGACCTGCTTCTGCCTTCAAGGATGTCTGTCGGATGATGACTCTAAATCCACCTCTTGAACACACCTCCCACCTTGTTGCTCATATGTTACGCGAGCTGGAGAGTGCCCTGAGGGATATATGCCTTGGTCCAATAGAAAGTTCTGCAGAAGCCTCTAAGCAGAACTGGATTTCAAAGTTGTTTAATTGGATGCGTGAAAAGATCAAAAAATATTCCGGAGGTGAGGAGGATGGGAAGCACAGAGCAGAAATCCGATTAATACTACGTTCATATGGTTGGGATAAAGATGGGCCAATTGGAAAATTCTGGCTCAGTCTGCTGAAGCCCAAGCGACGCCTTCATAAGCGCGCGCATCGCAATGCTCTTGGTAAGCCAAAGCCAATTGATGATGAGCTTCGGCGAATTTGGAAAGAGTTTCAGGATTTTCTCAGAATTCTACTTACGGAACTTGAACACAGATACAGCCTATTTGTTAAGCAATTAACAGAAATTCTTAAGCACGCGGAACCCTCGAAGGAAGATTTGAAGCTCTTGAAGAGCACCATTCCAAATAGTCCTGTTCTAATGCGATACTTCTTTGAAAATTTAAGTCATCCAAAATGGGTGGTGCCACTAAGAAAAGCAGGATTCTTCGACGACCCACCTGGAATTGAATCAAACGGGAATGCTAACTATTGGCCAGCATTGAAGTATCTTGCGCGAGTAGCGAAGGAGGAGGAAGTGAGCGAAGAGGTGGCACAGATACTTGAGAGTGTGTCAGAGACAAAGAACATCCTCGTGGTGAGAGATATTCTAATAGCCGCCACGGCTCTTCCCGCATCAAAGGCAGCGCGGTTAGCAAAGTATGTAGAGCAGTGGATATCTCTGCCGAATAACCTGATACATCATCGTCTTCCAGATTTCCTAAAGCACATTGCCAAAGGAGGATGCGCTGAAGAGGCATTGGAATTAACTAAGTTGGTTATTCGAGTAGCTCCTCAAACTAAAGAGCAAGCGGAATTAAAGCGTGACCCTCAGGCGGTTATTGAGATGTACTCCTTTGATGCCGTTATCGATTCAGCGATGCCCGAGGTTATCAATACCGTTGGAATACCTGCGTTTGAAATCCTCTGTGGTGCGCTGGCTGAGGGTTTAGGTCAGATGATGCAGAAGTATGAAAAGGCCGAACCATACACAGATCATTCAAAGATCTGGCGACATCATATAGCCGGAGAAGAACGCCACTTCACGAGAGAATTCTGCAACAACCTGATGACAGGAGTTCGCGATGCAGGGGTATCTCTTGTGAACAAAGACCCAGCCAATATCGAGCCTGTGATTGATGTGCTTATGAAACGTAAGTGGACAGCACACAGACGCATCGCCTTATTTATTCTTAGTCAGCTGAGTAATCCTCCGAGAGATTTGGTCGCAAAGTTCCTAGGCGATGAGGCCTTGTTGGGGGACGATGGGATCAGGAGAGAATATGATCTTCTAGCTAATGTTCACGCAAAACTCCTTACTCAAGCTGAGGTAGAGGCACTTCTCAAATCTACAGATACTGGACCAGATGTTGAGGCGAAGAAGAAGCGGCATCGCGAATTTTGGGGCGCGGAACTAACAGATGATGAAGTTGTAGAATATGTCGAAGAATGGAAATTAGATCGTCTATTCCCTTTTCGTTCTGTCCTACAAGGTGCTCTGAAGACAGAGTGCGAGAGACTCATTACAAAGTATGGTGAGCCCGAAGACGAGGAGCCGCCCCGCTTTGCCACTCGTACCGGAGAAAGGACGCCATTAACTCGCGATGAATTGAAGGCACTTAGCCTTGAAAAGCTGATTGAACATCTAAGAACGTGGCAGCCTTCAGGAGAATGGGACGACCCTACGCCAAGGGGCTTAGGAGGAGAGCTGGCAGCTTTAGTAGTCGAAGACCCAGAGTATTACGCGAAGCATGCAATGGAGTTTAGGGGACTTGAGGCGACATATGTTCGATCATTACTCGATGGTTTTCAGAAAGCCCTGAA
The DNA here is from genome assembly GCA_964428205.1 of uncultured Candidatus Peribacteria bacterium. Classification (GTDB taxonomy): domain Bacteria; phylum Patescibacteriota; class Gracilibacteria; order Peribacterales; family Peribacteraceae; genus CAYRXE01. The sequence goes on along the minus strand of CAYRXE010000002.1, from coordinate 42,722 downwards.
GAAAAAGTCGTTCGATTGGACGAATGTTCTCGGCTTGTGCTCTTGGGCTATAGACCAAGGACACGAAATTCCAGGTAGGGATCCTAGGTCTTTTGACATCGACCCAAGCTGGAACTGGTGCCGCATGCAAATAGCGAGACTTATAGAAGACGGCATAAGAGAACACGATAAACAGATTCCGGTATCACTGAGAAAAGAGGTTTGGGAGATCATTGAGAAACTCGCTGAAGACCCAGACCCAAAACCTGATCATGAGAAATTAGAAAGCGGTGAATTTGACCCTCGTCACATTGCAATAAACTCTGTGCGTGGCCAATCAATAGAGAATGTCATTCTCTACGCACTTTGGCTTTTCAGAGGACTAAATATCGATGAGACAGCTCGTGCAGCCGGCTCTTTTAATCAGATGTCAGAGGTGAAGCAGATACTTGATAGACATCTAAATCCTGAAATTGACCCCTCACTCGCAGTGAGGTCAGTGTACGGGCTTTATTTCCCCTCGCTTCACTACTTAGATCGTTCGTGGGCGCGAGGTTCTGCTGACAAAATCTTTCCTACAGACCCCTCACAGAAAAATCTGAGAGACGCAGCATGGTTTAGCTATATTCTAAATAGAGTATTTGGCACGGTTTTCGAGGGCTTGAAGACACAATATGCGAGTGCAGTCGGACTCATTGGTACTACTTCCAATATTAACCCTCGTCAGCTTAGAGAGCCTGATGAACATTTAGCGGGACATCTTATGGCTTTATATATCTCTGGTGACATAGCACTCGATTCCTCAGATGGTCTTTTGCCCCGATTTCTTGAAAGCGCATCTGATGAGTTGAGAGGAGTTGCCATAGGATGCATAGGGCAGATGTTTGAACGCGACAGTGAGCCTAAATCTGAAGAACTGAAACTCGCTATGGATTTGTGGAACCATAGGTTAGATATCGCAAAGAAGAGTCCTGACCCAAAAGCCTTTAGTAAAGAGATGATGTCATTCGGATGGTGGATTATATCGGGGAAATTCGAGGAGAAGTGGTCACTTGAACAGCTAAAAGAGGCTCTGACTATTGCTGAGGATATAGAGATGGACCACCAAGTGGCCCAGAAACTGGCTGAGCTTACAGACCGTCATCCGTTGCTCTGTGTTGAGTGTCTAGAGATGATTGCGAATGGGAAGGATAGTGCAGAGTGGGGTTTGCATGGGTACATGAAAGAGGCACAAGAGATCATCCGCAAAGCCCTGAGTAGTGGTGATGATGCGGCCAGAAAAAAGGCCGATGAACTTCGAAATTCCTTTATCCTGCGTGGTTTCATTAGTGAGTTTGAAAACCTATAGGCTAAATTCGTGCAGATCAGGCACCTTTCCCGAATTCTTCGTAAGATACCATCTCTGATAGAGGTCTCCGATCTTTGTCGGTACGAGGTCTAGCAGGAGTTGAAGGATATCCGAGCGCGAGGCTTCCGAGAAGCTTATGGTTGTCGGGAAGACCAAGGAGTTCCCGTGTCGTCTTCTCGTCTACTGTTACCCAACACACGCCGAGACCCATATCCCATGCGGCGAGCCACATGTTCTCCATCGCACAGACACCGCTGTAAATGTGCTGCTCATGCTCTGAGAGCCATTGATCCACCTTTGCTTCTTGGCTTACCGTCACGACAATAACGACCTTGGCCGCCGTAAGGAAAGACCCATGATTAGCCTTCTCCATGAGCTTCTTGATTGTATTTGTGTTCCGAATGACCGTGAAATGCCACGGTTGGGAGTTAAGAGGGCTTGGGGCATATCTGCCCGCCTCCAAAATCTGCTGAAGCGTGTCATCGGCGACCTCCTTGTCACTCCATCCGCGTACTGCCCTGCGTGTCTTGATAGCTTCGAGTGTTTGCATGTTTTCCATTCTACTCAAAGTAGTCATTTCATCAATCTTAATAAGTGGATGTTATCGGCTATGAGCCGAAATCGATGGTTCTTTACACTACCCATTCCTGTATTTCCCGTGTATCTTTGCGGTACTTCACCGATTTCTATGTCACCATTCCCTGTCGTCACATTTTTCTCGGTTCTTACTGTTGCAGGGCAACTGCTCTCGCTGCTTTTCCTTGTGATGCTCGTCACAAGAGGGGGTATGTTCGCTTCGGCCAAAGCTTGGATCAGCTCACATGCACTTCTACTGATGCTTATAATCTCACTCTCTGCGACGATCGGCAGTCTCTTCTTCTCAGAAATTGCAGGATGGACGCCCTGCAAGCTCTGCTGGTTTCAGCGAATATTCATGTACCCACAGGTCTTCCTATTGGCATATGCAATCTGGAAAAAAGACAGGGGGATCGCTCCCTATATCCTTATGCTCTCGATCATCGGCCTCTTGATAGCGGCATGGCACTACGGTGAGCAGGTACAACTTGCATTGAACCCGCTAGACCCTGATCTCACAAAACCCTGTGACCAGACAGGAGTCTCCTGTGCTCGCACGCCCTTCTTCAACTTCGGGTACATCACGATTCCTATGATGGCACTGACTGCCTTCGCGCTGAATGCGCTCGGTTCCGTCTTTGTCCTTCGCTCTAACCGCCTACCTGCATGACATGCCCTCTCTACACATTATTTACGCCTCCACAAGCGGCCACACTGAATACGTTGTTGATGAACTGGTCGCATTTCTTGCACAAAAAGCACCCGAACTGACAATCGAAAGACAAAGGGCAGAACAAGCTAAACGAGAAGACCTACTAAGGGGAGACGTTCTCATTCTGGGTTCTGGCACATGGAACTATGGTGGTGTTGAAGGGCAGCTCAATATGTACATGCACCAGCTTCTTTTTGAACGTAGCAAGGATGTTGATCTATCAGGGAAGCCTATAGTTCTTATCTGTTTAGGCGATGACCGCTATTATTTTACAACACGCTGCACAGAGCGTTTCATGCAATTTGTAAAACTGTCACATGCGAAACCGCTCCTCATGCCACTCATTATTGTAAATGAGCCCTATGGACAGGAGGAGCGGGTTCAGAAATGGAGTGAGAAGCTCATTGCGGCGATGCAGAATGCTACAATTCTGCCAGCGCCTTCACCCGATTCTTCAGCTAAACAGCCATGAAACTTCTCTCGCGTGCTTCGTCGGCCTTTCTCGCTCTCTTTCTTGCAGCCTGTTCCGCAAGTCCAGTCGCTGATAGTGAAGTCTCCCAGAAAATCTACGTGGCAGCCGAGGGAGAAGGCCATATTGCTGTTCTCAATCCGGTGACAGGTTCGGTCATGAAGACCGTGGATCTTTCCGAGCAGGCGGATGGGATTGACCGCGAGTTCGCACCTCACAACGTGCAGGTAGCTCCTGATGGGAAAACAGTGTGGGTGACGGCAAATCTCAGCCATTCCGAAGAAGGAGGCGGACATGAGGAAAACGGGGAGCACGGTAGCGGGAATGAGCACGGCGATGAAAACACAATGCCCGATCAGGTAATCGTCATTGACCCCCACACTGATACGATTATAAGGCGCATTCCTCTCGATACCGGAGCACATCTCGCACACGTTGTCGTAGCAGAGGACGGTTCATTCGCGTACGCCACTGCACAGGAGAAAAACACGATCTACAAGATTGATGCACGACGCTTGGAGCTGGTCAAAGAAGTGATGGTCTCAGAGGGTAGCGAGCCACATGGCCTGCGTATTAGTTCCGATGGCAAGACAGCGTATGTCGCCCTCTTAGGGGGAAAAGCGGTTGGCGTCCTCGATCTGGCAACAGACACAGTTACGACAATTCCTCTTGAAGGTAATGCCGTGCAGACGGCAGTTACGCCGGATGGGAAGTGGGCGGCTGTTTCCCTGTACGACACCAAGCAGATTGCTCTTGTAGAAACGGCAACGAAGGAAGTGAGTTACATTGAATTGCCAGAAGAATCGAAGGGACCGATTCAGCTCTACCCGACTCCTGACAGCCGCTTCCTGTACGTCGCGGATCAGGGCTACTACTTCGAGCAACCCACCGGAAAGACCGTGTACAAAATTGATCTCCTTTCTCGCAGCGTTGTGAAGGACATTCCGGCTGGAGATGCACCTCATGGAGTGGTGGTCTCTCCCGATGGGAAAGAAGTGTATGTCACTAATCTCCTTAGCAATGACGTTTCTGTTATTAATACCTCCACAGACGCGGAAATCAGGCGCATAGAGGTTGGCAAGATGCCAAACGGAATCAGCATATGGCAGGAGTCATCGGGCGGAACCCCGTAAATGGCGAAGGATCGAAACTATCAGGCAGTTGCGACGGTTGCGATATTTTTCAGGACTTTGTACCAGCCTATGGCTGTGTCGATGAGGGAGTTTGCGTCTAGAATCCTCGGGGCTGCCATGAACCACGCGCTCGCTGCGCGAGCTTGGATTCATGGCTATGCCAATACCCATCAAGATCCATAACGAGAGAGAACTGATTTTTGCTCTCCATTTAACTGTGTGCGCGTGGTTCATGGCAAACCGTGAATCCAATGTGGTTCACGGTGCCATTATTTGAAACATACTGGTTGTATGCATTACACCTACGTTCTTCGGAGCCTCAAAGATCAGAAGCTATACATAGGATCTACAAAAGATCTGCGCAGACGCTTTGAGGAGCATCAACAAGGAAGAAATACTTCGACGCGGAATCGGCGCCCATTTGAATTACTATTTTATGAGGCATTCAAAGACCCACTCGATGCCGAAAGACGTGAATTGTATTTCAAGACAAATAAAGGCAAATCATCCTTAAGGCAGATGTTACGGGAATCTCTGAAATGAAGGAGTGGTAAAAGTATTAGATTGGCAATTTAATTAGTTTTATCGTGCTTTAAGCCTATATAGTTGTATTGACATATTTACTAATATTTGTCAAAATCCAGCAAGTTCTTTTCGTTCATCGGCTGGTAATAAAACAACCGACTGTGCGAAAGGAAAAATAACTATTTTCCCAAAAGGAGGTGTTTCGTGCGCGTGAGACTGAAACCAGATGCTTGGGCGAGTATCCCGATCAACATCAAGACGAACCCTATCACAGGGGCTCTCGACGGTGATGATCATGGCTATCGGGACGTTCCCGATGTGCCGTCTGAAGAACCGATGATCGACGTCGGGAACATGGTGCTCTGCACTGGGGACTACGATGGCAAAGACATCTACGGCGGCCGCAAGCGCGTGCTTCCTGGAGGTGTTCGCGATGGCAAATTCTTGCTTCGCCAAACGTTCGCCGAAGGCTTGGTAGCACTCGACAAGTTGGTCTACCGAATCACCGGAGGCAACATGCAGTTTCAACTCGTTGATGGGTATCGAACTCCCATGCGACAAGCTGCGGGCTTCACCGAGACGATGGCGGAACTCGCCGGAATCGACGGCCTCAAGCTGGACAGCCTCGTGCCTTGGCAGCAGGTGAAGTACGGCCGCATGGCCGACTTAACCTTCTCCTGGGTGCGCTTGGCTCCTAGCGCAGAACTCGACGTCACCAAGGTACAACTCTTGGCTGACAAAGAGTTCACGCAGGATCTCCAAGATGCAATCGATGCGAAACTCATCACAGGGACGCTGGATGAAGCTGTCGGGGATTACATCCTCCACAGTGTAAACAACAACCTTGGACGCGCTGCTGGCCGCGGCATCAAGCTCAACGGCAACCGGAACGCCCACTCGGGCGGAGGTGCTGTCGATCTGATGGTTCGTGGAAAACTGAATGGCAAGACTGTTCCTCTGTCGCACGTCCCCTTCGATTACGCCGACCCCATTTCGGGGATGATGTATCTCGAGGGCGATAACTTCGATGCGTATGTCGCGCTCGCCAAGTCCGATCTTCGGCTTACGACGCACTTGCAAAAGCTTGGCTTCCCAACTCCCGATGCCTTCAAAAAATCGGACTGGGAAATCATGCGAGTCGCAAATCGCATACGCTACTACGCGTTCATGACTGCGGGTGGCAGCTTCTACGACCCGGGTGATCCTACCCAGGCCGGCGAGAACTGGCACTTCCAGCTTGGCAACATTGTCTACAGCACTGATGGCAACGTCCTCATGGCCGAGCCAAACCTGTCGGACAAGCACCCGAACGCCGGCAACACCTGCCATTCGTTGCTCCGAATGAAACCGGAAAAACGTATGGCCGTCCGTACGGGCGACTCGGCGTGGCAACTCGTGGAGAAGAACTTCGGACACGTTGCCTAACCAGCCTGTGAAAAGAACCAACCTAGGAGCTCTCGTTTACTCGAGAGCTCCGCTTTTATGTGCACGAAAATCCTTAAGTTTTGGCCCCCCCCAAGCCTTTACGGAACTACCAGAGTAGTGTTAAATGCTCCGGCAACTGTTCTTTCGAATAGCCAGTAGAGAGGGCTCTCTACCGGCACGTTTTCCCTATGGAATGGAGATAAGGCAATGCGTCGTTTGTTCGCACTAGCGGTCCTACTGATCGCTAATCAGTGTTGCTTCGGAGACTTTATTAATCTGACCAAGGCCGACGGGACTTTCCTAGCCGGCACCGGAATACCGAACGTCAACTTCACTGTGAATAACGGTGCGGGTGGTTCGCAAACTGGTATCCAAATTGGTTCGCGTGATAGTCGAGCACTCCTAGGTCAGGTTGGAAATGAGTACTTCGTACAGGCAGGATTAGCCGGCAACGGCATTTCGCCCTGGTGGAGTTTCGATTTACAGTTTGATCCAGGCTCGCTCAATTTAAATCCTGCTACGACATACTTACGTGTGCGGGCGGATTTCGATCCATCTGCCGCCATCAGTTTTACAGACCTGATCCTCCCAGTGAACCTTTGGGGGTCAGCGTTTCGCACTAATCCTGCCAATGGATCGTGGTCTAACGACACGACTCCGTGGGCTGTAAGCGAAAGCTGGCACCTAGACTTCGCCTTCTGGCAGGGCTTGGGTGCTCCCTTGTTTGATCCAAACGTAACGGGTCAGTACGCCATTCAATTTGGCGCGTACAGCAATGAAGAGACGATTGCGGAGACTACGGTCTTTGCGAACGTCGTGGCTGTGCCAGTACCAGGAGGAGCAATCCTTCTCGGCATGGGCATGATCGGGCTCGCGACTATGCTGTGGGCCCAACAGCGAAAGCGTAACCGCACACCAGTAGCGGCTATGGCTTAGTAAATAACCTTAGAGCAGTTGCATGCGTCGGCTACTCAGCAATGAGTAGTCGATTTTATGATGCAATGATTTGCTCCACGGACTTGCGACGGCGACGCCTCATGTAGGCGAGGGCCGCAGCACTCGTGAGACCGGCAGCAATGAGCGCATCGTTGCTTTGAATAATTGCTGCTTCTACCTTTTCGCTCTTCTGCTCAGGATAGTCAGCAAAGACGGTGTCGACGAACTCTGGAGCAATGGATACAGGAGGTACTTCTTTTGCTGCTTCTTCGCCCTGCGTTTTCACGTCGCTCTTCTCGGGATTGCTCTTCATCGCAGGCTGCTCCTTTGCAGCAGCTTCGGGCTTCTTATCTTCTGTAGCCTTCTTCTCTTCCGCAGGATGCTCTTCTTTGTCGCCCTCTTTGTGCTTCTTTTTACCGTGCTCATCCTCGTCGTGCTCTTCGTCATGCTCGTGCTCATGGAGATGATGCACGTGGTTATGCTCATGAGCGTGCGGTTCGTGATACACGTGTTCATGGTGATGAACGCCATGCTCCTCGTGTGCAGGATGCTCTTTGTGCTCCTCATGTGTTGCGTGCTCCTCGTGATGCTCATCATGAGGAAGATGGGGGTGTTCCTCATGCTCTTCGTGCGGAGTTTCTACCTCTCCTGTGTGCACACCGCTTTCATCCACCACGATATCTACCGTCGCAATCACCTCATGATCCTCCCCTTGGAAAAAGAGCGTGTACGTGCCGTATTCGTGAGGTAAAGACATATGCAGCTCGCCCTCTCCAGCCACAGCAACAACCTGGCCAATCACATGAAGCTCCTTTGTGAGAACGGCATGTGCCGGTGGCATGGCATCAAAATGTACGAGAAGTTCTGGACCATGGTCTCCTTCCTCCACATGCACGCTGATATGTGGATGCTGTGGTGCCGTGTCGACGGAGCGACCTTCTTTTGAAGCAGGAACCTTTGTCATCACATCTGCGACCTCATTTCTCACGCCTGACTGTTCCAGCGCAACGTACTGAGCTGTCATCTCGTGTGCATCAATAGGATATTGTCCTGCAAGTTGATTGAGTGCATTACCTGCAAGCATGTTGCGGTTTTCGAGCTGCTCGAATTGAGGACGGTACGTCTTCATAAGGTTGGGGCGTTATGTACTCTCGCCCTCCAAAAATTTCAAGCCTCTAAGAGGCATGTTTCCCTATACCTCGAAGCGGGTTACTCGACCCAGAGCAACAAACTCTTCAAATAATCCGCCTCCGGGTGATACAAGTTCACGGGATGATCGTATGCTTGGTGGTGTCGCTGGAGAATCCTCACATTTCTCTTTGCCTGGCGCGCAGCGTGGAAGACTATCGTCTGGAAGAGTTGAATATCAACGTGGTACGAGCACGAACACGTGAGCAGGAGTGATCCTGGTGGCAATGCCATCATCGCGGAACGGTTCATATCGGTGTAGGCCTTCTTGGCCTGCTCAATATCAGAACTTCTTTTTGCAAAGGCAGGTGGATCCAAAATAATGAAGTCGTATGCACGTGGGAGTGGACGCCTGCGCAGGAACACGAACACGTCCTCGGCGTAGGAACCAAAGTACGTGAGGTCGATGCCATTCATTTCGATGTTCTTGCCCGCACGAGCAATGGCCTCTTTGTCGTAATCCACGGCATCCGCTGCCTTGGCTCCTCCGGCTAATGCATTGAGCGCAAAGCCTCCTACGTAGCTGCAGCAATCGAGTACGGTACGGTCTTTGGCGAACTGTTTCACGATCGAACGCATTTCGCGCTGATCCAAGAAGAGTCCTGTCTTTTGGCTGCCCACGAGATCAATCACGTAGTGGATCCCCCGCTCTTTCACGATCAACTTTCCATCCTCGGTAACGTTATCGGGGTGCACATCTTTTACGTCTCCTCTGATCCACTGCTCGATATCATCTACACCCTCCTTCTTACGAGAGGTGCTGGTCGATTTTTCGTAGATGGCTTTGGGCTTCACGATCTCCATCAGTGCATCGGCAATAAAATCACGCAGCTTATCCATGCCCAGAGTTGTGGACTGGAGCACCACGACATCGCCGTACTGGTCCACAATGAGTCCTGGGATAAAGTCGCCCTCAGCATTCACCAAGCGATACGCATTCGTGTCTTCGTTCGCGAAGAACTCTTTGCGAAGTGCGATGGAGCGTTCGAGTTGCGTGCGAATAGCCTGGAGCGGATCCCCTTCTTCGAAGCTGATCACTCTTCCGCAGATGTACGCACCTGCGTTGTACGTCGCAAAACACAGGAAGGATGTATCAGCAGCGCGTACTTCCACGATGCCACCGGGTTCGACCTCTGGTGGTTTGGATACGGCACTCTGGAAGATCGCATGATGGCGATTACGCAGGTGGATTTCGGAGCCGGGTTTGAGGGTTAAGACGGGATATGCCATGGCGCGATACTGTAGCAGGAAACAGCCCTTTCTGCTATACTATAAGGGAAATGACACATACGCATCATCCACACTTTTCAGTCACACGCGCGTTCACGGCAGCGTTTTTGCTCAGTGGCGTGGCTATCCTCTTTGCCGCACAGGGAGAACTTTGTATCGCAAGTCTCTTGGGTAGCACCACCGAAGCTATTGGTCAGTGCAGTTTGAATGGAGATGAATTGGCATCGCTCACGGGAGCTGCGCACAGTGCTGCAGAGCTGGAGAGTACGACGCGCATTCAGTGGCAGATGATCCTCGGCATGGCGATGATTTTGGGTGGCTTCCTCTGTCACCTGGCCTACATGCGTCTGCACAGGAAAGGAGTGCCAAAGGGTATGGGCGGAATGATTAAGTAAGGCGCGAAAGCTTATAGCTTTTGGCTTTCAGATTTAGATAAAGAATGAATCATAGAATTCAGCATTTTCATAACGCTTGTCATATGTGCACTTATGGAAGAAGTGGAAAAATCTTTAGAAAAACCCAGTCGTTCTGCAATGTGCATCTGCGTTTCTAGTTCTGCTCCGGATCCATACGCAATCCTGAGAAACTGTAAAAAGTCTTTTCGAGTTCCTCTGCATCTGCCTTCAGCAATATTTGATGGTATAGAAACAGCTGCTCTGCGCATTTGTGAAACTAATCCAAATTTTTCTTCTGAAGGAAATTTGGCGGTTAAGTCATACGTTGCTTTGGCTAACTCAATTGCTTTTTGCCAGACCAAAAGGTCGCGATAAGAATTAATCATGTAAAAATTGTCTCAAGGATCTTTTTGTAGGAAAACCCAGGTATGTACCTCAAAATTTATGGGTGCCTTTCTAAGGCTGAGTCTACGATAGAAGTAAGTTCCTTGCGCTCAAAGAACCTCTAGAAGCTAAAAGCTAAAAGCTCTAAGCTGCTCTCGATGAACCTGAGCCAGACCGTCCACGGCGTCACCTTCGAGAACCCCACGGTGCTCGCTTCGGGCATCATGGGCATCACCGCGACGAGCTGGAAGTTGATTGCAGAAAACGGAGCAGGCGGAATCACCACAAAGTCTCTGTGGCCGGTGGAACATCAGGGCAACAAGAACCCCACAATCATTTCGACGGAGCACTGGACGCTCAACGCTGTTGGCGTACCGGATGCCGGACTCGAAAAAGCCGTGCAGGAGATTTCGGCATATAACAAAGACAAGCCGGTTCCCCTGATTGCGAACATCATTGGATTGGAAGCGAAGGAATTCGCCACCGTTGCAGCAGCCATTGCACCACTCAAGCCGGACTTCTTCGAAGTGAACATGTCGACGCCCACCTTCCTCAAGCTCCGTGGGAAGCTCTTTGCAGAAGACGGCAAAGAAGCAGGCGCCATCATCAAGGCCGTAAAGAAGGTGGCAAATGGCATCCCCGTGTTTGCAAAGCTCACGCCAAACGTGCCAAACATTGGTGAGGTCGCCAAGGCTTGCGTGGATGCCGGTGCCGATGGCATCTGCGCCATCAATACCGTAGGACCAGGCATGGCGATCGATCTGCGTAGCCGCATGCCAATCTTGGCTGCACACAAAGGAGGTCTCTCGGGTCCGGCACTTAAGCCTATTGCCGTACGTTGTGTCGCGGAGGTGTACGAAGCCATCCACAGTCAGGTGCCGATCATCGGAACAGGCGGTGTGTACACCGGTGAAGACGCCATTGAGATGATGCTCGCAGGAGCAACGCTCGTGGGAATCGGTACGGCCGTTGGCGATCGCGGATTGGATGTCTTTAAAAAAGTCACGGACGAGATGCAGTACTGGTGCACCAACGAAGGTGTCTGGGATGTGAGTGATTTGATCGGAGGCATGCACAAGGAACTCCTCAACCGCGGTATCAAAGGTACTTCTATGACTCACGCCAAATCCTAATGTCCACCATCCCCCTCCAAAGCAGGCTCCCCAAGACGTACAGGATCAAAGATATTAAGCAGGAAACCGAAATGGTCCGCACGTTTACGTTCGATGGATCTTTGGGAGCAAAGCCAGGTCAGTTCGTGATGGTGTGGCTCCCAGGAGTAGATGAAAACCCCATGAGCGTCGCCTACGACGATGGTGCCGAGACCAAGATCACGTTCTTTGCGGTGGGAGATATGACAAACGAACTCGCCAAGTGCCAAGTGGGAGATCTTGTGGGACTCCGTGGCCCCTTTGGCACGTGCTACGAGTGGGAACCGGGTCAGCACATTGTGCTCGTCGCCGGTGGATACGGAGCAGCGCCTATGTACTTCGTCGCCAAGGAAACTGTTGGTCATGGCTGCACACTAGAAGTGATTGTGGGAGCACGCAGTAAGGAGCACTTGTTGTATCTCAAAGAGATGGAAGCACTGCCACACGTATCACTGCACATTGCGACCAATGATGGCTCCGTGGGATACAAAGGATTCAACGTAGATGTACTGGATAAGATGCTCGAAAGCTGCCCGCGCGAAGAGCACGGCAAGAAGCATGACTGTCTTCCTGTCGACCAAGTCTTCGCCTGTGGCCCGGAGATGATGTTGAAGCGCGTCTCGGAGATCACGCACAAGTATCAGGTCCCAAGCCAGCTCTCTCTGGAGCGCTACATGAAGTGCGGGTACGGCATTTGCGGCAACTGCACAGTCGATCCCCTAGGAATCAGGATCTGTACCGATGGACCGGTGGTAAAGAACGACAAGTGCTTGCTCATTGAAGAGTTCGGCAAGTACCACCGCGATGAATTGGGCCGTAAACACGAATTTGGGAAGTAATTTCCCGGTTATCACTCGTCAACACCGAGTGCTAGACAAACAGCCCTTCACCGTTTACACTGTTCACGTTTATTTCTTTCCCACCAAATTTATGATCCGTGGTGGTGATGGATGCTCAGGCGCTTGCGGTTGCTAATCGCTCGCCCAGAATCCCGAAAAAGCGCCTCGAGCAATCGAAGCGCTTTTTCATTTGATGCCTTACGCAGTGACAGCTTCTTTAGGCTCTTCTGCCTGCTTACGCGTGCCAACCTTACCAAGAATGGCGCAGAAGATGCGGAGCAACGCGAAGGCCTCGTCGGTGAGCTTCTGCTTTTCGGCAACCAAGCGCTCGCTCGTACCAACCTCGAGCACGCGAAGCCAAAAGTGCGTCTCCTTGGCCTGGCGAATGCACTCGCGAATGTGACCAAGCGCAGCCTTGCGACCGTTAGCTTCGTTCACTTCGATGTATGCAGCGCCCATGGCACCGGATGCACGGAGGAGCTGAACGACATCCTCACTCATGTGCATGTAGCGAGGGAGCTTGCGCACGAACTGACGTACGGATGTTGCGAGTTCGAGTGTGCGATTCTCGAGCTCGTATTTTCGCGCGAAGCGCGAAGGCTTTTCTGCAGTGGCAGTTGCCATAAAAATTAGGGGGAAGAAATGTCCCCATGATCCAAGGCAGTGATGCACCCGAGCAGATCATCCGATGTGTCTATTTCTCTTCACACTTCGAATATGGCTCTAGAAAGCCAAGAAGAAGGATCCTGAGCAATCCAGAACCCTACTTCACTGCCTGCTTCATAAAGGCCCAGAAGAGTGGATGCGGACGGTGTGGCCTACCCTTAAATTCTGGGTGGTATTGGCTACCCATCATGAACGGATGATCTTTGATCTCCACGATTTCGGCCAAGCCTGTCTCTGGCCAGATGCCGGAGAACAAGAGTCCATTCGCTTCGAGATCTTTTTTAAATGCTTTGTTGAACTCGTAGCGATGGCGGTGCCTCTCGCTGATCGTTGTTGCTCCGTATGCCTTTGCGGCTTTGGATCCTGGTACCAACTTACACGTGTATGCACCAAGTCTGAGCGTGCCACCTTTGCTTCCCTCTTTTGTTTGTCCTGGGAGGAAGTGCACGACATATTTTGATTGATCCAGCTTTTCCTTCTCATCAAATTCCTGACTCGTGAGTTGAGGATCTTTAAGCATGGCACGTGCGAACTCGATCGTGAGTAATTGCGCTCCAAGACAGAGTCCCAAGTACGGCACCTTCTTCTCGCGGCAGTACTTTGCTGCGAGGATCTTCCCTTCGATTCCCCTACTTCCAAAGCCTCCAGGCACAATTACGCCTGCGCAGGATTTGAGCTCATTCCAGGCTTTCTCGTCCTTTTTCTCGAGCTTCTCACTGTCTACCCAGACGATCTTTGCTTTGCGTTTTTCGAACACCGCAGCAGATTTAATACACTCAATCACGCTCAAGTAGGCATCGTCCAAGTGTGTGTACTTACCAACGAGTGCGATCTTGATTTCTTTGGTTGCCGCTTCATAACGCTTATGACCGTCTTCCCATTCCTTCATATTGGGTTTGAGTTTTCCAAGACCCAACTTCTCTCCAATGATCTGTGCCATGTTGTACTTCTGGAAGTTATTCGGCACATCGTAAATGGAAGACACCGTTGGAGCAGGAATCACTGCTTCACGCTTTACACCACAGAAGTGACTGATCTTATCCAAGAGATCGACCGGAATATCGTAGTCCGCTCGTGGCAGGATCATGTCTGGCACCAATCCCGAACGACGCAACTCACGAACCGAGAGTTGAGTTGGCTTCGTCTTGAGTTCCTTACTTCCAGCGAGATATGGCAGCAATGTGAGGTGTACGTGGAATACGCGATCCTCGCCCAATTCTACGCGCATTTGGCGAAGTGCTTCGAGGAATGGCTCACCTTCAATGTCTCCGACCGTTCCTCCAATCTCCACGAGCATGATATCTGCTTTGCTGGATTCTGCGGCGTTCATCACGCGAGCTTTGATGGCATTCGTGATGTGTGGAACTACCTGAATGGTCTTACCCAAGTAATCACCGTGACGCTCTTTGCCGAGAACCTCTTGGTAGATCTGACCTGTCGTGACCGTGCTCAATTTACTCATCGGCTCATCGATGAAACGCTCGTAGTGACCAAGGTCCAAGTCTGTCTCCGCACCGTCATCTGTCACGTAGACTTCTCCATGCTGGAATGGACTCATGGTTCCAGGATCGACGTTGAGGTACGGATCGAGCTTTTGCACGAACACCTTGAATCCGCAGGCCTTCATGATTGCTCCAATGGAACTGACCGCAATCCCCTTACCCAAGCTCGAACACACTCCACCGGTGACAACGATGAACCGTGGACCGGATGTTTTTTTGACTGTGGACTTGGTGGTGCGAACCATAGAAAAGAAGGAAGTAATCCGAATGCGGGGGATGACTCCTAGATATTTTCGAGGCCCGCCGTGCATTCTACTCAGCAAAAACAGGGGCGCAAGAGGAGTTCAAACGCCCTGTTTAAGCAGGAATTTTGTACTGATTTAGTTAGAAGGGAGCAGAGTGGCCTTCACGGACTCGCTCGTTCCTTCACCGAGCAGCTTCAAGCGCTCTTGAGCCGGGAAGACAATGCGCTCGACTTCATCTCCATTGAGCATCCTGCCCTTGGGAGCAACTTCTTCGAGAAGAGCCTTGAGTTCCTCAGCATCCATCTGATCGATAGGTTTTGCAGTTTCCATATGGATAGGAAGGTAAAGATAAAAGAAATAAAAGCAACGATTAGGAAGCCAGCTTTTCGATTGCGCCCTCCTCAATAAGCTTCTTCCAATGAGCCGGCATGGGGAGTCCTGTGTACTCGGCGTTACGGAGCACGCGTGCCTGTGCTGCGAGGAGGATGTTCTTTGGAACGAATCGTCCTTCTTTTTCGTTTTGCCAGTAGGCCATAGGATCCTTTTCGAATTCACTGTAAATCCTAGCCACCTCGCGGTAATCGGTAATCAAGTGGCACATGTCCTTCACATACGGAGAACGAGAGAGACGACGCTTTTTCCCAGAAGGATCAAGACCGAATAACTCTTCGGGCAATTCGGCTGCATGCTGCTGCTGCAGATTCATATTTGGTTGCCAGTAGTGCGCACCATTTGGTCCAAGGCCAGCAGGATCGGCCATGAAGAGTGGTGACATGGAGCAGCGACCGAGCTTAAGCATCATGCGTTCCAGAGCACCTTCAAAATCAGACCCCTCTGCACCAATGTTCTGCAGAGCCAAGGTACCGATGTAATTCATGAGCTCCTGACGCGTGATGATGCCGTCTTCGACAAAGAACATGATGGCATCGAGCGTGGTGTCCCCTGCTTCTTGCCCCGGGATTTCGTTGGCGATACCGATCGTGAGCATCTTGAGCGCCTGAGCAATGCGGTTCATGTAGAGCATTCCCCCGCTCTTCGAAGCGCCTGTTGCGAGAGCGGCATTGGGATGTTCGCTCAAAAACTGCTCTAGGAATTCTGGAAAATGACCTTGGTCCATGATCTTATCGACACCATCCATGCTCGCGGCGTAACCAACTAAGCGTGTATCGCACTTCTTCATGCGGTCGAGTGCCTCCAGACGCACGAGCATGTTGTAGTACTGCTTGCGGATCATTTCTTCTGTAAGAACATATAGCTGCAAACCCTGCGCAGAGAGCTCTTTGTATTGCGCCACCTGAGTAGCGCTCATGTAGAGCTTGCTGGCGGTCTTACTGAGGTTATCGGTCACAATCGTGCGCACTCCTCTGGCCATCATTTGGCTCACCGTGGCTGCCGAAGGCATCTCTTTGCAAAAGAGCATGCAGCGCTGGCGCGGATCGCTCAACATCTTCAAGCATGCCTGCAAACCCTCAGAGCCTTGGTGCGAGTCTGCCGGCACACCGTCCTGGAGGAAGGTATCGATACCGGTAATAAGAGCACGTTCCTGATGCACATCGTGTTTGTAGTTGCGTAGTGTGCGCACGCCTCCCGGCCCCATGAGCATTCCCCACGATCCTGGGCGCTGACTATGTGTGTGGAGCTGACGCAGCATGTCCTGATTTTTCTTCGCTTCTAAGAAGTGATCCAACGTCACACCTTCTTCCACTACTTTGGAGGGTGCAGAACCGACCATCCTACGCAACATGCGCGTGCCTTCGGTGGGGTACATGTTCAGGCTGGCAGCAATGCCCTTTTGCGACACAGCGGTGTCGGATGTGTTGATAAACTCGAGCTGACGCGGGTACTTACCCGAGGTTTTTCCTCCGTCCCACACACGGGAATTACCGTGTTTGAGGCGAGGTTCGACTTTCCGGCTCAGGAGGTCATACACCTGCTTGTTGAGGATGCCCATGTGACGCAGGAGCGAGAACTGTGTCGCAGACACACGCATGGTATCCGGCGGGATATCGCGCATTTCGCCGCGCACCACCGGCTGTAACACATCACTGCCTCCACGACCCGAACCAATGAGGGCACTATGAAGAGCATCCTCCGGCATGAGGTGATGCATGATGTAGTACTGATAATCGAGCGATGGAACGAGGATGGTACCGTCTTCCATCACCACGGAATCGTGATGCAACCTCAGCCTGTTCGCCCTCATCTCTTCGTTCACACGAGCGGCATCGAATGGCTTGAGCCCTTCGGGGATGGCAAACAAACGGCCTACGTGGATGCGGTTGTTCGTCATCCAGTTTTCAATAAAGCGTGGCAGCGAACTTTCTTCGGCTTTGCCGTCTATATCCTCGCCTGGGTAGAACACGCCCGTGGCCTCCATCATGTGCAGGTCATCAATGTAGATAGAGTCGCCAAATTGCGGGTTTTCGATTTCGAAACCCAGACGCGCGCAAATACTGCGATTGGTGAAGCTCAATGTTTCTTTGATCCTCGGCGAGGCATCCCCTGCTCTAAGATGCTGGGCGAGAGCAGTTTTATTGGGGATAGGTGTATGGATCTGCACGGGAACACGCCAGATTTTCTTTTCTGCATCGTAGACACCTGCCCGCACATCAAATTGGTCGAGGTATCCATCGCCCGATACGACAACTGAATGAGGGACGTGCATGGGCTAGGAGAAAGGTTAGGATCCCTGATGCTCAACAATCGCTCTCTCTTGGTAGATCTGCATGTGCTTACCAGGCGGTGGCAATTCACCATTTGGCAAACGAGGAACGAGGCCGAGCGTGTAACTCATGGCTGAGCGCAAACGGGCGGAGAAGAGGTAGTACATACCCGCCAAGTTCTTAGGATTACGCAGCGGATAGAAGCGGTCGTTCACACCTTCGGAATACGTCGTGCGGATTGCTTCGGCGCGACGATCTTCTCTGGAGCGCTTGTCTCTCGCTCCTCTACGGCGCTTGTTTGCATTGGAACTTGCCTCTCCACTTCCAAATTTTCCAGTCACTCCATTCCACTCCTCCAAAGGATTACCAGATTCGACACGAGCAATGTGTGCACCTCCTGCCTGACGACCAATGACCCATGGGAAAGCCATACTGATGGTGAACTCTGAGGTGTCATCCAGCTGTTGTTCGCGGTAGTGCTTGTGATCATCACGACCACCACCCAATCCATCGATGAGTAGCGGCACATCTCCTGCACTTGCAGCAGAGAGCAACATGGCTACGTAGGCATCTTTACGACGCACGCCTGTGTGATACGTATTACACACTCCACCAGAACCAATAGGTCCTTTGATGAAGTCTGCAATGCGCTGGTAGCGACGGAGCGTGACAGGATCGTTCACAGCACCAACACCGAGAGGGATGTCCGGAAGAAGATCACGCAGTTTCTGCAGCACAACTTCTGTCTGGAACAAAGCACCATGGGCCGTGTCGACAATCGCGGCATCGAGTTTTCCTTTTTGCTTCAGGCCTGTGGCCAACTTCATAGTGGCTTCCGGGTTACTGACGCCAAAGTACGTGACGTATCCCAAGCCTTCATCAGCTTGATACGGTGGCAAGAGCTCAGCAAACGCAGCAATGGACTTCGTCATGAGCAAAGGTTTTCCGTCTTTAATACGAATCATGTAATCAAGCCCCTTATCTTCTAAGTAATCGAAGCACGCACCTGGAAGATAAATATCTGCAGGTGCCTCATGGAAGTTGCCGACATCGCAGAAGTTTTCGACGGGTTCGTTATCCCGCTTGTTGTCATTTGGCAGCATTTTTTGATCAAACACTGAGAGGATTTCTCCGTTAGGAGTTTCGACCATGAGTGGCCAATCTTCTTCGTAGTACGCAAATAACTTACGCGCTTCGCCCACAGTCGTGCTTGGGAATACACGAGGAGGCGTGCGCCAGTACGGATCTGCATTACGCATGTGGTCCTGCAGTTCTTCGTGCTCAGCTTCTGTACAGTCAGGTGGCGTGACGAACACTCCACCAAGGGAGGCAACGCGTTCTGGAAAGTGGAAATAGGAACGGTGCTTCCTGCGGAATTCACGCTCCTGCTCATTCGTACCTGGCCAAATATCGCGCATGCCGGATGTCCAAATTCCAAGTTTGTTCTTAAGGTTATGCTTCGTGGGATGTTGCGGAGGAGTCACGTCGTACTGCGAGCGCGAAAAAGTCGCGAGGAGATCTTGCATCTTTGGATCACCAAAATGCTTATACAAGTCTGGCCAGTACTGCGCCTCGGCATTGTGGAGAGCTTGAAGTAAAGCAGCAGGATCCTGATCTTTTTTATGTAACGCACCTGTAATAACGGCTTCGAGTGCATTATGAAAAGCCACGCGAGACGTTCGCAACGCTTTGTGTTCTTCCTCGGGCAAACGTACTTCTACCTCCAAAGGCACACCCCACTGATCGACGAGAGTCAGATCTCTGTAGGAAGGCTTGCTCAACGCTGGATTAAGCTCGGGAAGCATGCCGAAAAATAGTACACTCAAACACAATAATTGCAATATGCAAGATTTGCTCAAAACAGCCTATAAATGCATATTAAAATGCCGATTCCAATGAAGGAAACGGCACTGAACAGGTGATTCACGACATGTCCTAGTCTCGCGGTAACTGCGGGAGCAGCACGCGCACGTACTCAGGGAGAATGTCGGTCCAGTCGTGAACCGTGCATTCGCCCTTCATCGCAGCAAGCATGACCCGTCCGCGGAAGGACACTGCATCTTTTTGCTCGGGAGTCATCTCGGCAAACGTCAGCCCGTCCATCTCGAACATGTTGTCGTAACCGAACTCTTCGGAGCCACGAGTCTCGAGAGGGAGTCTGCCTTCACACGTTCCCGTGTAGAGGAAGATTTTCCCATCGCGAGGGTTGGCGTACCCAAGAGTCGCGGTAGCGAAGACACGACGGTCTTCGACACCTTCCATCATCCGCAGAATCTGCGAGTTGGAGATCTTGCGTTGATCGTGCCAGTCCGCGTAATACGGACCGGGCAATCCTCCTAAAGCCGGAATGGCAAGGAGGACGTCTTCGGTTACGATGGGCAAGTGATAGAGGCCAGCTCCCAACGTCGGTGAGACCTTGAGGGCGGCGTACCACGCCTTGGCGGCTGCGATCTGCTGCGGGTTGTCGCCTTGGATTTCGAGAAGCGAGTGCTTGCGAGGTAACGGTACAAACTCCAGAGTCCCGCCCAATTCCTTGAGGCGAGCGCTGGAACGACCGTACTCCTTGAGCTTTCCCGGACTCGTCGTCGCGATAACAACCTGACCCTTGAGAGGCCTGATGGACATACCAACTCTCCTTCGTGAAAAAAGAAACAGGAGTGAGTGAAAGACCAACATCAACGATGTTCAGTAATTATACTTATAATACTAATTAACAATTACGTCAATTAGCTCACCTTCCTGTCCTTAAAGCCCGTTTTTGCACGCTTCACCGCTTTCTTTGCTGCAGACTTAGCCGCGCTCTTGAGCTGCTTGGCTTCTTTCTTCATGTACTTCTGCACCTCTGTCTTCGCAGTCTTGAACTGCTTCTCTGCGTACTTCTTCGCATGATTGATGTTCTTCTGAACTTCATCACTCTGCACAAAGTCCCACACTTCTTTACCGATCTTCTTTCCATCAGACTTCATGTGCTTACCCAAGATTTGTGCGGCAGCTTCGGCATCTTTTGCTTCGGAAAGTTCGTTGCGAAGTTTTTGATTACTAAAGACGTAACCGGCCATGGCACCACCGAGTGCACCGAGCAAGAGGGAGATCTTTTTCATAGAAACGAGGGGAAGGATTCCATTGTACGAAACGTACAACGAAGCGCAAAGAAATCAGCGCCATTGTAGATGACGCAACTCACAGATGTTTTCTTACCTGCTCCAGTTGTCCCTGCGTGAGAATCTTCAAAAGTTCGCTATCCGGAGCCTTCTTAATGCCCGTGAGCGTCATAAATTTAAGCATGAGCGCTTTGCGCGTCTCGGGCCCTATACCCGGTACATTGTCCAATGCAGATCGCTTTGCATCGGCGAGTCCCCTGCCCTCACGCTTCAAATTCGCAAACCTATGGGCCTCATCACGGAGTCGCATGAGCAGGAATTTTCCCGGGCTATCTTTCTCGAAAAGAATCGGATCACTTCTATTGGGGACGAACACTTCTTCTTCACGCTTCGCGAGACCAATCACCGGAATATCCAAGTTCAATTCTTTGAGGACTTCGACGATGGTACTCAGTTGCCCTTTGCCTCCGTCGATCACGAGGAGATCGGGACGCGCACTAAAAGAAGGATCCACTTTATGCTGCAACGCCTCCCAGAGGAAAATACTCGTTGGCTCGGCTTCGGGATGTTCTTTGTGAAACGCATCCATTTTTTCCTGCAACGGTTTTGGCGGTTTGATGACGTAGCGGAATCCAATCTCTCCGTAGTACTCACCAAGAGCTTCTTTGCAGTGCAAGTACACCTTGCCCTTCTTCACCGTCTTCAGCATGCGACGTAGCAACATGAGCCCCAGTTTTTCACCACGATGATCGGGAGAAACCCAGAGTGAGCGCAGCGTGAGAACCTTGCCGGGATACTCGTAAAACCGCGCACAGGCGATGATCTCGTTTTCCTTTTTGGCGAGCCAAAATACGGAATCCTCCAGTCCGTCGGACCCTATGTCTCCCGGGCTGTCTGCCACCACGTTGGCAATGAACTCCGCATCTTTTTTGAGAGCTTTGCCAAAGGTCACACCTTTCGCATTCCACCTCTTTTCTTCCTCAGGGAGATCGTCATGCAAACGTCGCAGTCGACGGAGCAGCGCCTCCCTCAATGATCGGTAGTCATCGATGTCTCCCTCCTTGACCGTGCGCATGTTAAAGGAGCGATAGTGACTGCTGTCGAGCTTGCCATCGAGTGCGACGGTCATACTTGCGACTGTCTCGTTCCCTCCCATATGACTGATGTCATAGCATTCTATTCGATGCAGCGGCGTCTTCGACGCATCGCCATGCTCCGCTGTTGTAAAATTGGGAAGGATTTTTTCTGCAAGCTCGCGCACAGCACCTTTCGTATTCCTCTCCTCTGCTTCCCACTTGAGTTCACTCGTACGCGCCTTCTCGAGTGCGTTCTTTTCTGCCATCTGCAAAAGCTTCGATTTTGTGCCTCGTTCTGGTAGGAGCATTTGCACCTTCGTACCTCGCTTTTCGCTGAGCCACTGGCCCAAAACAGCCATATCCGGTGGTTCGTGCGAGAGGATGATTTGCTGTGGGATTTCGCGGTCGGCGTAGAACTGCGCGAGGAATTCCCCCAGTGTGACTTCTGGCTCTTCGGCGACTCCCATGAGCGCCACTTCTTCGTCTCCAATTATGCGTCCATCACGGCGACGCAATACGCACACATGTGCATGACCACTCTTGATGGCAATCGCAATCACGTCGGCATCTTCTCCTGTGGTATCGCTGATGATTTGTTTTCCTTGTAAGCGATCCATCGCCGTCATTTGATCTCGTAACTTTCCCGCGAGTTCAAACTTCTTCTCGGCAGCGGCCTGTTGCATGCGCACCGTGAGAATATTTTTCACACTGTCGTAATCCCCTTTCAAAAACCGGATGACGCCATCGATCACGTCACGTTTGTATTCTTCAGGGGTCACAAGACCTACACAGGGGGCACCGCATTTACCAATGTGATGATCCAAACACGGCGTTGGCCTATCTCTGTGAGAGCAAACGACATCAATGGGAATAATCTTTTTATCTGGAGAATGATGAGAGATGAGTGATGAATGATGAATATTCTCGTCTTTCATCTCTCTTAATTCATCATTCATCTTTTCCCCTGAAACAGTCTGTATATCCATTTTACAAGTGCGAAACGGGAATACGGTTCTAATGGCAGTGAGTGTTTCCCACAGATCACTGTTGCTGAGGATGGGCCCAAAGTAGAGTGCACCATCTTTGAGATTCAAAAAACGCACCGACTCCACACGCGGATATGTTTCGTTGATGGTCACGCGTGCATACACGTAGTTCTTATCGTCCTTCATGAGCACGTTGTACTTGGGTCGATTCTCTTTAATCATATTCGTTTCCAAAATCAGTGCTTCGAGTTCGCTACCCGTAACGGTGATTTCGAAGTCCGCCACTTTACGCAAAAAACTCTGCTTCCACGGACCATGCGCACTCGCGGGTCCCGTGACGTACTGTTTTAAACGATTACGAAGATTCTTCGCCTTCCCCACATAGAGGATGGTTCCGTCTGCGTCCTTCCAGCGATACACACCTGCATCCTGCGGCGCTTTGGCTATGCGCTTGCGCAGGGATTCAAGATTGGGGTTTTCGGCCGAATCGGTCTTGGCCTTAGGCATAGAAGAATCATACACTGATCCCCATGGATCGTTTGTTCGCTTCGCGCAAAAAGTCTTTCCTGTTCGCGGCTGTAATAGCCGCGGTCTTGGCACTGATTTACGGATGGTCTTTGATGAATGGCTTTGTGGTGTGGGATGACGCGTTGCTTGTGACAGCAAACCCAACAGCACACGGCCTGACCTGGACGAACATTGTGCGGGCATTCACGACGTACGACCCGGAGTTGTACATCCCGCTCACATTGCTGAGTTTCCAGATCAACTACTCACTCCATGAACTCTCTCCGTTTGGGTACCACTTGGTCAATCTCCTCCTCCACGTTGGATCTGTACTGATGGTTGCATGGGTGATGTTTGCCGTCACGAAAAACCGAGTAGCGGCGATCGTCACTGCACTCCTCTTTGCTATCCACCCCATCAACGTCGAAGCAGTTGCGTGGGTGAGCGGTCGTAAGGATGTCCTCGCTGCATTCTTCTTTCTCCTTTCTCTGGGGGCCTATCTCAAGAAAGAGGATGGGAGCCGTTTTTGGCTCTGGTATGCCGTGAGTTTGGGATCCTTTGCGCTTGGTCTGATGTCGAAGGTGTCGATTGTCTTCCTGCCGTTGATCTTACTGCTGTTGGATTGGTACCGACAAAAACCTCTCACCAAGAAAACATGGATAGAGCTGATCCCCTTCTTTGCACTGAGTGTGCTCTTCGTGATCATCGCGAGTCTCGGCAAGTCATCAACGGATGAATTCTTCTTCGAAAAAATCTTGATGGGTGCACGCAGCGTCGTGTTGCATCTCGTTCATCTGGTGTATCCCGTTGGATTCTCCGTCCTCTATCCGTACACACAGCCTATCTCGCTTCTGACTCCGGATATTTTGGGATCCTTGTTACTCCTGATCGCGTTGATTGTTGGTGCGGTGATCGTGTGGATCAAAACTAAAAACCGATCTCCGCTGTTTGCTCTCGCCTGGTTCCTCGTGCTGCTCGCACCATCAATGACGAACATCGCCAAGGGCCACAATGAGCTCCTCGACGTGTACATCACGAGTGACCGCTATGCGTACTTGCCGGTGATTGGCATCTTCTTACTTTGTGGCTTAGGTATCAGCAAATTACTGGAGCAAGACATGCTGATAAAGCGCGTCGTTCTCGCTGCGACAACAGTGGTCATGATCGTGCTTTCGATCCTCTCCTTCTTCCTCGCTCGCACGTGGTTCGATACGACTTCGCTCTTCACGCAGACGATCAAGTATCACAAGAATGCGTACGTTGCGTACACGAATATTGGTACGGAGTTGTACAAGATGGGACAAGTGGATGCGGCGCTCCAGAACTTCTACAAGTCTCTGCAAATCCGACAGGACGCAACAACCCTCTTTAATATTGGAGTGATTGAACGTGAGCAAGGGAAACACCAAGAAGCTCTTCAACATTTCTTAGCCGCTGCACAATCGAGCATGGTGGATCCTGCTCCGCGCATTGCGGTCGTGAGCATGCTCATCCAAGACGGTCAGTGGAAGAACGCCGAGGCGTACCTGCGACAGTCCATCGATGAGGCACGCCCTTCTGCACATTTTTACCAGCTGCTCGGATTGGTCTTGGAAGAACAGGGCAGAATTGCGGAGGCGAAGGAGATGTACCGCACAGCGCTGGAGATGGACCCCGAAAACACCCCTGCCAGGCAAAGACTGGAGGAGCTAGGCGGATAACCAAGTTCGTGCCCTGCATATATAAGGAGTACCCAGGTTCCCTTCCCAACCAAATTCTCGTACGGTAGGCTCTGTCGGTTCATTATCTGTCATTTCTCTCCCCTTTTCTCGTATGTCTACGTTCTCTCTTGAGCTGTTTGCCCCAGCAGTGGCCGTGCTCGGTCTCGTGTGGGCAGTGGTGATGTGGAAGGCGGTCAAAGCCGCTCCAGACGGTACGCCTGCCATGCAGAAAGTGGCGAGCGCCATCTCGACCGGTGCACGCGCATTCGTACGTCGCCAGTACCGCACGATCACCATTCTCTCGGTGCTTGTTGCCGTGTTGATTGTGGTGATTCACGGAGTCATTGACTACGAAGGTCACGGATGGATCTACGGACTGGAGGTTGGTGCCGCCTTCTTGCTCGGTAGCTTCTTCTCGGGTCTCTCGGGAATCGTGAGCATGATCGTTGCCACGAAGACGAACCTCAAGACTGCAGCAGTTGCCAAGGACGGCATGAACGCCGCTCTGCAAATGTCGCTGCGTGGAGGCACGGTATCCGCTATCGCCATCATGGCATTCTCCTTGATTGGTATTAGCGCGCTGTACCTGATGTATCGCTTTGGATTGAATATGGAAATCACCGATATCCCACGCATGATCGTGGGTTACGGCTTCGGAGCTTCGTTTGTAGCTCTGTTCGCTCAGCTTGGTGGAGGTATTTATACGAAGGCAGCCGACGTTGGTGCGGACCTCGTGGGTAAGATCGAAGCAGGAATCCCAGAGGATGATCCTCGTAACCCAGCAGTGGTCGCCGACCTCGTGGGTGACAACGTGGGTGACTGTGCCGGTCGTGGTGCTGACCTCTTTGAATCCATCTCCGCCGAGAACATCGGTGCGATGGTGCTTGGTGTCGCACTCTTCCCAGTCTTCGGTCTCAAAGGAATCTTGTTCCCTATCGTCCTCGGTTCGCTCGGCCTCATCGCCGGCATCATTGGTGTGTACACGGTACGCGCCAAGAGCAACGACGAAGCACCTATGAAGGCTATGACTCGCGGTTTCTGGGTTACGGCTGTTCTCACAATCATCGCTCTCTATGTGACCACGCACTACATGCTCAACGCTGATGCTGTGCTCGCTATTGGCGAGACGACGGGTTGGATGAGCTTGGGTACGGGCAACTTGTTCTTTATCACGGGTGTCATTGGTGTGCTCACGGCTGTCGCCTTCCTCTATATCACCGACTACTACACAGGCACACAGAACCGCCCAGTGCACTCTATTGCGAAGGCTAGTACGACAGGTCACGGTACAAACGTGATTGCAGGTACGGCTATTGGCATGGAGTCCACAGGTCTCTCTGTCCTCACCGTATGTATCGCACTCTTCGTGAGCCACTGGATTGGCGAGCAGACGGGTCTCGCAAGCGGTGGCCTCTACGGCACAGCTGTTGCAACCATGGGAATGCTCTCCGTTGTGGGCTTCGTGCTCTCGATGGATATGTTCGGACCAATTACCGATAACGCCGGTGGCATCGTGGAGATGAGCAAGGCTCCAGAGGAGATGCGCGTCATTACCGATAAGCTCGATGCTGCAGGAAACACGACCAAGGCTCTCACCAAGGGATACGCCGTTGGTTCCGCTGCACTCGCTGCCTTCTTGCTCTTCTCGGCCTACATGACCGATGCAGAGCTGACGGTGGTCAACCTCGCAGATGTAAAAGTATTCGTGGGTGCCTTCCTCGGTGCCATGGTGATCTTCTTCTTCACGTCCCTCACGATCCGCGCTGTCGGTCGTGCTGCCGGTGTGATCGTCGAAGAGGTCCGCCGCCAGTTCAAGACCAAGAGCATCATGGATGGCAAGGATGAGCCTGACTACGCTGCCTGCGTCGACATTGCCACCCAGAGCGCTCTCAAAGAAATGATCATGCCGGGAGTCTTGGCTGTTGCCGCTCCTATCGTGATTGGTGTCTTGTTCGGTAAGGCTGCGGTTGCCGGTCTCCTGATGGTCGGCACCATCGTGGGTGTGCTCATGGCCTGCTACCTCAACAACGCAGGTGGCGCATGGGACAACGCCAAGAAGTTCATTGAGCAGGGTGCACACGGCGGCAAGAGAAGCCCTGCACACCAGGCTGCTGTGACGGGCGACACCGTTGGTGATCCGTTCAAGGACACTGCTGGCCCAAGCTTGCACGTGCTCATCAAGCTCTTCGCAACGCTCACGCTCGCGATGGCAGCGCTGTTCGTGTAATCACAGTCATTCAAAACCTTTAGCGGAGGGCTTCGGCTCTCCGTTTTTGGTATGCTCGAAAAAACCCCTTCGTATGAAGGGGCCTTGCATCAGTGCGGTGGCCTAGGCGGCCGGCGGTTTGGACTCCTGTGGTTCGACCACAGTAGGAACGGGCTCCGTGGGTTGCTTGTCCGGGTCATCACGATGCGCAGACCAATTGATGAAGCCAAGCAACAAGAACACTCCAACAATGAATGCAATGGGGTTCACTCCTCCATTGCTAGCAGATCCTTGAGACATACGTCCTCCTATCAATGCACTGAAGGGACAATCCTTGCTGGCGTAATTGCGAACAAGGTTTTGAATAATAGCATAAAAAAGCCGCGTACCACTGGTACGCGGCGTTGTGGCCGATCTCTTCCTTTATGTAGGAAGCGGTCGGTGATGCAGAATGGCGACAGGCCCATCGGGCCAGGCGATGGCCCGAACGAGTGGCAACTCATTCTGCCTGCAGAACTCGTTGGTGACGTTGATCAGAAGACCAAGCCATCCATCGGGAGGATAGTTATGTCCTCCGAAAGGCACATCTCCCGACGAACATCTCGCAGTCAGGTGAAGCCTATCCGGAGACTCGGCGCGGAAACTGAAAGTCAGGACTACATCGGACTCCATGCCTTTAAGACGGACAGGACCGACGCTGACGTTGTGGCGTCTAAAGAACACCTCCAACTCCTTTTGAAGAGAAATGAAAGACCACAAACCCCACAGCAGGGCTGTAGGATTGGCGGATTCTTCCGTGTCAGAGTGCAAAAGACAAGTGGAATTGACGCCATTTTTCTCCAGTTGTCCTAAGCTACCTGCATGGTCGCACTCGCCTCCGCCATCGTCCTCAATTTCAAAAGTTACCGAGACAGTATTAAGTGTGTCGAGGCTTTGCAGAGTCAGACGATCGCAAAGGACCTGGAAATTTTGCTGATCGATAATCACTCTGATGATGAGTCGATGCAGTACTTGCGTAATCGCTTTCGCGATACTGAGGGCGTGAAGTTGATCGAGACGAACGCAAACTTGGGCTACGGCCAAGGCAATGTGTACGCAATTGATCGTGCAGAAGGAGAATTCGTAATGGTGATCAATCCCGATAACCGTCTGGAAGAAAACGGACTCGAACGGATGATCCAGAAGATGAAGGAAGACCCAACGATCGGACTCATCGCTCCACGACTCGTCTACCCCGATGGCACCGTGCGCGACTCTGCCCGTCGCTTCCCTACCGTGTTGGACATTCTGCGTAAGCGCACCTTCCTGGGTCACTGGAGTCACATGCCAGAGACATACATCAGTGGAAGTACGGACCCGGTTAATGTGGATTGGATTGCCGGTGCGTGTTTTGTAATGCGCAAAGACTTCTTCCAGAGCTTGAATGGATTCGACCCTAGGTTCTTCCTCTTCTTCGAAGATACGGACCTGTGTAGGCGCATTTGGGCAGCCGGAAAGCGCGTCGTGTACTGGCCTGCAGTCACGGCCAAGGACCGTCGGGAGCGCCTGAGCCAAGGTGGCGTATTGAGCCTTTTGAACAAGAAAACCGCCAGGATTCACCTGATCAGCGGGGTAAAATACTTCGCAAAATGGGGCCTTGGGACTGCAAAAGGCGCTGTAAAAGGTCGTTGACGGCATTCCAGCAATCCTTTAACCTACCGGCCTCATGAACATGGTGCCTCTTTCAGCACAGGCCCGCGACCTTTCGGTTGCTGCGAAGGTCCTTCGCCGCTCCGGCAAAGTGCCGTGCGTGGTGTATGGACACGAAACAAAGAGCACACCTATCCAGTGTGATCTCCAGGCTTTGTACAAGGCATTCGTGCGCGCAGGTGAAAGCACGCTCGTCGAGCTCGATATGAACAGCAAGAAGGTGCCGGTCCTCTTTAAGGACATCACGTTCGATCCTGTCTCCAGCGATCCTGTCCACGTCGACTTCTACGCTGTGAACATGAAGGAAGAAATCGAAACGAAGGTACCAGTCACGCTCACAGGTGAATCTCCAGCAGTCAAAGACTTGAGCGCAATCCTCCTCACGCCACTCTCCGAAGTTACCGTGAAGTGTTTGCCATCCGACCTCCCACACCAGCTCGAAGTGTCTATTGTAAGTCTTGTTCAATTTGGCGATACGGTGCACGTAAAGGACATCCAGTTGCCTAAGGGCGTGGCTATCTTGGACGACGCTGACTCCGTACTCGCTACGGTTCAGGAGCCTCGTAAGGAAGAAGTTGTGGTCGCTGCTGCTCCTGCAGAAGGTGCTGCTACTGCCGAGGGTGCTGCTGCCGCTCCAGGTGCCGAGGGTGCTGCTGCTCCAGCTGCAGACGCGAAGGCCGAAGACAAGAAATAAGCGACGATCACGGATGAACGTCGCTCAGATCTTTTTGTGCGTGATTAGTTTGCCCAAGGCTTACTCCCCTTGCGCTTGCGAGCGCGAGCTTTGTTCATGTGCAGCTCTTTGTACTTGATGAGCTGAGGCTCCAACTTGTCGACACAGCGATCCACAGCTTCGAGCACCTGGCGCTTGAGCGACTCTGCACGCAGGATTTTATGAGGCAATTCGACCGTGATAGCGACCTGCACCTGGTCATTGTCCTTCTTGGTATCGCGGCGCTCGGATTCGATGCGAATGAATGAAGCCTCGTCCTTGGCACGCTTACAGTAGGTGGCCAACTTGCCCAATTTGCGAGCAATAGCCAAAAACTCCTGGTCTGAGTAGTGGAGTCCTTTCTCGAAGTGCTGGATGTTCATAGTGTATGAAGTGGGAAAACGGCTTGAGCCTACCGCGATTGAAGGAGAAGGGCAAAACTGCTATAATAAGGAGAAACCTTTCAATATTTGAAGGGTCCATACCAACAACCATATGTCGCACCTGATTGAGAAGCTCGATAAAGGCGAACGTCTCTCCGACGCGGATGTGCAACATGAGCACAAGGAAGCCGCGAAAAAGAAGGTGCATGAGCGCTCTTCTGAGGGTCGCAAGGAACTCAAAGGTAAAATCGACACCTACCGTAAGACACACACCCTCACGCTCAAAAAGCTAGAAGGAACGAACGAGGTAAAAACGGAAGTCGCAAAAGCTCTGGAAGAGCTTGATACACATATCGATGTGGTAGAAAAAACGACGCCAGCCGCTCCTGCTGCACCTGTTGAGAGTGCCTATAATCCAGAAAATAAAAGTGCTGAAGAGCTCGCCGCGGATGCGAAAAAGAAAGGATTTCTGACGAGCATCCTCGAAAATGAAACTCTTGCAGGAGGTATGGGGGCAATTGTAAGTTTCTTTGGAAAGGCCAAAGGAGGCATTTTAAAGCTACTTGGCTACAAGGACGCTTCGGAACATTCCGAAATCGCCGATAACTTGTACATGGAATATTTTGCAAAAACTGACATTCGCAAGAAGGTAAAAGCTACTCTCCCAAAGACTCTCAAACTCGCAGAAGGTAAGGGAAAGCAAAATGATGATGATGCCGTACAAAAACTGTACGACGAATGGAAGTCATCGAAGAGCAAAAAGACATTAGCTGAGTATGCGATCGATAAAGCAGCTGCGTTTATCGAGCATCCTAAAAATGCCGAAGAGCTGAAGAAAGTAGATGAAACGAAGCCTGCAGAAATTAACCTCTACGCACTTGTGGGAACACAGGTTCTCAAACCAAAAGCCTAAGTATTTCTTTCATATTTCGTATGTCTCACTCTATGAGCGAACATCTTAAAACACTTACGGGCAACGAAACGGATCCCAACAAGATCCGCGATGCTGCGAAAGCGGTCAAAGAGCATGTACCACAGATGAAGCTCAAGAACCGTGACGAATTGCGCACCCTGCGTTCCTCTGTAAAAAAGCACCTCAAAGAGCAAAAGCAGCAGGATACGAAAGAAGCTCTGACCGATCTTGAAACCACTCTGGAGGAACACAAAATCGAAGAGCCTCTGCTCCCAACGGATTCAGGAAAGAAAGCTGCGGAAGTCATGCCCGATATTCTCAAACCCGCGACCGAAACTACGGTCGACGCTGGCAATGAGGCATTACAGCGCGGCTACGAGGAAGGAAAAGCAATTGTGAAGAAGGTCGAAAAAACCGAGGTCTACCAAGAAGGTAAAAAGCGTGTCGAAGGATTCCTCGAAGAAGCGAAAGAAAAAGGCACCATCCCTGCCGTGAGAGACCGCATGAAAGATATGTGGGAAAACGGCGGCACCGGCGGCAAGATCCTCGTGGGCACAGGCCTCCTCGCAGCCGGTTACCTTACCTACAAAGCTGTTTCATGGCTGTGGGACAAACTGGCAAACGGCAGCAAATTGGCATGGGGAGCAATCGTTGCGGGTTTGGCGACCTATGGAGGATATAAGTACTACAAACATAAAGAAGCCCAGGCAAAAACTGAGGCTGATGAGAAAGATAAGGCAGATAAGGCAGGTGCTAAAACAGTAGAAGAGCGTCTCAAGATGGATAAGCTTAGCTCGGTGGATTTCCACGACGAACGAATTAAAAACACAAATTTGCTCCACCTCACCACACCCGTGAAATTTTATTTTGGAGTAGAGAGTGTGAATGTGCAGTTCTCTAAAGAGAAGAAGCACATCGTCATTGATGGAAAGCCATACTCTATCAAGGGTTCGGTAAAGCTCGATACCATGCTTAAAAAGGCGACAGCGAAAGGCATTGCTACTGCATACCCTGATCAAGTGAAACTCGATGCAAAGGGAGAATACGCAGAGGCTGATCTCTTCTCGGTTCTACAAAAAGCAACGACCTACGAGGGCGGTGCATTGCGCGGGCCTATGCTCAAATTGGAAGGAGGAATTGGTCCAATGGTTGGCAACGGGTTTATTGACCAGGAACAACTTGCCGCAAGTTTCATCAGGGCAAAGAAAGACGGCAATCGCTCGCAAGGTAACTTGGAAGTCTGGAGCGACCTTGATGCGAAAGGTGCAAAGCCTAAAAAGGCATCTCTTGATTATGTATTCGAAGAAGTAAAAACCGCTTCCTAATCCCTGCGCATGTCAGAAACACTCAAGCATTCAGAGGCTCAGGAATTCGCTCCAGAATCTGGTGCCATTGGCTCCAGGCAGTCTCGTTTGCGCTGGGCAGTGAATGGCCTCATGAGCGGAGCAGTGGAAGCAGGTGCGGTTACGAGCAATGTCGTAGGTCGTTCCATTCATGGCATTGGAAAAAGCGCGTATCACCTCGTTCGTGGACTCTTTAATAAGCCCCTCTAAACCCTTATGACGCCCATTGCAGCCATCGAAGTACAAAGTCTTCGCAATGCCATGTCCCAAGGGCAAGAAAGCGTGAATGAGCTCATTCGTGGACCAAAGCAGACCCCCTATCAGCGCGAAGAGCAGGTAAAGCGCTGCGAGCAGGCGTTGGATTTAATGAAAACGGAGTTAAAGAACGAGACCAAGGAACAGAAGAATCTCATTCTCAAGGCAACGCATGATATTTTGGAAGAGGCACGTACCGATGTTCTGGATCAATTGCGCGGTGGAGCCAATGAACGCATGAAGCAGCTGCAAGAAAAAATTGAACAGATGCGCACACGTCGTACGGAAGAAGAAAAAG
This sequence comes from uncultured Candidatus Peribacteria bacterium, assembly GCA_964428205.1. Taxonomy (GTDB): domain Bacteria; phylum Patescibacteriota; class Gracilibacteria; order Peribacterales; family Peribacteraceae; genus CAYRXE01. The sequence goes on along the minus strand of CAYRXE010000002.1, from coordinate 10,187 downwards.
AAGTTCATGGTGAAAAAGCCTCTGCCCCTTCTGCTCCAGCAAAAGCAGCAGAGGCGGAAGCTTGGCTCCCGCACACATGGGATGCTCGCGAGTGGTCCGGTAAGCAGATTGCAACAGTGTCTGCCCTCACTGTGGGAGCCATTGGTGTCGCATACCTTGGCAGAAAACTGTGGAGATGGATGACCGGCTCTGGCACAGAACAGGCTCAGGGCAAGAAAAGTGGCTGGGGAAGCCTTATCTACTGGATTCCGGGCATTGGCTTGGCAGCACTGGGTTTGTACGCAGGACACAAGATGCTCATGAAGTTCGATAAGTACGCCAAAATGATCAATGGTCTTGAAGGCAAATTGAAGGGCATGTTGCCGGGTTCCAAAGAGGCGGAGTACGGACTCTCGAAAGAAGACTACGAAAAAGCAGAACATGTATATAAGACAAAGGGCGAAGGAGGCAGAAAAGAAATCTCGGCTATCTTTGGACTCAAAGATGGGGAGACGAGTCCGCAATTTGAGAAATTCATGAAAGACATGCAGGAGAAGTACAAAGTGGAAGTCAGTCGCAATGGCGTGAATTACGTCAAAGCTTCTGTGGCACTCCAGAACTACGAAGATGATTTGGGTACGGCTTTGTTTGAATTGGGTAAGTGGGTGGAACGACACAAGTTCGAGGTCGCTGTTGGCGCAATCATTGCAGCGCGTTTGAACATTCTTCAGTCGATCCTCACCTCCCCTCTCAGTATTGCCAAAAAGGCCGCCGAGATTGGAAAAACCATGCTCAAATGGGGCATCAATCACCCTCTGTTATCACTGTTTCTTTTGGGAGGATCCATCATTGGGCTCAAAAAATTAAAGGACAACGTTCTTCTCCCCGAAAACCTGCACCAGTTGTCTAAGGCATGCATGAATGGTGAGTTGTTCATGGGAGTGGACGCAAAAGACGTCGGCGATGCCGCAGGTTCTGCACTCAATGGCTTGAAGGATTTGATGAATAAAATTGGTGAAATCGGAGAGCAGGTTATTCCTTGGATCACGAAGCACTTGGAAACTCTTGTGGTATTGATTTCAGAATCTGTTCCAGAAATGGTAGGCATGACTCCAGAGGAATTGATCGCACAAAATAACGAAGCATGCATGGATGCGCTGCATCACTATTTGGAAATGCAACTGCGTGGCGTGCGTACAAGCACCGACAAGCGCAACGAAGGACGCGGTGATGCTTGTGAAAAAGCGATTCAAGCATTGGAGGAATACCGCATTACCTACTTGCGCACGCGCTGCACCGATGACCGCGAGAGCGACACCACGGCGACACAGCTGAGAGGGTTAAAAACCAGCCTTGCTGCACTCGACATCACCGTGGATGACACAGGAGAAGTGGTGACTTGGAAGTCCAAAGATATGCCCGAGGCATTTGATCTCTGCGTACATCCGTCCATTACGGATCGTGCCAAGCTCAAAGCCCTATCTGAGCGCCTGCGCCATGGCGAGAACTTTGTAAACTACTGGCTTTCGAATGCTCTCGATAAAGTGCGTGAGCACCAGGAGCAGGCAAGAAAAACCGGAGAAAAGATTACCGAAAACAAAGGTGTCGCGATGGTGGTAGGCAACTTCCTGTACATCTTCGATGATCCCTTTGGAAACACCGTCAAGTACTTCATGGTGCCGGTGGATTTGGCCATGGATGCACTGGGAATGAACCCCTTTAACATGACTGCCTCACGCGACTGGAGTGATTGGGGCGTCAACGTGACGGGTGGTGCCATTACTTCTGCAGCGTTTTCCTTGAATGCTGCATGGATCGCTAAGTTAAAGAGAATGGCTATTGGAGGAGGTCCTTTGTATCAAGGTTGGAAAACGCGCATGATCATGAACATCACGCCGGGCTTGTCGCAAATCAACATGGTGCGCGGCATGGTGAAAACCGCACACGACGTCAAAATCATCAAAATGTTCGGGTTCCTCGAAGGAAGACGCATCAACAACGCGCTTGCCCATGCAAACATCCGCCCAGAAATCATTGGTATCATCGAAACGGGATCCGATGCAGATCTCATGAAGGTGGCAAACGAAATCGGTGCTTCATTGCGAAATGAAACCGATCTTGTCACCAAGCGCACACAACTGAGAGAGTTCGTGCAACGCAAAATGCGTGTGAAAGAACTGCGCTTAAAAGAAGTTCCCGGAAAACTGAGAACTGCGAAGTTCTGGAAGTGGGCAGATGCATTCAAAGGAAAAGAAATCGCATACCAAGATGAGCTGTACAAGATGCTCATGGTTAAATTTGCGAAGGCAGAAGACCTTATGAAAGTAGGTCATAGCGCAACAGAGCTATTGGCCGCTGGAGCCGAAATGGACGATCTCCTGCACGCAACCACGCATCTGGACGAAGCTGCGAGGACAGCTGCTTGCAAGGAGTTGCGATCGTTAGGAGCCACTGCCGACGACTTCCTTAAGGCAGGCAAAGACTCAGCTGCGTGGAAAGCTGCTGGCGGTGCAGCCGATGATTTCACCAAAGCAGAAAAAGCCGCCGCAGGCGCTGCGGCAAAGTCCGCACCCAAAGCACCCCCTCCTGCAAATCCAGGAGCTAAAGCTCCAGCAGGAACACCCGCAAAAGCTGCTGCTGAAGGTGTAGAAGGAACAAAGGCGCTTAACAGCAAACTCCTCGCACTTGGACCAAATGCAGACGACGCCAAAATTCTCCAAGTACTTCGCGAAGGTGGTGCAACAGAAAAAATGATTACGAAGTTACAATCCTCTCCAGAAGGATTGAAGCTGTTTAAAGGAGCTATCGCCACTGGCCAGGAGGCCGAAGTCGGCAAGGTCATGGGCATGGCCAACAAGGCAAGTAAGGCCGTTGTGGCTTTGCGCATGCTCGGTGTGGGCGCAGATGTGTTTGCTGCGTACATGGCATACCAAGACTTGATGGATAACGAACTCAAGATCGACCACGTTAAAAAGACAGGCAACAAGGAACTGCAAAAATTGTACGAAACTACAAGGATCATCCATGGCACGAACCTCGGCGTAAACACCGTTGCGGTTGTGGTGGGCACCCTCGCATTCGTCAGCGGCGTTGCCGCTACGGCAAGCGTGGTTCTTATCCCAGTCGCTCTTGCCATAAGCGTAGGAGTGGAAGGCTGGAAACAGGTCGAAGCAATTGCCACCGATGTCTACGGTACGTACAAGGAATATCTCAATCAGACTCCTGCCAATATCCTCGTACAACTTCGTCAAAAAAGTGAAAGTGACCCTCGCAGCTTTGGCTCGGCGCTCTATTCTATGGCTTCGTGGTCCGATGCCTCAGAAATTGGCAGGCAATCAGGAGATTCTCAAATTCGCGAGCTTTGCAAAGCATACCTTGTGCAAACGGCACGCTTGAACCCCGGCATGGGAGAATCAAAAGAAAATTTTAAGAAGCGTTTTGACATCTACCTTTTGGATGCCATGAAGTATGTGGGTAGATCAGGTGAGACGAGTGTTGATGAACACGTGTTTGCCAAAGCACGTATCTTTGCAGATTTGTGCGCAAAAGGACGCCAGGCGCAAAGTTTGGGTGAAGAATACGACATCAATGGATACAAACTGAGCGACTTTGGTGATCATCCTGAAGATGAAGGCAGGGCAGCTGTTGATGAACGATGGAAAAAGAAACAAGCAGTTGTAGAACAACAGTTCAACAATCGTCATCAAGAATTGGCAGATGGTATAAATTTTGTGAAAAGCTCTGTAGAGCCTCGTAAGGAACTGACTGCCAAGACACGTATTCGCGAAATGCTGCTCCTGAGTGTGGAAGACGACGTTAACTTCTTGCGCCGCAGATTAGAAGAAACCGATTACGACAAAATTGGACCCGGTGACAGCCTACACAAGCGTACTGCTATCGTGATGGCATCCGATATGCTTCGCACAGAATTGCGCAATCAATCCGAAGCGCTCTTCAAACAGCCTGGAAGTATTCGCTACGAAGATGTGCTTGCGGCTCAAACCAGGATAAGAAGCATTCTTCACACCGAACCTATCAAATTCCAAAACGACGGTATTCGCTTGGGTATTCGCGAGAAGCTGATTCAACGAACAGAACTGGAGGGCAAAGGTGCGTACTTAGCAGTCATCCCTGAGCACGGCTCAGAAGGGTTCGAACAGCTGGAAATGTCTTGGCTCTTAGATAATCCCCTGCCTTATAAGTATGAAAAGAGGCCTCTGGAACAAAACGAACAGATTTCAATGGGCACAAAGCTCATGGAACTCAAAGGAGGCGTGCTACAGCCTGATGGTTCGTATCTCTTCCAGGGTGAAGGCGAGAGCATGTCGGTAAAACTCAATGGCAGTGTTTGGGCATGGAGCGACACGAAGAGCAACACGTGGCAGCCTGCCGGAGTTGGTCTCTACGAGAACAAGCACTCATCTCTTTCCCCTGCGCGCCAAGCACAGCGCACCGAATGGAATCGTATTGGTCTTATTCTAAAAACCATCAACGAAAAACATGAAGCTGCATTCTGGATGATTGAAAAAGAAGTAAGGAACGCAGATGCCAAAACTGGCACGACTATTGACCAGCCGCTCGACGTACAGCTCTGGAACACAAAAACTAGCACTCCATTAATGCGCAGATCCCAAGAATTCTATTTCCGTCTGCCTTTTCCAAGTATGAAGTGGCAATGCGTATATGCAGATGGAAGGAAGAGCGAGGTACTCTCACTCAACCAGACAAAACAACACCTTGGCGAAGGTAGTATTACAGACCCGGGTGCTGTGAAAATCCGCTTCTGGCTGCCTAGTAATCCTCAGAATGTCTACGAAGTTCCTATCCAGAACGCCGCGTAAGCTACACTACTCAATGCTATGTACGCTCACATCCCCTTCTTCCTCCTTCCACTCGCCGTCGCACTGCTCTCTGACTTTGCGAAAATTTTGTGGCACGGAGTGAAGAGTGGTAACTGGGACGAGAAACTCTTCCAGAGTGGCGGCATGCCAAGTACACACTCTGCATTTGTCACCTCTCTCTTGGTACTCGTGCAGCACACGTCGGGTATTGAATCGATTGAGTTCGCTATCGCCTTCACGTTCGCCGCGATTGTGTGGTACGACGCCTTCCACAGTCGCAGAGCGATTGGTGAACAGGCCGAGATCCTCAACCGCTTGCAGCGCTGGAAGCGCCTTAAAGTAAGGCTTGGTCACTCGTTTAAAGAAGTCGTGGGAGGAATCCTCTTTGGACTCGTCGTCACGTGGCTCTTGATGGGCTTCTGGTTCTGATTCAGCAGAATCACCCCTAGCTTTGCGGGGTAATTACGCAACCCCGATCATACGCAGGAATGCTGCTTCGTCGCGCATTTCGACGGATCCTGTGGCACGGCCTTTGATCTCGAATTCCTTCTTTTCGAGCGTCTTTGGCGAAATCACCACGCGGTATGGCGCGCCGATAAGATCGGCATCGGCCATCTTGGAACCAACGGTCACATCGGTGCGATCATCGAAGAGACAATCTAATTTGTACGTCTTTGTGAGGAGCTCATAGAGTTCTGTCGCCTTCTTGAAGGACTCTTCATCGGCAGATTTTGCGATGGCAACGATGTGCACATCTGCAGGACAGATATTTCGTGGCCACACGAGACCGGCGTCATCGGAGAATGCTTCGGCAGCAATACCCATCAAGCGACTGATGCCGATTCCGTAGCAACCCATCACCACATCGTGGCGCTTGCCGTCTTCGCCGTTGTACTGGAGACCAAATGGAGATGAGAACTTGGTACCAAGCTGGAAGATATTGCCTGCTTCACTCGCCTGGGTTTCGCGGAACTCCTTACCACCGGTGACAGGGCACTCGGTTTTACCTTCTTCGTAGATCTCTTTATTCACGGCAATGCGCATACCCTTCTTTTCGGCTTCCAGACTCACGTAAATGGTGTCTTCGCCCTGTGGCAGAACAATCTGATACTCGTGGCTGTACTTAGAGAAGGTGCCACCGGATGCATACGTGAGATACGTCATATCGCCAAGGCCGCAGCGATCAAACACCTTCATGTAGGCACCTTGTGCTTTGGCATAGAACTTCTCGAGGTCTGCTTGGTCGGTGTGGAAGGAGTACAAGTCCTTCATGAGGAACTCGCGACCACGCAAGATGCCGGACTTTACCCTAAGCTCGTTACGGAACTTGGTCTGGATTTGATACGCAGCAAAAGGAAGATCGCGGTAGCTCTTTACGTACTGCATCGCGAGCGGCGTGATGATTTCTTCGTGTGTAGGGTTGAGCGCGTACTCATGGTCTCCTGCTCCAGGCACATGGAAGAGCACATCCATAACTTTTTGGTCCCAACGACCGGTCTTCTCCCAATACTCCTTTGGACCAAATGCAGAGAGGAGTAATTCCTGACCGCCAATGGCATCCATCTCCTCCCGGACGATCTGTTCGATCTTGTGCATCACCTTCAAACCCAGTGGCAGGTACGAGTAGGCACCAGCCATGGTCTTCCAGACGAAACCTGCGCGCACGAGCAGATCGGCGTTCTTGCTATCGGCATCGGCAACGCGTTCTTTCGATGTTTTCGTGAATAACGTGGATAATCTCATAAGAGAATCTTATCGTGGGAATGACCAAGCACCAAGCTCCAATAACCAATTGGTCATTGTGATTTGGTGATTGGTTCTTAATCAAACCTCGTCTTTTACCTCTCCGTGCGGGTACCGACGAAGATCCTTGCGGCGCTGGAAAATAGTGAGCGCCTCAGTAACCGCGGTTGCCACAGCGTGTGCGTGCTTCACGTAGCGAAGTGTGTGTTCGGCACCAGCGCTTTCGGTGAGGTCCAAATGCAACGTGCCAAAGCGAAACAGATTCCAGAACTGTGTTTCGGTCGAGACCCCAGACACGTTCTCGAGGTTAATAGGTGTAATGCGCTGACGGAAAATAGACGACTGATCAACAATCACAACTTTGTCTGTGGTGATGACGATGAAGTCGTACTTCCAATCAATGTAAGCGCGCAGAAGAGTGGGAAACACGACGATGATCCAAAAGAGGAACAAGATCGGCTCCACGATGCCCACCGAGAATTCGAATTGCATGGGCAACCACACTCCCAGAGCAATGACACCTAGCGTAAAAAATCCCGTCCACATGAACGGACCAAAGAATTTGAACCAGTGAAAATGCGCCGTCGTAAGCTCGCGCTCGTCTGCGGACATAAACCCTGCTTTGAGTTTATTCGGATCGGTTTGGAGGGCGAGAATGCGCATGTGAGAGCCAATTCTACCACCTATCCCGGGTATGCCGCCATGCTCTCCTTCACGATCTTTACGCACGCAGGGCGGTCTTGCTCCATAAGGAGGATACAGAGCTCATTCCCCTTCTTGGCCGAGGCAAAGTGCACGATGAAATAGCTCGTCATACCTTGGATGCAGTAGTGACGTTTATCGGCAGGGACTTTCTCGCACAGGGACTTGGCGAAGAGTGGATCGCTGATGCGAAACTTCATGGCGGTGTCTCCAACACCCTTGAAGCACGCATCGCGTGGACCTTCGGGGACATCATTACAATAAGCAATAAGGCTGTCGTAGTCCGATCCTCGGGTTTCGATGAAGTACCGCGGCACATAGAACGCACAGACTCCTTCGTCCACAACATCCTGACCGCGACATGGGAAGTACGGATCACGAGGATCCAAATAGTCCGTAGAGTGACCTAAAAAATCCGCCTCGAAGTTCTCCATAAAGACTCCTTCGGCACACTGCACGCGCTGCCACTTTTGGGTGAATGTATGGCAATGCTTGAGCGAATTAGGAAGATCGTTTTCACTACGAAGCATGAGGCCATGACCGATTCCATGGAAACACCTGGGTGACTCCGGCGGGCAAATGCTCTGCAACGACGCGACGATATCAGGGATGCCTTTCATGTGTTTCTCTACAACACCGTGCACGTAGCCTGATCCGCAGATGTCGAATTCAAAACGCAGTGCATGCTCAAAACCCACTTCATCCACGGCCGTCTGCCCTATCTCGTGTGCGAGCGGATGACAGAAGTTCGCGATGGAAGGATCGCGATTGATGTGCTCTTGAAGAAACGTCACTGCCAATGGCGCTCCATCTTGGAGCGTGATGGTGCGCACTTGTTCCTCGAGCGAAAGATACCGCGCAAGTTCACGATCGGGAGCCGTGTGCCAGTACCAAAGCCCACCGACAATAATCAGGAGTATCGCAGCGCCGACTGTCCACCAGCGAAGGTGCATCATGGCTTGAGCGTACCGCGAACGATCTCTTCTTTTTGATCTTTGGTGAGCCTCTTCATCCTTGCTTCCAGCTTACGTGCATCACTCAGTCCCCTGCTTCTTTTGATGTACACGAACTTCACCGGCCTTCTGCCACGCGTGTATTTGGCACCTTTGCCGTCGTTGTGTTTGGCCTCACGGGCAACAGGATCCAGGCAGGTTCCGCAATACAGGGACCCATCGGAACACCGTGCGAGGTACACAAAATGAGACATAGGAGCGTTGGCAGAGCCATTATACTCCCTTATACTCGGTGTCCCGCGACCTGGAGAGTTGCGGCTGATCATTTGTTCTGCGGCCCCATCGTCTATCGGCTAGGACGCTAGGTTCTCATCCTGGAAAGCGGGGTTCAACTCCCCGTGGGGCTGCCAACATCACTCCCTTCATTATGTCGTATCCCAAACCTCGACGTTCGAGACATCATTTCGTAGTAAAAAAGAGCAATGCTGGTCTTGGTCTTTTTACAGAGTCACCCATCAAGAGAAAGCAATTTGTCATTGAGTACTGGGGCACAATCATCACTGATGAAGAGGCGGAGAAAAAAGGAGGTCAGTATCTTTTCGATATCGAAGACACAAACTTCACCATCGACGGCACCACGCGTAAGAACCTCGCGCGCTACATCAACCATTCGTGCAAACCCAACTGCGAAGCCAACCTCGAAGGCAAGCGCGTGTTCATTAGCGCCATCCGAAATATTAAACCCGGTGAAGAGCTCTCGTACGATTACGGGAAAGATTATTTTAAGGGGATGGTGAAGGAGAAAGGCGGATGTCGATGCGGGCATCACCGTAAGAAAAAATAGTCGGCCAACGTTCTACTTCTCTTCGGCAAGCTTCTTCATTTCCTTGAGCGCCTTATCCCAGAGCGGAGCATGGTGTGCTTGATCTTCTTTGCTCACTTCCCCACCGTAGAACGAGAGGAAGGTGTGGTTGCCGTCTTCGAGTAGGCGGTACGTTTCGGAATACTTGCCCGGTAAAATGGGATAAACGACACTGACCGCATCTTCGAACGCAATGCGTAGCAATTGATGTCCTTCGTGCGCCGTCACAATGCCGCGGGCTCTTATTTTACCGTTGTCGTCTTTCCAAATAATCACGCTTCCCATATTCCAGTCTGTCTCAGGGTGTACAGCCACGCCAAAACACTGCGACCACTCATGCACAGACTCTGCGGAGGTGAGGATGTCCCACACTTTGTCGACCGAAGCCGAAATGAGAATCGATTTCTCGATGAAGTACTTTGGCATGGCAAGATGCTAGCACATTCTACGCAACCACCTTCGTCCACGTGCATGCCTCTTTGCATTTCGAACAGTACTGTTCGCCGTTCTCGTGTGCCTCTCCGCTTGTGCACTTCGCGGCACAGCAAGAGGAGCGAATGACCGCACGAAGGTTAGTTGGTAATTTGCGTCGCTCCTCAACGTCCATGTGTTTTGAGCAGTACTGCTTTCCATCCGTGGCCTTGCCACAGTCAACCATCCTGCAGATAACGTGTTTCTTGTGTATGAGAAGTTGTGGAAGAGAAGCGCGATATGCGTCTTACGTCACGGTACTCCGTCAAACCTGCTTCTCCTACGAGAAACGGGTTCTTTTCGGGATTTTAAAAGTCGGTGGAATGAGGTAAACCCCTGGCTTCCTTGGCCAAAAGAGCCTACGCTCCAAGGTCATTTGATTCGCTTTGCCGAGGGAGATGGATATGGACGCTCTTCGAAAGACACTCTACTTATTTTTCTTTTTATCGTTATGGCAACAGGCACCATCAAGACGAAGACCGACAAAGGTTTCGGTTTTATCGCCGTCCAGGGATCGGACGATGTATTTTTTCACCACAGCGCCTGCAATGGCCAGTTTGAGGCTTTGGCCATCGGACAGACCGTGCAGTTCGACATGGAAAGCGGTGAAAAGGGCCCAAAGGCAGGCAACGTCGT
>CAYRXE010000001.1:51301-82710 GCA_964428205.1 uncultured Candidatus Peribacteria bacterium | reverse complement strand
GTCTTGGTATGCTCAGCCCTGGTTCCAAGTTGAGCGTGTCCGGTTCTGCGGTGATTGGCAACAACATCGGCAGCCGTGCAGCAAAGGCAACACTCGATGTGGTGGGTTCCATCTCGGGTGCAGGTCTCGTGATCAACGGTACATCCACGTTCTACGGCAACGCCGTTCCAGGTCTTGATAATCGTTACGACTTGGGTACGTCCTCGGTGCGCTGGAGGCAGTTGTATCTCTCCGGCGGGTCACTCCATCTTGGCTCATCTACTTTGGAAGGAAAGATTGGTTACAAGACGAGTGGATTCGAAGGTATGCAGTTCTACGCATCCGGCAGTGCAGTGAACCCAAGCATGTTCATCAGCTCCGGTGGCTCCATTGGTATTGGTACTTCCACCCCTCGTACCAAGCTCGAAGTCTTCGGCACCATCTCGGGCTCTACGATTCGCATCAGCAATACGCTCTCCACTTCCGGCGCACTCACGGTGCAGGGAAGTGTCACACTCCGCGGGGTCGCTGGTTGTACCAATGGTATCCAGAGTGATGCCAATGGTGTGCTCAGTTGTAATGCCGGTGGGGGAATCAGCCAGACAACGGCCGACAGTCGCTACGTCGACATTGGTGGCGACACCATGACCGGCACGCTCGTGATCCAAAACGGTAACACGCACTCCGCAACAGCCACTCCGCTCCTCAACGTGCGCGGCACCATGTCCGGTCGCTTCTTGTACATCTCCGGTACCGGCGTCACCATCCGTCCCGCTGCCGGCACAAGTGCTGTGGGATTGAATGTGGCAGCCACCATGTCCGGTCGCAACCTCGTTGTCTGGGGTACAGGATCCACGCCAATCCTCTCCACGCGCGCAGGCAATGCTGCTCTTGGTATCGGCGTGCTCAGTCCAGGTGAAACACTCGATGTGAACGGCAACATCCGCTCCACCAACTTCCGCAGTTACGGCTTTACGCGCACGCTGCCAACTGTCGTGAATGATGTAGTGAATATCGGTACATTCACCGACACCTACGGCGCTCTTGGCTTTGAAGTGGATATCGTATCTCCAAACAACGGCTTCTCCATGGCGAAGCACTACATCATTCCAGTGTACTACAGTGCTACAGGAGGAGCATGGCACACAGTTATTGCAAACAACTCCACGGGACCATTCGCTACCAATGACTTTGATCTCGATATCAACGTAGGTGGCGGCACCATACAGATGCGCATCCGCCGCACTGCTAGCAGCAGTGCAGGCACTATGTATGTGCATATCCGTCAGTACGGTGTTCAGACAGATACGTTTGTTCCTTCCACTGCCACATCTAGCGTTTCTGCTCCTACCACGTACTACGGTGCTAACCAGCTGACGCAAGTAGGCTCACTTGGCTTCGTGGGTATTGGCAAAATTACACCAAAGGCACTCCTCGACGTCCAAGGAACGATTTCCGGTAGCACTATCATTTCCAGCGGAAGGATTGGTGTAGGCACAACAAGCCCACGCACACCTATCGAAGTAAAGGGCGTCATCTCCGGCTCCACCATTGTGGCGAGCTTCTTGGGTCTGGGTGGCAACGTAAGCCCCACAGTGCCATTGGATGTGCAGGGTGAAATCCGCACGACGAATTCGCGCACACAATCTGTGACTCGCACCATACCTACCGTCGTCAACGACGAAGTGGATATTGGTACCTTCGTATTCAGCAGCGGTGGGGGAAGCTTGCATATCGATGTTGTTGTTCCATCGAGCGGCTTCTCGGTCTCGAAGCAGTACTTGGTTCCGGTGTACTTCGCTTCCACAGGTTGGGTCACACTCATTCCGTTGACGAGCTCTGGTCCGTACTCGGGTAACGACTTCGATGTAGATATCAACATCAGCGGTGCCAGTACGCTTCTGCGCATCCGCCGTACCGCCGGTAGCACAGCTGGAACAGCCTATGTGAGTATGAAGCAGAGCGGTCTTAACACAGACTCCTTTACACCTTCCTCTGCAACATCCTCTGTATCCGCTCCAACGTCGTACTTCGGAGCAAGTCTGTTGACGCAAAACGCCACCAATGGATTTGCCGGTATTGGCACCATCAGTCCAAGGACCAAGTTCGAGGTTGTTGGTGTTATCTCGGGTTCTCAACTCAAGATCTCCGGACCAATCTTCAGCTCCGGTGGAGGTCTCATCAAAGGCAACTTCGGCGTACGCGGCATGCTCTCCGGTGCATCACTCACTATTAGCAATAATGCGGGCATCTCGGGCTCACTCGTTGTCCGTAGCAATATCTTCGCACGTGGCAATCTCACCGCTACCGGCAATCTCGTTACAGATGGCACGGTGACGCTGCGCGGTGTTGCAGGTTGTGCGAATGGTATCGCTTCCGATACCAATGGCGTGCTCTCTTGTGCAGTAGGAGCCGGTATCAGCCAGGCAACGGCCGATGCCCGTTACGTCGACATTGGTGGCGACACCATGACCGGCACGCTCGTGATCCAAAACGGTAACACGCACTCCGCCACAGCAACTCCGCTCCTCAACGTGCGCGGCACCATGTCGGGTAAGCAACTCTTCATCACCGGTTCCGGTGGCAGCTCCATCCCGCTCATCTCTACGAACAATGGTCGCATTGGTTTTGGAACAACCGATCCTTTGGGCTTCATGGATGTTCGCGGACCGCTTGAGCAAGGTCTCATCGGTTGGTTTACAGGTGATGAAGGAGGAGGTACCTACACGTTCGACAAGAGCGTCACGGCCGGTAGCGGAAAATTCCTCAACGGTGCCACAGTCGCCACAGGTAAGAATGGCAGGGCACTGAGCTTCGATGGTACGGATGATTACGTGACACTCGGTGCCAACAAGCGCATTTCGGGTCAGCAGGTACCTGTGACCATTACCGGTTGGTTCAAGCAGAGTAGTACTACTGGCAACCGCATCTTGTACTCTGCATATCAGACCGCTGGCAGTCATCAGCTTTGGTCCATGATTCGCTTGGAATCGGGCAACCTTGTCTATTACACGTCCACCGCCAACGGTAGTTACCAAAGCGCAGGCTCTCTCACCGCTGCCGTAAACCAGTGGCACCACTTTGCGATTGTCGTCAGCGGAACAACGAGCGCTCCTCGCGTGAATTTCTACCTCGATAACAAGACCCAGACAGCCACGTTTGCAGCGGTGTCTGCCACTCCAGATCTCACGGTGCCGATTTCCATTGGTGCCAACTATGCAGGTGGTGAGCCGTTTGCCGGTCTCGTTGATGAACTGCGTATTTACAACCGCGAACTCAATGCTCGTGAAGTTGCAGAACTTGCACGCCTTACAGAGCTGAGCGTTGTGGGAGGTACGACATTGGGAGCATTGCGCATCGATAGCGGTGCGAGCTTGAACGTCTCGGGCCTCATCTCCGGTGCAACACTCACTGTGAGTGGCAACAGCGTCATGACAGGCACGCTCCTCGTACGCGGCAACATCTCCACGCGTGGAACACTCTCCGGTGCCGCACTCACCATCATGAACGGCAACAGCTACATGATGGGCAGCATGGCGATTGGTAAGACAGCCGTGACCACGGGCAACAAGTTTGAGGTCGTGGGTACTATCTCCGGTTCCGCGCTCAAGATCTCTGGCGCCATCTCGGCATCCGGTGCCCTGATGCTCGAGGGTTCACTCTCCGGTGCTACCATCAACGGCTTTGGACTGGGTAATGATTGTGATGGTACTGCCAATAAGATCACATGGGATGTGACAACACAGCGCTTTAAATGCGAGGCCGATCAAACCGGTGCAGGTAGCGGCTTGGCATTTGCAGCAGCAGAAGGCATTTATGTAAACCAAGCAGGGGACACGATGACGGGTGCGCTCGTTATCCAGAGGACAGGCCTTGGTACACCAGCTACACCTCTCCTCACGGTTCGTGGAACCATGTCCGGTCGCACACTCTATCTCTCCGGTTCCGGTTCTAAAGCTCCTGCTCTCCAAGTCGCCAAGACCGGTACGGGCTTCGCGATGCTCCTCTCGGGCTCGGTCATTCGTCAGAACGCCTATGGCACACCTGCGCTTCTTGGCGGAGTAAACCTGGGTGCCGCCGCCGTGACGTCCCTTGCTGTCGATCGTGGATATGCCTTTGTAGGTCGCGAAGCGACGACGGGCAATGAGTTCCAGGTTATCGATATTACGAATCCTGCAAACCCACGTTCCATCGCTGGATTGGATCTTGGCGTCAATGTGGTCGATGTCAAAGTGCAGGGCCGCTACGCATACCTTGCGCTTGCTTCCGCTTATAACGGATGGAATATCGTCGTCGTAGATATTGGTATTCCTACAACGCCTATTGTTATTGGCGGATACGCAAACACTTCTGCGGTGGTGAAGATCTTCGTGTCGGGCAAGCATTTGTACGGATCCTTCGGAACGTCTCCCAAGCTCCGCGCTCTCGACATCAGTAATCCACGCGACATCTCGCTCGTAGGCAGCTGTACCTTCTCGAAGGGTATTGGCGACATCTACGTTCGAGGATCCATCCTCTACACCGCAAACACCAATGCTGCCGGTACGCATGCGATTAACATCAGCAATCCGACAGTCCTCACTGGCTGTGAAGGAGGCGGTGGCGTCACCAATCCTTCTTCTACAAATATTGTCGTCGCGGGTAACTACAGTTATCGCATCGATGTGAACACGGGTGACTTCCCACCTCCTCTTAATATCCGTGCTCGCCAGCTCGATACCGGTACCGACACTACGTTGAGCATCACCGAAGCTTCCGAATCACTTTCTGCAAGCTACAGTCTTGCCCACGCAGGTCGTTATCTGTTCGTGGGTACCGATGCCACGAGCAATGGTGACAACTTCCGCGTCATCGACATCTCGAATCCTACAAGTATGCGCCATGTCGCGTCGTACTACCTTGGCCATGGTATTGCCGTCCGTGGTATTGCCGTGAGCGGTAAGTACGCATACATCACGACAGACCAGACCTCGGGCAGCAACTTCCGTGTCCTCGATCTTGCAGGCATCGACACACCGGCAATCAGTGCGGGACGTATCGATGCGTTCGAAATCCTCACACAAGGCGACATGCGCGTGGGCCAGAACCTATCCGTAGGTGATGGCATCCAGGTGGGTCGTGGCGGTATTTACAGCCAAGGCTCACTCACGGTTATTGCCAATGGCACCGGTAGCGGTCTCCACGCTCTCGATGTGCGCAGCGGTTCCGGCAGTCCAATGTTCATCGTCACGAGCTCTGGCACTGTCGCTATTGGTACAGGTTCCGCACTCGCACAACAGGCAAAGATGACGGTCTTTACCGACAACGCCTTCAACCAGCCGGCCCTCGCCATCAAGAGCAAAGAGACGACGGCAACGCAGAACATCTTCACGATCACGACGGACTACAACTCCACGAGCAACCTCGTGTATCGCATCACGGCTTCTGGTGCCACGTACGCAGATGCACCATTCAACAGCGCTGGTGCTGACTACGCCGAGTGGTTCCCAAGCGATCCAAACGCGAAACTCAAAGCAGGGGATGCCGTCTGTCTTGATGCCGCTCACGAGAACCGCGTGAAGAAATGTGACAGAGAAGGGGATCCAAACCTCATGGGTATCGTCTCCACCAAGCCTTCCTTCGTGGGTAATGCCGTCGCAGGTTCCATCATCAATGAACTCGGCTTGCCAGTTCCTGGCTACACACTCGTGGGTCTTATCGGTCAGCTCGATTCCACGGCTACAACCGTTGGTTCCGGTGGAATCATCAAGCCGGGTGACTCGCTCACATCTTCCAATGTTCCTGGAGTCTTGCGCCGTGCATTGCCTGGCGAATCCACGGTGGGTGTCGCACTCACAGGTGTCACAGACGCAGAGGGCCCAGTACGCGTGCTCATTGCTCGCAGCAACAAGTCCATGACAGTCGAAGCTGTCGAAGAGCGCGTACGCACATCTGTCGCCGCTCTCAAGGTTGATGACGAAATCCGCGCTTCGCTCGAAGCTGCCATCAGTGCCTCCTCGTTCGATGAGCGCATCACGACGGCAGTCACTGCTCAGATGAGCGCTCTCGAGCCGATCGCCGATCGCGTGCTCACACTCGAGCAGTCCATCAGCACGCTCCAGGCTCAGCTCCTCGCACTCAGCGGTGCAACAATCAATGGAGCAGGGGAGACAGAACTTGGTTCCAGCCTTACCCTCACAGGTTCGGTGAACGCTTCGGATCTCACCTCTGAGAACACACTCACGGTTGGCCGTGATGCTCGCATCAGCGGAGACTTGTACCTCGAAGGCGCACTCATCATGACGGGCGATATGCAGTTCAACGGCAACGTTGCGACAGGCAAGCTCACAGCTGCTTCCGGCTCCACCATCAATGGAACGCTCAATGTCGCAGGCGATCTTCTCCTCAGCCGCAACCTCACGTTCCAGACGGGCGCCACACTCACTGCCTCTCAACTCCTCGTCTCGGGTGCTCTCTTCGTTCGCGGACCGATCACCATTGACGGTCTTGCCACCTTCCTTGGCGACGTAGACGTACAGGGTCAGCTCTCCGTCAGCAGCCGCCAGGCAGGCTTCGCTGTCATTGAGGTCGGCCAGAAAGAAGTAACGGTGCGCTTCGAGCCTCCGTTCACCATGACTCCGGTCGTTACGGCCAGCTCCAATGCATTTACACCATGGAGGCTCAAGACGTCTTCGATGACAGGCTTCACGCTCGAAATTCAGAACGCTGCGACAGAACAGATCAAGTTCACGTGGCAGGCACTCACGGTCGAAGCTCCGATGACGGCTTCTGGTGCAGCTACTTCCTCCGATGGAACAAAGATTGCCTTCCCAATCGATGAGCTCGGCATCCCAGTCTCCAGTAGCCCAATCTGGAACGCTTGTATCCGCCATCAGCAGCCGATGGATCCAGTCACAGGTCAGCCATTCTCCTGCAGTCGCTACACGCCAGACTTGTACATCTGGACCCACCCAGACTTCCCGAACATGACGTTCGTCTGGAACGACAGCTACACGCCAGCACTCCTCGTGCTCCCAGACGAATACGTTCGTCAGGCCATCACGACCAGCTCCAGTTCTTCGAGCGAAGAGTCCAGCTCGTCAGAGTCTTCTGAGTCGTCGGACTCCTCGAGTTCCGATTCCTCCGAATCCAGTGATTCCTCCTCAAGTGATAGCTCCTCTTCTGAGTCTTCCGACTCCAGCAGCTCCGATGCATCGTCGTCAGACTCCTCCAGTTCTGACTCCTCCAGCAGTGAATCATCTTCCTCCGACAGCTCTAGCTCCGACTCTTCAAGTTCGGAAGGATCAAGCTCGTCACAATAAAAAAGCGCCGACACACGTCGACGCTTCTTTTGATATCAAGATTTAATATTCAAAGAGCTCGCTGTCTTTGAAGAATCTCTTCACCTCTGCGCGTGCGGCGTCTTCGCCATCGCTCGCGTGTGCAACGTTGACCATCTGGTCCACACCCATTTCTGCACGGATGGTTCCCGGTGCAGCCTTACGGCTGTCGGTGACTCCGAGCATGTCGCGAACTTTCGCAATCACATCATCGCCTTCGAGCACGAGACCGATCACAGGGATGGAAGACATGAACGTCTCGACCTCCGGATAGAAAGGCTTATCGGCAATGTGTGCGTAGTGCTCGCGGAGGAGCTCTGGGCTCAATTCGATCATCTTGATGCCACGGATGTGGAATCCTGCTTCTTCAAAGCGTGCGATGACTTTGCCGCAGATCTTTTTCTCGACGGCGTCTGGTTTAAGGAGAATGAGGGTTTGCTGCTTCATAATGGGGCTTAAGAAAGTGCGGAGAGTATGGAGATGTCAGGTGGACTTGGCAAGTGATGAGCGAAGCGTGAAGAATGATGAAAAGTGCCTTATAAACGCACTTGCGGTTCATCCTTCATCTTTCATTTTACTTGGCATGTGCCGGCACAGACCGCAGGGCAGATTTCGGCCCCTGGTGCGCATGCCGATTGGCAATCACCCCACTCGGTAGAGCAGCGCTGATTCGATGGACAGTCATTGGAGGAGAAGCATTTGGTGTCATCTCCCAACACAGGGCATGCCATCTTGGTGCAGATCTCTCCGGATTCCGTACAGCTGCAAGTGTTGCAATCCACCTTGTAGGTCTCACCCACAAAATGACTGCCACATGCCGATACTGTTCCGGTTAACTTCGAAACCACAAAGGCCATCTCGGCACGGGTCATCTGCTTTGCAGGCTCGCGGCGCACACCCTCGAACACACCTTGGCCGCTCATGGCATCCATGTACGGGTCGTACCAGTTATCGGGTTCGCGGAAGTACATAGGAAGAGGAATGTTGAAGGTGTTTGCTGCGATCTTCATTCCTTCGGCGATGTTGATGTAGCGGTCAGCCTTGAACGTTCCATCTGGGTAACCATCTACCACGCCTGCCTTCTTGGCGGCACAGGCAAATTTCCAAAACCACTCTTCTTGCCCAGTGAAATCCTTGAAGCAGGCCATGTCTTCGTTCGTGAGCATTTCCCACCCAGAGGCTGATGTAAGCACCTTGAGAAATTCCGCGCGGTTCACCGTCTGTGTCGGTCTATACGTTCCGTCACTGTATCCTTGCACGTATCCCTTCTCGGTGAGGGCGTTGATAGCTTCACGCTGATTCTCCGGCAGAGATTCTGTATCGGAGTATGTCAGTGTTGCGCCCTGCACAGAGGCAATGGCGACGGCAAATACAAGAAGAGGGGAGAGAAGGAGGGATTTCATACAGCAGAAGACGGGAAAGCAAGAGAGATCTTACTCTTCTTTTACGTACGAAGCGGCATAAGGTGACACGTTAGGCCAGAAGTCCTTGGAGGACCTCTTTCTTTTCCTCTTTGCCAATCACAACCAAACGCAATTGATCAGGCTTGAGGATTTGTGCGGCCAATTCATTTACATCCTTTACGCTCACGGCATCGATCTTGCCGAAGTATTCTTCAATGTCCCGAATGTGAGGGTAGAGAAGGAGCTGCTTACCATAGAAGTGCGCACGTTCTTCGCTGTCTTCCATGCCGAGCGTGATCTTGCCCTTCAAGTAATCCTTGGCGCGTTGGAGTTCCTCTTCGGTCACACCCATGTCGGCACAAATCTTATATTCACGAACGATGTCGGTGATTGCTTCGTGCAAACGTGATTGATCCACACCTGCGCGTGTCGAAAGCGAACCTGCATCCAAGTAGCCATCGACTTCCGTCGAGATGTAGTAACAGAGACCCTTCGCTTCGCGGATTCTGAGGAACATGCGCGAACTCATGTTGCCGCCGAGGATGATGGACAAGAGCTTCTCGGTAAAATGATGTGGATCCAAGGAACACACACCCGGCACTCCCACCACAAGGTGAGCTTGTTCCGTCTGCTTCGTGCGAAGGAAGATCTTGTCTTTTCCATACTCCGTAAACGGCACGAACTTTCTCTCGTGCTCACCGCTGAGTCCTGCGAAGAATTCCTCGGCAAGCTTTTGTGCTTCATCCGGTGTGATTTTGCCGGAGAAGGTGAGTACCAAGTTCTGTGGGGCGTAGAGCTGATTCCTGTGCTTTACGAAGTCTGCCTGCTGCACACCCATAATCACTTTCTCGGTACCAATAGTGTCCCAACCAAGTGGGTGATCTCCAAAGAGGAGTTCTTCAAAATCCCAACCCGCGCGATACATGGGAGTGTCCTGATACATCCTTTCTTCTTCCATGATCACACCACGCTCTTTTTCAATTTCTTCCTGTGGGAAGCTCGCATTCTCAAGCATGTCGCTCAACACATCACAGGCCATGCGCACGTGAGATGCCTCCACCTTTACGTAGTAGCCGGCATATTCCTTGCCCGTGAATGCATTGAAGTCGCCACCCACACCGTCGATGGCACGGCTCACTTCCTCCGTCGTTTTATACTTTTTGCCTCCCTTGAAGAACATGTGCTCCAAGAAGTGGCTCATGCCGCGTTCCGTCTCTATCTCGTAACGGGAACCTGCTCCAGCAAAGACCATGACGGTCACAGAGGCGGTTCCGTCTACAGGGGCGGTAAGGACGCGAAGACCAGTTTTGAGTGTGTTCAGTGTGTACATAGGGCCAGAGTGTAGGGTTCGGATTGGGGTTCGGGCTAGGGGATTATGGCTGACTTTGCGATCCCGAACCCAAATTCGGCATGCCAACGACAGTTGACCCGTTCTTGACCTATCTGTAGGATCCCCCGCACATGCTAAGCAAGCTTCGTTGGCGCCGGCGTCTCCGTGTTCACGGATACCTGAAGAGGAGTAAGACCAAGAATGGTCTCAAGGTCCTCAAGCGTCGTCGTGCCCAGGGTCGCAAGCGTCTCACAGTGCAGCACAAGAAGAAGCACAAGAACCTGTAAATTAACGATGAAGGATAAGAGATGAAGGATGAAAAGGTGTTTTGAACGAATCAGGACTTTTTGGTGTTCATCTTTCATCCTTCATCCTTCATCATTTGGACGTGATCAAATTCCTCCAACAACTGTCGGCAACAATATTCTTCCTCCTCGGCATCACATTCTTCGTCGCCTTTCTCCTTTTGCATAACGAGGTGCAGATGATCTGGTCTGCCTGGTGGATGCAAGTTGCCGATCTCCCACTTCTCGTGAGTGCCGTTACGTACGGAGCGACGAGCTTCATTCTCAGCGTCAAAGGCCGGGCCATCACGCCTATTCTCATCATTCTCGTTACAGCCGTAAGCATCGCGTTCCTGGGAACGGCGATCGTCCTCAATTTCTGGGGAGTGTTTTAGTTGTAGTTCACGCGGACTTCCTCTTTGCCCTGCTGAATGTTTGTTTGGCGTGCGAGGATGAAGAGAAGATCACTCAAGCGGTTTAAGAAAATCCCAATATGTGGGTTCACGGGTTCCTTCGTGCGCAACGAAACAAGGCAACGCTCTGCACGTCTGCACACTGTCCGTGCATGATGGAGCAACGCACCTGCCTTAGAGCCGCCCGGTAGAATGAACCACTGGAGGCGGGGAAGGGTAGGCTCTTGTTGATTGATCAATGCTTCAAGCTCCCCAATATGTTGGGTGTTGATCCTCACCATCTCCTGAAACGAATCAATAGGTGTGGCCAAGTCGGCACCCAAGATAAACAGCAGATGTTGTATGCGCACAAGTTCCGGCGATTCCACTTCGGCCGTCACACATCCAACCAGCGCATTCAGTTCGTCCACCGTTCCAATTGTTTCCATCCTGGGATGATCCTTTGATACGCGCACGTTGCCGTAGAGGCCCGTGGTCCCGTCGTCGCCGGTTTTGGTCACAATCGACATGAGAGGACATGATACTCCAGCCAGAATTCTAGGACGAGTTTTCCTCTGATATGCCTCCACCCCGGTCCGTTGCACGGCCCACCCCTCCTCCGACGGAGGAGGGGTAATCACGAAGTGATGGGGTGGAGGCCTATCGAAAAATGCCCCCAGAAGGGGACATTTCTCGTCTGAAGAAAGACTATGTGAGGCCGCTATTACGGCGTGGTTGTTTCGTAGTTGAGGTTCAGGAATCCAGCAGCAGCATTACCTGTGCTGTCGGCTGCGAGCTTGATGTACACCGTGGCGTAGCCCTTTGGTGCCCATGTACCACCTGCTTCTGGACCTGTGACGTTTGCGGTTGTCCAAGACGTGTTGGAGAGACCACCACCGCTAGAGAGTGGGCGGTCTGCACCGGCAGTGTCCTTCATGCGGATAGTGACGTGGTTGTTTGCTGCAGATGCCACACCCGTCTTGTAACGGAGTTCGATAGGCTTGATTGGATCCCAAGAGGAGAAGTTATCTGGGAGGCGGAAGCGTACGGATACCCAGTACTGCTGGATTCCAGAGCGCGTCGTGGTCCACAGATAGGAGTTATCCAAAGCGGTTGTACCGCCGGACATAGCCAGCTGACCGACGTTCTGCGTCGTAGAACCGGACGAGTAGTAAATGGCGTTTGGATATTCCGGGTGGAAAGACATGATGCCACCGGAGCCGTTACCAACAGACGTCGTGGTCCATGTAAGGTTGCCCGCACCGTCGTTACGGAGGAATGTGTTGGAACCACCCTGAGAGGTCGACCAGTTATAGTTAACACCGCGGAGTGTAGTCGTGCCGTCCACAATGAGAGACGAACCGGAGATTGAACCGTTGACCTTCAAATCTTTGCTGAATTCAAAACGCTGAGCTGTGTTCATATACTTCAACGTTTGGTCTGCTGTGTTATTACCAAAGACTAACTTTGCATCACTGGTATCACTGTCACTGTTAATCGTAATGCCGCTTTCTGTCTTAATGGAGCCGGATGCCGTGACAATGCTGTGGAATTCAGCTCTTCCATCTGTGCGGAGCGTGGAACCGGAGAGGAAGCCACGTACCTTTGTATTACCGTTGATCGTTGCCGTGCTGTTGAGCGTGGTAGCACCATCAACCTGCAATGTGCTCTCCAAGCGCGTAGCGCCGGAAGCACTCAATCCTCCTTTGATAATGGCTTCACCATCGACCATGAGCGTGGAACCCGAAATGTTTCCCAGAACGCTGATGGCGTGAGAGAACTGGAACTTGTTTGACGTGAGGAACTTGATGGTCTTCGTCGAGTTACCGAAGCGCAATTCGATATTCGTCGTGCCATCACCTGCATCAATCAGATCAAAAGATTCTGTATTAACGAGGAGCGTGGTCGCCGCATACGCCACCGGTGTAGAACCGAGTAGAGTCACGAGCGTCCCAAGGGCGATGCTTGCGCGCATCAGCCTGCGGAGGCGAGTGAAGTGGTCCATGAGTGTGTGTGGGTATGAGGGGGTAAAAGTTTTGTATGTAAAGTTTTCTAACCAGTATAGCATTTTTTTAGGGAGATAACAAGTCGTCGTAGTTCAATTCCACTGCACCAATGTGGGCCTGGAAGCTGTCTTTGGCTGATGTTTTAATCTTTATGACCATACTTTGACCAGCTGTCCAGGTGGGCGAGCCGCTAAAGTCCAGTGTTGTGCTTGTCCAAGCGGTAGATACGAGGTTTGTAGCGCCGCCCGTGAGACCAACTGGGGTACCGTTGGTATCGAAGACTGTGATATCGATCTTATTGTTGGTGTTAGAAGAAGAGGTGGTGCGGTAGTAGATCTTGAGTGCACCCGGCTTCCAACGGATAAACTTGGCCGAAAGCGGTACTTCGACCACCACGTCGTAGTCTTGCAAGGTGGGCCTCGTAGAAGTCCACTTATAGAAGTTCTTGCTATTAATGCTGTCGAAGGTCGATTCGAGCGTACCCACGTTATCCGAAGCGTCAGCTTGGTAGGTCGCAGCCGAGAAGCCCGGCTGAATGACTTTCTTTACCGTGGTCTCGCGGTCATCGCTGCTCACGACTCTCTTATCATCGATTGCGGTAATAACACCACCCGCAGTCGTTACCTGTGCAACAGGAATGTAACTTTCGTCTGTCGGGAAGGAGTTCGTCTGTGCCTTCAGTCCTCCAGAGCCAAGGAATACGTATGATGTGGCGTTATTGGCCAATGTAGCGTTTCCGCCGGCGTAGTCAGTTTGCGCACCGTTAATGCGGTAGTTACCGCCCGTGACGTTCAAGTTCAGTCCACCGCCAGACGAGGCTTTGAGCGCACTATCCGATCCGGCGAGACTCGTGATGTCGACACCATTGATAGTGCCACTGACCGTAAGGTCACCTTGGATGTGCACATCGTCATTGAACTCGAAGCGGTTGTTGGTCTTGCTATAGAGAAGAGTCTTATTCAAGGAGCCACCGAATTTCAGGCCGGATGTGTTTGTCGCAGAGTTATCGTTGTCGACCGTGAAGAAGTCTGAGCGTGTGCCGCCTGCCATGGTGCTCACTGGCAGCACGCCGCCCGAGAGAAGGAATGGGATAGCACCGCTGCCCGTACCCACATCGTGCTGGTCGAGCATGTCGGCATTGAGTGCGAAGATGTTTGTGCTTACGAAGACGCGGTCGCGCGTGGCATCCTGTGGGAACGGATCCACCAAGAAGTACGATGTGTCCGCAGAGCCAGAAGATTTCACTTCCACCTGCAGGAACAAGTTACGGAGTGTTTCAGGTGTCATTTGGTGTACGGGCAGACCACCACTGAACTTACCCAATTCCACCGTGAAGTTTCCAATCACACTTGGCGTTACCGTGTGCTCTTCCTGCCAGCCGGCATAGTTGGATGCTCCTGTGTTAATAGTACCGTCGCCGTTGAGATCGGCCGGTACGGCATTGCCTCCGCGCCAGTAGCTAAAGCGAATCTTTTGTTCACTCGTAATAGGTGTACCAGACGAGTTGGTGAGCTTGGAGCTAAACACGCGGCGCGCAGGGGTTGTAGCTTCTGCACTAGCTTTGGGCGAGAGCTGGAAGAGCGCGGCGATGACCAAGAGCACCACAAGCGCGACACCAAGGATATCTGCGAGGTAGATACAAACCTTCTTCTTTCTGAATGGAATATGACCACACAGAGTAAGGTGCTTCTTTGTGCGCTTCTTCTTTTCTTCTTTGCGCTTCTTGCGCCAGAAGGCAATAAGCGGGATTGCAAATACGCTATCCAAAGCCAACATGGACCAGCCGTACTCATTCCAGTTCCAGTCATTGGCAACGATCGTGTCACAGAAACCGCGTGTAATAATGAGTTGCGGCTTGGTATTCCACTTTTCCAGACGGAGTTTGCGCTTTGCAAGGCTGTGTTGTTTCAGGAGATCTGCGTTGCGAACACGGCGAGCGGCCTTCGCCTTTTCTTCCACACTCAATTCCACTGGTTTCACCGGAGCTGCAGGGCGAAGAGGTGGACGAGGAACAATACTGCGAGAAGAAGAGCTTGCAGAAGATGCAGGAGCGATACTCGAAGACTGAGCGCTACTGGAGCTTGAGCGTGGAATAATCGGGCAGCTTCCACGACAACCACCAGGAGGAGGAATGTCATCATCTTCCTCATCCGGAATAACAATCACAGGAATATCTGCGTCACCACTCATGAGCGCCTGGTCCGACTGCTCAAAGTTGTCCATCTCATACTGCGCGTGCACCTGCAGAGGCAGGGCGAGCCCACTCATCATCATGAGTAGAAGCAGTGTGTGGCCGATGCGAGTGAAGAAGGTACGCATCTTTACGAAGCGAGATCAGGAGAAGGAAGTGCGCCAGAGTCACTCCATGCAGAAGAGGCATCGCTCTCGCGACGCGGCTTTCTACGAATGAAGCTCGTATCTAGGTTCAGCTTGTAGGTGCGCTTTCTGCGGTGCGCAGGCGTATCTGCAAAAAAGAATCCTTCACGCGCAATCACACGACCAATCGTCGATGCGCTCAGTTCCATCTGGTGTTTTGTCTTCAGCTCCTGCTCAATCTGTTCCTTGCTCATCAGCGGACTTTCGGTGCGGTAACGCTTGATGAGTGCAATCGCATGCTCACTTGTTTCGGACTCGCGCACATGATGCGGACGACGCGACTGTTCTTCCAATGTTTCTGGATGTGCGGCATCGAACCTCTCCATCCAACGCAAGAACGTCGAACGAGAAATTCCAAAGTACCTGCATGTGAGACTCACGTTGCTTTCGTGTTGAGCGGCGTAGATGAACCACTGCAAACGCTGCCTCGCACCACGAGTGAGCTCCAAAACGTCCGCGCGTTTTTGAATGCGCAGGAGGTCGGCGAGCCGAGTGTGAGAGGGGAGGAGTCCCATCGGTTGATGTTTGTGTTGTTGTTTGCTGTCGTGAGTATTTAATTTGACAACACATTATTGTATCACTTCACAGTCGATATGTCCATATGCACGTGAACTTTCCCTTACATTGGGCAACGTCGAGGATTCACGAGTCTTTACTACATGTGCCTGATCTTTTGTTGCTGCATAGAGCCATTCGCTAGCAATCATTCCTAGATTTATCTTTGACTCTGTTTCAGGTGTTCCTGAACTTGGTGCATCCAACAGCCTTGTTTGTGCATTCATCTATACACTTCTCGTAGCTGTATATCATGAAGACGAGATTTTGGCTTTGCAGAGCGAAGTGTCTTCACATCGATTCGTATCGTATGTTACGCGGCATCCAATCACGTGTTTTGTGCCATCTAGCTTGTCGTCAGGAATAGCGCTCGCAAGATGTGTCGGAACTTTTGGCATGGAGATGAGCTATAAAATTTTTTCACACAATTAAACGTCGAGATGTGTCTGATCTTCTAAGAAGGGGACTGGGCATCGCGATCACATACAAACGCGTCACCTGCGAAGGTTCTTGATCCATGGCTTCGCATAGCACTCTCTCTATGCACAAATTTCTCGATAGTGCTGTACCTGATGTTTCTGAACTTTTTTGTGCACCAATATGCGTCAAGTGCCTGATCTTTTCGCAGGAGAAAGAGAAAAATCTACGATTATGCAATTTGTTTCGCAGAAGAAAGCCAAGAAGAGTTGTCCTCTCAGTCTGTGAGCTTCGTATACATCTCATGTATCTCATTTTGCTCTCACGCGTCTTTCTGGCGCTTCAAATGCTTTTTTATGGCATATGCCTATACACCATTTCTCATGTCTGACTGATCTTTTGGCTTTTGGCCGCACTTCTAGTAGCCTCAAGAGCAATCCTTCCCGCCACTTCATGCGCGCTCTTCCTCTCAGTCTTCTCGCCACGTTTGCTCTCACGATTGTGACACCGACCGCACTCGCGCAGTCGTCATTCTCCGACGTCCAAGCAGGCACCGCAGTCTCCGCTGCCGCCGAGTACCTTAAGGCCAAGGGCATTGTGGGTGGTTACGCCGACGGAACCTTCAAGCCCAACAACAAAGTAAAGCGCGCCGAGGCACTCAAGATCATCGTGGCCGCCGTTGCCGCAGACAAAGTGCAAGCAGGGGCTCCTTCTGTGTATACCGACGTTCCGGCCGATGCTTGGTTTGCTCCATATGTTGCAGTCGCTCAAGGGCATCTTGGCATCATTGATGGCCCGCCAAAGGCCACGGCTTTTCGCCCAGATGCGAACATCAGCAAGGTGGAGTTCCTCAAGCTTCTCTTTGGTGCGTACAAAGTGGATGTGAATAGTTCCTACAGCGAAATTAAACTGCCACTCGCGGATGATGTGTTGGATAACGCCGCATGGTTCTACCCATACATGCGCTATGCACTTAGCTCATCTGTGACGATGGTTGCTACTGATGGGAAGCTCAATCCTGCCGCAGAACTCACACGAGGAAACATTGCCGAAATGATGCATAGGTATCTTACGTACCGCGACGGATTGCGCTTACAAGCTTTGCTGTCGGTAGCAGAAACAGAACTCGTGAATGTGCTCCAGCTCATCGAAGCCAAGGACATTACGCAGGCAGAACTCGCATCTGCTCGTGCGCTTCTTGCCGCTCGTGGCGCACTGACATCTCGCAGCGATCTGACTCTTGTGAAAGGTGCCGTAAAAACCACCGAGGCTTTCCGCGCACTTGTTCGAGGGTACCGTGCCGGTTTGGAAGGCCGCTTGGATGATGTGATCGCGCTTGCGAAGGACGCCTGGAACAAGGCGGACGAAGCCGCAAAGATTGCTCCGGCCCTTCTGGATCTCACGAAGCAGCTGCAGACCATCTCTTCCGCTATGGCGACAGAAGCGCGCAACTTGAAGGCAGGTACGCCTGCACAGTAAATCCTTGTAGAGCTGAACGATGAGAGCTGAGTGCTGAGAAGCCTGATATCAGCTCTCAGCTCTCAGCACTTTCGAATGTTCCACTTTAGCTTCTTGCTCTGTGAGCGTCTTTTCTGCTGCACGATACGTAAAGCGCAATGTCGCACGACTGGCCCCAGCTGCGTGATTGGCACCGCGATAGAGGTCCACAACCTCGATGGATTCCAGCAACGCCGATGCCTGGCGCATCTTCTGCATCAATGGACCAAGGTTCTCGCCAGCATTGAGCTCGATGTTTTCATCGAACGCGATCTCTGGGAACTGCGGGATGGTCTTTGCGGTCTTTGGCACCGACTTGATGCTCAAGAGCTCTTCTAGATTGATGCTGCACACAGCAATGCGCTTTGCGATAGCAGGGTGCACATCTAAACGTGCACGAATCTCTGGGTGTAACTCAAAGATGGATCCGATCACCTTATCGCCAACCTTGATTGCTCCAGCGCGTCCTGGGTGTGCTTGGGCAGACGGCGACATTGGCTCCACCGTCACGGCGTACCCCATGGCATCCAACGCATGCTCCATGGCGGCCTTGAGCTTGAGGAAGCTTGAGTCTGTGAGTGGCTCGTCCTCTTTGCGGAGCGTTTGCACGTCGGTGAGCAGCATGGTCATCTCAAGATGTTCCTCGCCCTGCGTAAAGACTTTGCCCCAGTGGAAGGTCCTAAAGGTATCTTTGCCTTGCAGGTAATTCCTCTCCAGGTGCTCCAGGGCACCGGGGAGGGTAGAGGTGTGCATCAGCGAAAGTTCTTCGCCAAGGGCGTTCTGGACCTTCACGGCTTTTGAAGGATCCAAGTTCACACGCTTGAGGTTGGCACTACCTGTGAGCGAGAGTGGGAGGATTTCGAAGAAGCGCTGGTTCTTGAGTGCTTCGCGGAGCTTCTTCATGCGGTGGTCTCTTGTTGGTGGAGCAATGTTTGCCGCCGGCATCGTCGGAGTGATTTTGTTGTAGCCGTAGATGCGCGCAACTTCCTCCACAAGATCATGCGTGCCACGGATGTCTCCCAAGCGATGGAGTGGGGGAGTGACCGTGAGCATTCCCTTGGCACCTTTCTTTACTGTGAATTCCAAGTCGGCAAAGATCTTCAGCACTTCTTTTTCCGTAAGCTTCACACCCAAGTCCGTCTCGAGCTTTTCCAAGGAAATGGCGATAGGCTTTGCCTTTCCATCGTCGCCCCAGGCCTCAAGCTTCGACACAATCTTGGCTCCAGGAATCAGTTCGAGCATCAATCCTGCTGCACGTACGACGGCAGGCTCAATAGCTGCGCGAGGCACGCCCTTCTCGTAAATGGTGGCGGCATCGGTCCTTTGACCCGTTGCAATAACTGCACGGCGAATGGAGACCGGGTCCACGCATGGTGCATGTAGGTAGATCTTCCTCGTTGTCGGCTTCGTGGAACTGCGCAGGCCTCCCATGACGCCAACGAGGTCAAAGATTCCGGCATCATCACTCAAGATGATCGCGCGGTCGGGAAGGGTGAGTTCTTTTTTATCAAGTGTGGTGATTTTTTCTCCCTTCGCAGAGAGACGCAACTGCACCGCGCCCTTCACGTCATCGGCATCGAACGAGTGGAGCGGGACACCCATCTCGCCACATACGTAGTTCGTAATATCCACAGGCAGGCTCACCGAACGATGACCCATACTCGCGAGTTTTTCTTTCATCCATTGTGGCGTCTCACCCAAGCCATCGATCTCGAGCATCACACCGGCGTAGCGGGGGACGAGATCGGGGATCTGGTTTTTAACTTTGAGAGAAGAAGGGTTCTTCGCAAATTTCACAGCTGCGCGCTTTGGAGCATTCTTCCACTTTGCGAGTCCCAGAGCCACGAATTCGCGTGCGACACCCATGTGCGAGAACAAATCCGGGCGGTGGGTAATGGCGTGGTTATCAATGTGCAGAACCACGTCCTTCAATCCCAAGTACGTGCGCAGGTCCTCACCAACTCCTTTGTCGCCATCACCCAGATCAATAATGGAATGATCCGTTGCTTCGGGGAACATATCGGCGAGATCCAATTCTTCGGCAGCGCAGATCATGCCCTCACTTTCTTCTCCGCGGATCTTCGTCTTTGCGAGCGTCATCATTTCGGTTCCATGCCAGCGCACCGTTGCGCCAACGTGTGCGACGGCGACCTTCATTCCTTCGCGTAGGTTCGTACCTCCACACACAATTTTCTTCATACCTTTATCGGTCTTCACGTCACACAGTGTGAGCTTGTCGGCATTGGGGTGTTTGCCCAGAGAAACGATCTTTCCCACGCAGCAGTGATCAAGAAGCGCGCCCTGCACCACCAACTCATCCACTTCGCCCATGCCCTCGGTCACACGGTCAGAAATTTTCTGAGGGTCGTGTTCCGTGAGTGTGACGAAGTCCTGCAGCCAATTAAGAGATACCTTCATAGTACGCAGAGTATGCAGCAAAATCCGTTCACATGAAATTGAGAATGTAGAGTGTAGAGTGAAGAATTTTGCGGATTTATAGGTATTTTTTAGGAATCCCAAAAAATTCTACATTCTGCATTCTCAATTCTTCATTGGTTCTGTCGATCCCATTTTATAAATCCCTGGAGTACCGTTTTCTCCAATCTCCCGTTTTTCCCCATGTTTATGTTCAATTCCAAGAAAAAGTCACCGCATTCATCGGAGTGCATGGCACTTCATGTCGTGGTGATGCTTCTCCTTTTGTTCGTCTCCATCGCCTCTGGCGTTGGCGTCTACATGGCACACGTAACGTCCCAGGGATTGGTCTTCGGCGCTCCAGCAGGATCGCTCGCCATCCTCTCGTTCGTGGTGTCGGTCCTCGCCTTCATCAAGTCGCTCAAGGCGTGCATGTCTCCGTGCGAAGTGTGCGCACTGCCACACGGTAAGAAATAATTTCGTTTGGAAAAAGGCGCCGGCGGTCTTCGGATCGTCGGTGTTTTTGTTGAGTAGCCATGTACCACGCGCCTTCGGCTTGGGTACATGACATGTCCCAAAACGTCCTCGGCCCGCCATGTACCGAAAGACGCATGAGCGCGCAGCGCGAAACCGGCCCTCGAAGAGGGCCTGCGGCGTTCTGGTTCATGGCGGAGAGGGGGGGATTCGAACCCCCGAAACCCTTTCAGGTTTACACGCTTTCCAAGCGTGCGCACTAGGCCACTATGCGACCTCTCCGTGCGTGTCGATGATGTGAGAGAAATGGAGGGTGAGTGCGCACTAGGCGCCATTCTGTGCGACCTCTCCGTGCGGATAGATAATCCCGGGATGCAAAAAACAGCCCGCGGGGCTGCATGGTACTTGTCGATGATCAGCTTTGGAAGACCTATTAGGCCAACTTCCCCTCGCTCAACCTCTTGGCCAATGTGCGCAGGTAGGCAGCAGAGACCTTCATGGTCACGTATGCACCAGTGCGAGGATCAAACACACGCTTCTTCTGCATGTTTACCTTCCACGTCCTGCGAGTATGACGGAGGGAGTGGCTGCGGGTGTTGCCGAAGCCAGTTTTGCGGCCAGTTTTGACGCACGTGCGTGACATGGACGCGTACTTTACTTGTCCATTCTAGTAAGGTCAATGGCTGTTTTGCCCGTTTTTACGAAAGGTGAAGGACGAGTGATGAGAGATGAACCGCAAGCGAAAACGCAGTTTTTCATCCTTCACCCTTTATCCTTCATCATTTGGTCTATACTGGGTTCCATGTCGTCGTTTCTCAACCCTTCCTTCCTCCTGGCCATGCTCATCGCGCTGAGCGTGCATGAGGCTGCTCACGCATACGTTGCGTACAAACTGGGCGATCACACGGCCAAAGCTGCAGGACGACTCACACTTAATCCCATTGCGCATCTCGACCCTATGGGGACAGTTCTCTTTCTTATTGTGGGATTTGGATGGGGGAAGCCCGTGCCGGTGAATCCGCATTACTTCAAGCACCCGGCTCGCGACAATGCACTCACGGCTCTTGCCGGGCCCGTGAGCAATTTTCTCCTCGCCATGCTTGCATACCTCGCGTTGCAAATCATTTTCCAGATGGCGCCCGACAATGTGTATGCGCTACTCATGCATCATCCACACCCAAATATTTTCTTGGCGTTTCTGTGTGACGTCTTACTGAAGTTTATTTTCGTGAACCTAGGACTCATGGCATTCAACCTCCTGCCTGTGGCTCCATTGGATGGATCGAAAATCTTGGAGTACTTCATTCCGCTACGTTTACAGGATACCTACGACCGCTTTATGCAGTACGGTCCGTATGTTCTTCTCGCGTTGCTCCTTGCCGGGAATATTACGCACATCGATCCTCTGGGAATGTGGATTACGAGCGTCATGAGCACAGCTATCACCTCATTTCACATCATGTTTGGCTACTGATCAGCCGACTTCGTCTGATCACGCCCTGTCTTACTTACGAATGTGAATGAAGTATCCGGAGGTTTGCCGCTCCGAAATCTTCTGCATCTTTGCCGAACTCCAGTCTAACCAACGAAGCAGCATCACCAGGGGAGTGAAGCCGTAGAGAGGTGTAAATCTGAGTAGTGATTCAAAGAGACCGCGCACGGGG
Source organism: uncultured Candidatus Peribacteria bacterium (assembly GCA_964428205.1). GTDB lineage: Bacteria > Patescibacteriota > Gracilibacteria > Peribacterales > Peribacteraceae > CAYRXE01. The sequence continues at coordinate 60,599 of CAYRXE010000001.1, read as the reverse complement.
CAGATCTCTATCTGCTCACACTCGCGGAACAAATAGGCAATGCCGTCCTTGGAATAGCGGAAGTAGTCTTTGTAATCCTCCGTAATGTTTGCGTGATAGCGATACATCCAGGGCACGTACAAAAATCCTTCGCCCCCTTTCTTGAGCACACGCACGAGTTCCTCGGCTGCCTTCTTTGGATCAAACACATGCTCCAACACGGCGAGGCAAAAGAGTGCATCGATCGATCCATCCGCAAACGAAAGTTTGTGAATGTCCTCCACGAAGTCCGGATGATATTTATCGGTGTAGTCCGTCACCTTGTACTGCACGCGTGCATCACTCAGGTACTTTCCAAAGAGCTTCACGTTCACAGGGTTCACTTTGTCTCCACGGGCACCATCAATCCGTAGGCCTCCTCCTACATCAACAAGCAGGCCACCCTTTTCGAACATGCTCTTCACACGGCTTTCGATGTAGCCATCCCAAAAGGGAGGGCGAACACCTTTTCCTCTAAACATCCGGGCCTCTGGAAACAAAAAATCCACCGTGTCGACGTGCATGTGGATGAGTATAGATGATTTTTAATAATGGAGCCGTCGACGGGACCTTTATTAAATTAAACCTGCCTGCCGGCAGGCAGGCCCGTGACCCCGTCCTTACCATGGACGTGCTGCTGCGCAGCAGACCTTTTCTAAAACGCTTTTACAAGTAAAAGCGTCGCACTGAGCTACGACGCCTTTCTTAGTAATTGTGGAGCCGTCGACGGGAATTGAACCCGTGACCCCGTCCTTACCATGGACGTGCTCTACCCCTGAGCTACGACGGCTTGTTTGGCTATGGTGACAATGAGGGAGAAGGACCGAGCATTCTTATTCATCACGGCTCGCTATGCTCGCCTAGGCCCTGAGCTACGACGGCAGACTTTCCTCGACCGTGCGCGAGAGTCTACAAGCTCTCTTTGAGCGTTTCCACCCAGTTTTGGGCAGGTTCTTTCTTCAAAACATGCAACGCGTTCTTGAGAGCATGCAAACACAGGAAGGCGCACTTGGCCCTGCGAGCACTCACAGGCACACCAAGGAGTGTGCGGATGTCCTCGGTATCCATCTTTGCGAGTTCATCCGTCGTCTTGCCCACGATCTCCTCACTCACAATCGACATGGCTGCCTGACTAATGGCACAGCCTGATCCATCCCAACCCAAAGCCTTCACACGATCCCCATCGAGTTCCAATTGAATCTTCACCGAATCACCACAGCTCAAATTCACTTCTTCGTGCTCCACAGTAAAAGAGGGGAGCAGGGTTTTCCCGTGAGGGCTCTTGCTGTGCTCGAGGATGTTTTCGGCGTACAGATCCATAAAAGAATGTTAGCGGAATCCTCGTCAAATACACCTGTTTGTGGTATAATTTAGGCATGTTTGGTGCACATCCATTTCCAGAAAGGCGTGAAGATGACATGTCTGAAGACGACGGCGGTGTTGATACGGCGACTGTCGCAGAGCTGCAAGAGACCGTATTGGGCGAAGCAGTAATGGGTATTAAAACAATGCACACACGTTTGCAGGCAGTTCTTGAAGATGACAGCGGTTCGCCAGCCGAACGCAGGGAAGAATTGCGCGATCTCATTTCTTCCGATGAAGGCACACTAGAAGGAGTTCCCGAGCGCTTGCGTCCAGTCCTCCTTAAGAAGCATCCAGAAGTTATTAGCCTTCTCGATCAGATTGCGTCTCTGCGCGGACAAGCAGCAGTCGTGATGACAAAGCTTCCTCACGACGAGGAGCAGGAGTAATTACACTTTCAGGAGTTCCAATGCAGCTGTTATTTGCTGTGCCGCTTCGTTTAGCTCCTCAATCGTATTGTAGATTCCCACGCTCAAGCGAGTGGAAGCGCCAATATCCAACTGCTTATGGAGAGGCTGTGCACAGTGGTGACCGGCACGCAGGCAAATTCCTTTTTGCCCCAGTACATCGGTGAGGTCATGAGGGTGCACGCCATCAATCACGAAGCTGATGCAGCCGTGCATCTTCTTTGCATCACTTGGTCCAAGAATCTTGAGTCCATCGATCTTCGAGAGCTCCGCATGTGCATGTGCGATCAGCGCTTGTTCGTGATCCTGGATTTCGTTCCACGAAAACTGACTGATCCAATCCAACGCCGCGTGGAGTCCTGCGACTTCGGCGATGGGCTGTGTACCTGCTTCGAACTTCTGTGGGAGATCGGCAGTGGAAAATCCGTTCTGCGTGACTTCGCGAATCATCATGCCGCCACCAAGGAAGGGAGGCATATCCGTCAAAAGCTTTTTCTTCCCGTAGAGCACACCAATGCCCATGGGTCCGTAGAGCTTGTGTCCCGAGAAAGCGAGAAAATCACAATCGAGTTCCTGCACATCCGTTTTTTCATGTGCAATCGACTGCGCAGCATCCACGAGTGTGAGCGCTCCTGCGTTGTGCGCCATCTCGATCATCTTCTTCACATCTGGTCGCACCCCCAGCACATTACTTTGTGCGGTCATGGCAACGAGTCGTACTTTTCCATCAGCTACGTGCTGGGCCAGAACATCCAGATCAAGTGTTCCCTCTGCATCGCAGGGGACCCAGCGAACAGAGACGCCTGTTTCTTGCAGTTGTTGCCACGGCACGATGTTGCTGTGGTGCTCGAGCACCGTTGTGACAATGGCGTCTCCCGGGTGACATGTTTTACCAAAGGCATGGGCCACGAGGTTGATGGCCTCGGTACAGCTCTTGGTGAAGATAATTTCTTCCGTCGACTTTGCGTTTATAAAAGAGCGCACACGCTCACGTGCATTTTCCAAAGCTTCCGTTGCGGCCTCTGCCAATGGGTGCATGCCACGGTGTGCATTGCCGTTCTGCTTCTCGTAAAAGGTCTTCATTGCATCGAGTACGACCTGTGGCTTCTGTGCTGTGGCGGCACTATCGAGATAGATCAGTCCCTTTTGTTCCAGTAAGGGAAATTGCCTGCGGATGTCTGAAGTACTGACCATGGCGACCGATACTACCATTCTTCGTAGACATTAGGCGCTTTTCCTTTCGCTTTTCTGTTACTATAAGCGCCAACATCTCCCTTTTTATCATGCAGCAAAAGACGCAACAGATTCTCACGTGGGTCCTCCTGGGTCTCCTCATTCTCTGGGGTGGTTACACGTTCTTCTACTTCCTGGGCATGCCGGTTCACCGCGCATCGCTCCTTACGGAAGCCGCAAACGTGGCCATCGACGGGAAGTGCAAAGATGCCTTCTGCCAAGGATTGCACGCGTTCCTCCCATTCCTGTCGTTCCTCTTCACACGCCTGAATCCCTTTCTGTGGTACGGCATTATCTGTGCAATCGCGTACATCGCGTTTGCGGGTTACCAGTACATGCGTAACGGCAGCACGCTCGTGCGCATGAAGCTGAAGCCGTGGTACTTCGCTGCGTTCTTCATGGTATCCCTCTGGGTACTGTTCACGGTCTTTGGTGCGCGCACCATCGACGGCTTCCCCATGAAGCGCATCGTCGAACCAACTGCTGCGGTGTATCAGGGAGTAACCGATGGCACGCTCCAGGCTCTGCGCGATAACTTCCTCGCTCTCCAATCCAAAGGATGTTTGAACCAAGTAGGGGAGGCAGCGGGTGGTGCCGGCCTGTACGACATGAGCGGCATTTGTATGCAGCAGTTCTTCTTTGAGCGCGTGGTCTCGCAGGTGCTCGTGGTGGCGGTGTTCTTGTTCCTCATGCTCATTGCCGGTCAAACCATTGTCGGGTTCTTCAGGCTGCGTCTACCTTCTCTCTTTACCGAGGGAATGCTCAGCACAGGAGTGGGTGTCGGTGCGTGGATTGCCGTGCTCTGGTTGCTCGCTGCCATTGGCGCATACAGCCCCAACGTGGGTTGGGCATTGATCATTGCCGTCTCTGTTCTTTGCTATAAGGCCGCATGGGATTGGCTAAAGGTTTTCCTCTTCCACGAATGGGAAGTGGAGTTCCGCCTGTATAGCCCGGTGATCTTCCTCACATTCCTCATTATTTCGTATCTCACCATTAACTTCCTCGTCGTGGTGCGTCCCTTCCCGATTGGCTGGGATGACCTAGGTAGTTACATCAACCGTCCGAGGTTGCTTGTGAGTTACGGACACATCATCCCCAGCATGGCCACGTTCCAGTGGGAGTACCTCACATCTCTTGGTTTCTTGCTGTTTGGATACACCTCGTATTTTGGTGCGACGGCAGCCATGCTCATCAACTGGTCTCAGGGATTACTCGCGCTGCTTGCCGTGATTTTGTTTGGACGCACGTTCTTGGGCCCAAAGAGGGGACTCTTGGCTGGGCTCCTCTTTTACACCTTGCCGCTGATTGGACACTTCTCGTTTGCCGACATGAAGATCGACAACGCGGTGTTCTTCTTCTCGGCGATGACGATGTTCGCAGTGTTCCTCGCCTGCTTTAAAGGTGAAGAAGGCGAAGATCCCACTCTGCCCATCTGGAAGCGCTCGCATATTCGCATGCTCGTTCTCGCGGGCATCTTTGCCGGTATTGGTTTTGGTATCAAAGTCACATCGGTCATGGTCATCTTGAGCATGCTCATCGTCCTCCTTGGCGTGGGACTTGCTCATTGGTACGGCGGAGCAATTGGCGTGGGTGCCGGCGTGGGATTCCTTACCATCATGGGCTCCATTAACTTGCAGCGCATCACGGAACGTCTGTGGGGAACGACCACCTCTCTCTCGTACACCGTCTTCGGATTGATCATCTTTGGTATCACGGCAGCAGCCATTGCGTATGCCGTTTCCAAATCGGGTCGCACACGTGCGATGCATACGCTCATCAGCGTCGTGGTGTTCTTTGGAGCGTTCTTGCTCACATGCAGCCCGTGGATCATGTACAACAACATCAGCCATGGAAGAGTGATTCCGTCGTTGCTGCTCAACTATCCCGACAAAATTTCTCCATCCTTCCCGCTCACACCTCCAGATCCAGCTCATCCGGCTCCACCGAACATCAAGTTCCTGCCGCCGGAATTGCAGATGGATAACAGCAATCCCGCTTGCAAGAGTACGAGCGTAAAAGAAGAGTTGGATCGTTACTGGGGCGATGCATCGGGCATTGGCCACTACCTGCTCCTTCCTTGGAGGCAGGTGATGAACGTCGATACGGGTGGTTACTACGTCACCACCATTCCGGCGCTCTTGCTGTTCCCATTGCTCCTTCTCTTGCCGTTCTTCTGGAAGCCAGAAGGCAAGTGGCTTAGGTACCTGTGGGGCGCAACACTCTTCATCATTGTGGAGTGGGCCTTCCTCGCAAACGGTATTCCTTGGTACGGCGTTGGTATGTTCCTCGGTCTCACGCTCGTACTCGAGGCACTCTTTGTGCACGCGCCTGATCGCGCAACGCGCATTGCCACCGGAGTGGTCCTCACGCTTTCCATCCTCACCGCCTACGGCATGCGCCTGTGGCAGTTTGAGATGCAGCAGAATCTCCTCGAATACCCTCTGGGTAAGATCGATGGTCATGCGTTGGAGATGCGCACAATCCCGTACTACGGAGACATCTCGGCGATTGCCGTGCAGCGTCACAATGTACTCACCAAGCAGCCGTACGTGTATCGCGTCGGTACGTTCATCCCGTACTTCGTGCCAAAGAACCTCGAGATCCTTGGTGTCGCAGATCATCAACTCGATAGCTTTAACTGTCTCTTTGCCGAGCGTGATCCGCAGCTGACCATGAAGCGTTTGATCGCTCTTGGATTCAACAGCGTCATCTTCGATACGAATACGGCAACCATCGAGCGCGATCCCAATGGCTCTTTGCACAAGAAGGTCGAAGCATTCGTGAACTTCCTCAATACCCCGGGTCTTGGCACCCAGGTGCTGGTGAATGATGTGAACGCCGGTATTGCGTTCATCCTGCTTCCGCCGACTCAGTAATGAATCAATCGTCGCCTCATATCGTTACGGTCATTCCTGCCTTTCGTGAGGCGAGCCGTGTCCCTGCGGTCATCAAAGACGCACTCAAGTTTTCCACCAAAGTGGTCGTGGTAGACGATGCATCGGACGACAACACGTCCGATGTGTCGCGCGCCGCAGGTGCCATTGTGGTTCGTCATCCAGAAAACTGTGGAGCGGGTGCTGCCACCATGACGGGTATCGAAGCCGCTCGCAGACTGGACGCCGATATCGTCGTGACGCTCGATGCCGATGGTCAGCATGATCCCGCCGATATCCCGGCCATGCTCAAGCCGGTACTTGAGGATCGTGCCGATGTGGTGTTTGGCAATCGCTTTGGTCGTCGCAATCACATCCCCTCTGTACGCAGAGTCTTTAACTCCATTGGCAACGTGCTCACCCTCCTGTCGGCAGGGAAGTGGGTCGATGACAGTCAGTGCGGATTTAAAGTGTTTGGTCCCAAGGCACTCGCCGAGATTGATCTGAAGATGAGTGGCTTCGAGTTCTGTACCGAGATTGTTCGCGAGGCGGTTATCCGTCGGTGGCGCATTGCCGAGGTTCCCACCAAGGTGACGTATTCCGAGTACACCATGGCCAAGGGGCAGTCCTTTGCTAGGGGAGTGCAAACGGCATTGAAGATTCTCTTGAGGTCTTTTTTACGGTGATTCTCTTGAGAAAAGATGAATGATGAAGGATGAATCGTAAGCGTATAAAAGCGTTTTTTCATCATTCATCTCTCATCATTCATCATTTGCCCTATATACAAGTAATATAGCAAGTCCTACCATATGCCTATGAAACTGACCGCGTATCAACTCATCGCTCCACTCGTGTCATCCGTCGCAATCTTGTACGCGTGGAATCTTGTCTTTCGAAAAAAGAAGACACTCATCGAAGCTGTCCTCTGGACGGTCTTCTGGGGAGCTGTGGCGTACATTGCGTTGTATCCCTCTGTACTTACATATCTTTCGGCCATTACCGGAATCGCAAAAGCAGAGAACGCCGCAGTCGTGACCTTCATTGGTATTCTCTTCTTCATGATGTTCTACCTCATCATTCGTTTGGAAGAGTTGGAGCAGCGTCACACGAAAATTGTCAGAACACTGGGTTTGAGAGAAGCAGGACTGGATAGTGATCAGAAATTGAAAATTGAGAATTGAAAATTGAGCATTCCTTTTTTCATTTTCAATTTTACATTTTCAATTCTTCATTCAGATGAAAACAATTCTCCTCATTAGTCCCTACTGGAAAGAGGCGCACCGCTGGATGGTGAGTTCGGTCAAACTTGCAGAGCTGTGGCAGCGTCTCGGCTACCGCGTTGTTGTTGTGTGCATGGGGGCCGACACATCTGTAGAACACGTCAGTCCTACCCTCACGATTTATCGTAAGAAGGACGTTTTCTTGCCAGATCCTTGGAACTACGGCATCGCCTTTGGATTCTCAACACTCGTGCGTTCCATCATCGAAACAGAGAAGCCAGATACCATCGTCATCAACAAAGTGCTCTTCTGGTCATCTCTCTCGCTTCTTTCGCTCAGGCTCCGTGGTACGAAAGTCACGCTCATCACCGATGCACTTGTGGGTATGACATGGTGGCCACGTGGGGTCATCCCGCGCGTCGCTGCTGCCATGTACGCATGGACACTCGGCTGGCTCATCCTTTTGTGCGCATCACGTGTTGTGTTCTTCCATCCCCAGCCAGCGACGCTCCTCAAGCGTCTTGGTATTTCCAAAAAGTCTCGCGTGATTCCCACGGGCATCGATCCCACACCATACGAAAGTGCCAAGGATCAAGTACCAAGTACCAAGGATGGTGTCACTATTTCTTATATTGGACGCTTGGAATCCATCAAAGGTGTCGATGATTTCCTCGCTGCCGTTACACCCCTCAAACAGCAGTATCCGGGCATCACCATCCAGGTTGTGGGCCATTACGAAGCAGGAAACAAGCTCGTACAGCAGTACGAACGCGAAGTTTCCTTCCCGGGCCTGCGCAACGATATTCCCGTGGTATTGGCAAAAACAGACATCTTCGTGATGCCGAGCCACAGCGAAGGACTCAGCAATGCCATCATGGAAGCCATGTCTGCATCGTGCGCATGTGTTGCGAGCGAAGTGGGTGGTAATAGGTACCTCCTCCAGAACGGAGTCTCGGGATTCTTGTTCCCCGTAGGCGATAGAGAGGCACTGCAGTCGCACGTGCGCAGGCTCATCGATGATTCGAGCAAGCGTGCCGCTCTTGGTAAGGCTGCACGAGAGAGAATCGAGAAGGAATTCAGTTGGACAGTGGTGGGAGAGAAGTACAAGAGTTTATTTGAAGAGTGAGTCACTTCAGGTTAGTGTGATGGGACACACGATGAGAAGCCGCGTTGTCATACTCTCGGCGTTCTTCACACCCTATCGCAGTGGTGCAGAAGCTTGTGCAGAAGAAGTAGCTGCACGTTTGCAGAATGAATTCGAAATCGTCATCGTCACGAGTCGCATTTCGAGCAAGCTTCCTAAAAACGATATTGTCCGTGGTATCAACGTGATGCGCCTTGGATTTGGTACCAAGCTCGATCCCTGGCTCTTCCCATTCCTCGCCCCTTTTGCCGTTCGCAGGCTTAAGCCACGAATTACGCATGCAATCCTCGAATCCTTTGCGGGTTTGGCATTGGCCTTCTGCGCCATTTGGGCGCCCAAGAGTAAGCGCATCCTCACACTCCAGAGCACCAACACATCACTGCTGCTCGCACCCATGCACTGGACGGCGCATGTAATCACGGCCATCAGCTCTGTGCTCGTGCGACGTGCTGCTCGCTTTGGTCGCAGCGATGTCATCCGCATTCCCAATGGCATCTCACTCGATGAACTCCAGTCTTCGCGCGAGCAATTTGCCAAAGAATCCGGACGCATCCTGTTCGTTGGTCGCATGGAACCTATGAAAGGCATCGACACGTTGCTCCGTGCATTTGCAGAAGCTGCGAAAGATCCGGACTTCCCTGCAAACGCACACATTCACTTGGTAGGGGATGGCTCACAGGCAGAACCTATGCGCGCACTTGCAAAAGAACTTGATGTGCACGATCGCACAGAGTTCCTTGGTCGTCTGACAGACGGACGCTTACACCGCGAATTCTCCGAAGCAGAAATCTTTGCAGGGCTCTCGCGTAGCGAAGCACTGGGTAACGTGTTCCTCGAAGCTCAGGCCTCTGGATGTGCCGTTTTGGCCACGAATACAGGTGGTATTCCCGATATCGTGCATGATGGAAAAACAGGACTCTTGGTTCCCCCAAACGACATCAGCGCTGCCGCAGAGTCCCTCTTCCGTCTCCTTACTGATGCGCCACTTCGTGATCACTTAACGAACGCAGCAAAAGAGAACGTGCTTCGGTACGACTGGGA
>CAYRXE010000001.1:0-51201 GCA_964428205.1 uncultured Candidatus Peribacteria bacterium | reverse complement strand
ACCCATTCATCCGTCAAAATCGTCGCTGTGGCCATTCCTTGGGCTACATAGGCGTTACTGACATCGGTGATTTCCAATTCACCACGTGCGGATGGCTTGAGGTTATGGATGATCTCGAAGCAGTGACGGTCGTAGACGTAGCAACCTGTGACAGCCATGGAGGTCTTTGGCATCTTTGGTTTTTCTTCGATGGATGTGACGTGCCTGCCTTCCATTGTTGCGACACCAAAGCGCTCCGGATCATGCACGTCTTTTACAAAGAGGTGCGCACCACCTTTAAAGTTCTTGATGGACGTCGAGAGATCATCGAAGTAGACGTTGTCACCAAGGATCGCACACACATCATCACCGTCTACAAAACTTTCTGCGAGGCCGAGAGCCTGAGCAATGCCTTTGGCTTCGTCCTGCACGCGGTAGCTGAACTCACAACCAAACTTTGCTCCACTTCCAAGGAAGCTCGCCATCTGGTCGACGTGATCGTTACCCGAAATAATCACAATCTGCGTGATGCCCGCATCCAAGAGAACTTGGAGAGGGTAGAGAATGAGTGGTTTGTCGTAGACCGGGAGGAGACTCTTGTTCGTGATCTCCGTGAGGGGCCTAAGCCTGGTGCCACTGCCGCCGCAAATAAGGACGCCTTTCATACGCGAGATTCTAGAGCTTTTCAGAATGCGTTTCTAGGCCCTATTACGCAAAAGCCAAACGATATAAGCTGTCCCAGATGAACCTCCTTGTGACCGGCGCAGCCGGCTTTATCGGCTCCCATTTCGTCCTCAGGCACGTTGCAGCCCATCCAAACGATAAGGTCGTGGTTATCGACAAACTCACGTATGCCGCAGACCGCAGATTCCTCGAATCCGTATGGTCGGCCATCACCTTTGTCGAAGGAGACATTGCCGATCAGAAGCTCGTGGATGAACTCGTCGAAAAACATGAGATTGATACCATCGTGAACTTCGCGGCCGAGAGTCACGTAGATAGGAGCATCAATGACCCGATGCCTTTCTTGCACTCGAACATCATTGGCGTGCACAGCTTGATGAACGTCATGCGCAAGCACCCAAGCCTTCGCATGTTGCACATCTCTACAGACGAAGTCCTCGGAGATCTCACGGACGACGAAGAGCCAAAGAAGATTGATGCACACCACATGCCAAGTTCCCCGTATGCAGCGAGCAAGGCTTCTGCCGAAATGATCATCCTTGCAGGCATTCGCACCTACGGACTCAAGATTGCGGTGTCTCGTTGCACGAATAACTACGGCCCGCACCAAGCATCAGAGAAATTCTTGCCCGTGATCATTCGCTCTGCACTCGCGGACAAAAACATTCCTATTTATGGAGGAGGGAAGAACAAGCGTGATTGGCTTTTTGTGACCGATCACTGCGACGCACTCGAAATCATTCTGCAAACGCCAGATGCTTTTACGCATGACGATGCGATTGGTCACCGGTTCTTCCATGTCTCTGCGAATGCAGAGAAGGAGAACATCGAAGTAGCAAAGACCGTCCTTGGTGTACTTGGTAAGCCCGAGAGTCTCATCACATACGTAACGGATCGTCCTGGTCATGACTGGCGCTATGCGCTCGACTCCTCCGAATTGCGGGCGAGGGGATGGAAGCCGAAAGTGAGCTTCGAAGAAGGTCTTGCGAAGACGGTGGAGTGGTATTCGCGAAATCTCTCCTGAGCTACAATCGCATCTACAAGCCATGAACATCGTTCTTGCCACTGGCATTTATCCACCAGACATTGGTGGTCCTGCGACGTACGTCAAAGCCCTCGCCGAGGAGCTGACGAGCCGTGGGGAACAAGTGACCGTCATCACGTATGGCCCAGAAGATCTTATTGAGAAAGATTCGTGGACAGTCGTGAAGGTGAAGAAGGGTCAGGCGGGTGTGACACGTTGGCGCAGGTTTGCTGCCGCTCTCAAGGAACACGGCAGTGAAGCAGACTTCATCTACTGTTTTTCATCCGTGAGTGTAGGTGTGCCACTCTTTATGGCGCGACTCGAAAAGCCACTTACGGCACTTCGCCTTGGCGGAGACTTCCTGTGGGAGCGCTACACCGATCGCGGTGGTCGCAAGGGACTCAGGTCCTTTTATATCACCTTTAAAGGAACGCGTGCCGTGATGGGCAAAGTGCTCCGCGCATTCGATGGCATCGTGTTCTCTACAACCTTCCAGGAGCGCCTTTCGGAATTCCTCTTTAAGAGGATGCCGAAGCATGTGGTCATCGAAAATGCTTTGCCCCTTAGTCCTTCACCTGTGTTCCACGAGAAGCAGGAGATGTTTAAGCTCTTGTTCCTGGGACGCTTCGTGCGATTCAAAAATCTGCCAAACCTCCTGCATGCTGTCGCCAAGCTCCCGTACGTTCATCTCTCCCTTGTGGGAGAAGGTCCGGAACAACAGAGGCTCCTCGCACTTATCTCTCAACTCGGTATCGCCAATCGCGTGAAGATGATGGGCTCCGTCACCTCAGATGAGCGCACGAAGATCTTCGCAAGTCATGATCTCCTGGTGATCCCATCCCTCACAGAAATCAGTCCTAATGCCGCGCTCGAAGCTCGTGCTGCAGGTTTGCCTGTTCTCCTTACCGAGGAAACCGGTCTTAGCGCAGAACTGGCTCAGGGCATGATCCTCAAGCCTTTGAAGACGGTCGAAGACATCACGCGTGCAATCATCGAAGCAGAAAAGAACTACCAGGCCATTGCCGAGCACGCGGCATCGCTCGTCACGACACACCGTGCATGGAGCGAAGTCGCCGAAGAAACACTCGCATTCTTTTCGACACTTAGTTCAACAAGGAGTCGTCGTTCGCCTAAGCGCAAATGAATCTGCTCATGCTCAGCGGAGATCGGTCGATCCTGGCAGGGAAACGCGGACCTTTTGTGGCTACTCTCGAAGGCCTTTCGAAAGAGTTCGAACGCATTGATGTTATCTGCCCTCGTTCGGAGAAGGGGACGCCTGTCAGTCTCCCAAGCAACGTGTACTTCCATCCGAATCCCAAAGGGCTCCTGTACCAGCGTTCGTGGGCCTTTCGTACAGGTCTCGCGCTCATTCGCGAGCATCATCACGGTGCGATGGCTGTGCATGAGTTTCCACCGTTCTATAACGGCAGTGCTGCATGGATGCTCAAGCGTTGGACAGGTATTCCGTATGCACTCGAAATTCACCACATAGTGGGTTGGCCAAAGGCGGGTAACGCACTCGAAGCGGTTTCACGTGTGTGGTCTCGCATCATGCTTCCACTGGAAGCACTGAGCGCGAAGAAGATTCGTGTCGTTAACAAAACCGTTGGTAGTAAGCTCGCACGTTGGTGGATCTCGAAAAAGAAAATCACGGTCGTGCCATCCTTCTACTTGGATCACACAGCACTCACGTCTATCTCGGCACGCCCCAAAAAGTACGACGTCGTGTTTGCCGGACGACTCGCGCCTAACAAAGGGCTGAGTGAGCTGCTCAAGGCTATGGCCCTCTTGGCGGATCAAACATTGTTGATCCTTGGCGATGGTCCGGATCGCGAAAAGTACCTTACAGAAGCCAAAAACTTGGGTGTCATCTCGCGAGTGGAATTCCGCGGATGGCAGGCTACGCCACAGGATCTCTGGTCTGCGATGACCGAGGCACACGTGTGCGTCATGCCCTCGAAGAGCGAGGGTGGTCCGCGCATTGCGCTCGAAGCGATGGCACTTGGTCTTCCACTCGTAGCTACGCGCGTGGGTGTGATGCCAGATGTGATTGAAGATCATGAGAATGGACTCTTCACCTCCGGAGCACCGGCAGACATTGCTGCCAAAGTGCGCACAATCCTTCGTGATGAATCATTGCGTATGCACATTGCGCAGAATGCACCAAAGATTCTCGAGCAGTTTGATGGCAAAAAACTTTTGAAGGACTACGCTCACTTCTTGCAATCACTCGCACAATGAAGCTTCTCTTCATCACTCAAAAGCTGCACGGTCAGGATGCCTTTGGTGTCCTCTGGGCCAATGCGTTTGCGGCACGCGGGTACGACGTAACTGTTCTGTGCTTAGAATGGCAGCCAGAGAAGATGAAAGAAGTACTGCCGAACGTAACGCCAAACTTCAAAGTGCTCTCGATGGGTAAAGAAAGCACTAAGGGTAAGGTTAAGCATCTCCTTAATTTCTGGCGTCATATTTGGAACCACAAGAGCGATCGTGTGTTTGTGCACATGGCTCCCGTATGGGGCCTCTTTGGCGCGCCACTGTGGTTCATCCGAAACACGCCAACGTACTTGTGGTACACGCACTATCAAATGCAGCTCGGGCTGTTGCTCCTTGGTATCTACGGCAAACGCCTCTTCTGTGCGACTCCACAAAGCCTGCCGCAGTACGATCAAAGCTATAAGAAGATCGTCACGGGCCATGGCATTGATCGCACGTTCTGGCCTAAGCGCGAGAATCACACCACTGAACCTCATAAGCTTTTGATCGTGCATCGCTTGGCACGCAGCAAGCGCGCAGAACTTTGTATCTCTGCACTTACACATCTCCCAACCTTCTTCACGCTTGATATCTATGGGCAAGAAGTAGAGCCGGACTACGCAGCTGAACTCAAAGCTCTGGTGATCAAGCTAGGTCTTACCGAGCGCGTGCGCTTCCTAGGATCCGCACCCATTAAAGATCTTCCCGAGATTTACACGCATCACACGCTCATCCTCAATATGGCGAGTGAGACGATCGACAAAACTATGCTCGAGGCCATGACCTGTGGTTGTTATCCTGTGACGACGGCACGCAATGCCGCAGCGATTGGAATCCCGGCTGCACCACCTGCCGATACGCCAGAAGCCATCGCCACGTTCGTTCAAGAGGCCATCAAGCAGGCACCACTGAGTGCTGACGACATGGATCAGATTGTGGAAAAGCGCCACAGCCTCACACATATTGTGGAAGTCATGGATGGATATATCAGGGCAGGGAACTAGGTTGTCACTTTCTTTGTCTGCCATACAAAGAAAGTAACCAAAGAAACATCACCGCGCGCCAAACCCTCCCGCACGGCCCTGTGTCTCCTCGCCGAGCCTCCAAGGCTTCGGCTCGTCTCGTCGACAACGCGCAAAAGCGCAGGGCCTACCCCTTCACCCCCCGTGGCGCGCGGGAGCCACCCAGTCTATTAGTTTTTGACTGCGTCCTTCAGCCGATCAATCACAAAGGTCATCTGTTCCTCCGTGAGCTCTGGGAACATGGGGAGCGACAAGATTTCTTCTGCAAGTTTCTCGGTAACCGGGAACGTTCCTTTTGCGTATCCCAAAGGCCTGCAGGCTGGGAGAAGGTGCATCGGGATAGGGTAGTGGATACCCGTAGCAATCTCGGCTTCGGTGAGCTTTGCCTGTACCTGCTCACGATTCTTCACGCGCACCACAAAGAGGTGATTGATGCTGGGGCTCTCTGGACGATCCTCGATATACGTGATGCCGCTACCCTCAAGTAACTTCTTATAAAAGGCTGCGTGCTTCTGACGCAGAGCATTCCAACCATCCAAGTACTTGAGCTTCACACCCAGCACAGCACCCTGGATACCGTCCATGCGCTCGTTCCAGCCGTACATTTCATGGTGATACTTCTTTGGCATGCCGTGTTCGCGGAGCATCTTGAGCTTCTTTGCGATCTCGGCATCGTTCGTCATCACTGCTCCACCTTCGCCGTAGGCACCAAGGTTCTTGCCTGGGTAAAAGCTCGTGGCTGCACCGTGTGCCAAGCCACCTGCGCGCTTCCCTTTGTACATAGCACCTTGTGACTGAGCGGCATCTTCGAACACAAGCAAATTCCTCGTCTTTGCGATCGCGAGAATCTCGTCCATAGGAGCGACCTGACCGTACAAGTGCACAGGGAGAATGGCGCGGGTCTTTGGAGTAATGGCTGCGCCAATTTTTGCAGGATCAATCAGTGCAGAACGTTCATCACAATCCACAAGGACAGGAGTTGCGCCAATTTCGGCAACCGCTTCTGCTGATGCGAAGAACGAATTTGCGACCGTGATCACTTCGTCTCCCGGTCCAATGCCATGTGCCTGTAAGAGAAGAGCGATGGCAGCTGTACCAGAGTTCATGGCGACGCAATGTTCCACGCCGCAGTACGCCGCAAAGTCCTTCTCAAAAGCCTCTACCGAAGGACCCAAAATGTAGGTCGAGGTATCGAGCACGTTATGAATAGCCGCATCAACTTCTGGCTTAATAGAGCGGTATTGGGCCTGTAAATCGAGGAAGGGGACGCGCACGAATCGGAGCATACGTCCGCATTGATAATTCACAAAGGCGAATGGACAATAGACCGGATGAATCGCGAAACAGTCCTCGCCGGCAGCTCCGTAGCCCTGGTTCGTATGACCGCTGAGGACCAGCCGTTTTTCCAAAAGTGGATCTCGGAAAGTGAGGAACTTCGCTCTCTTATTGATGACCAAAGTATCCCCACCATGGAAGACCAGCTGAGGTGGTTCGCACGCGTGCAAGAACCTGATCGTCTGATGTTCTCGCTTGTGACCGTTCCCAATGGCACGCTCATTGGAAATGCAGGATTTGTGTCCATCAATCACGCAGATCATTCCGCCCAACTGCGCATCACCATCGGGAACCCCGATGCACGCGGCAAAGGCCTTGGTACGGAAGCCGTGGGCCTGCTCCTTAAGTACGCCTTTAACGACATGCAACTCGAACATGTGCATCTTGAGGTACTCCCACATAACACCGCTGCTGTTCGTGTGTATGAAAAACACGGATTCACAACATCACCAACTCCCGGAGAAAAAGGCCGTATACTCATGCAGCTCAAGAAACCATGATCACTGTTGTCCCTTTTACACAGGCACGTGCACAAGAGTGGGATAGTTTTGTAGAGGGATCGCGCAATGGAACGTTCTTCCATACCAGGGCCTTCCTGGCGTATCACCCTGCGGATCGTTTCGTAGACGCATCATTCTTTCTGCAAGACGGAGAAAAGATTGTCGCTGTGTTCCCAGCTGCGAAACGCGAGAAAGACGGCAAGCCTTGGCTCGTAGCTCATCCTGGAGCTTCGTACGGCGGCATCGTGCTCAGTCTTAAAGAAGGAGGCGAGACCACTGGCGAACTGCTCGACGCTGTTATCAACTACGCAAAAGAACAGGGATATGCAGGCATCGACTTCTTGCGCATCACTCCTGCGAGTCTTTGTTTCGAAGCAGCGGATGATCAGGAGTATTGGCTCTACCAAAAAGGTGCCACGCTCGATCGCTTGGAGTTTGATAGTGCAGTCACGATTCCACCTGATACCACAGATCACTTGGAGATCCTCAACGGCAAGTGCCGCAACATGGTGCGACAAGGGGAGCGGGGGAATGTCACGACCGATTGGAGTGATCACTTTGATCAGTTTTGGGTCCTGCTCGAGCAAACACTTGCTGCTCGTCACTCAGCCAAGCCCACGCACACCATCGAAGAGATCACACGCCTCCATCAGTTGTGCCCTAAGCAGGTGCGTCTACGCGCAGCATTCCTCGACGGCAGAATGGTCGCAGGTATTGTCGTCATCTCCGCCGCTCCTCATGCGCTCTACACGCTCTACATGGGTCAGGATTACAACGCTCAGAATTTGCACCCCATGCATGTGCTCGTGGCAGACCTTCTGAAAGTCTGCACGGCAGAAAAGCGCAACACACTCCATCTCGGCGTTTCGACCGAAGATGGCGGCAAGGTATTAAATCCAGGCCTGCTCTTCTTTAAAGAAGGATTCGGAGCCCGTCCTATTACACGCCAAAGCTGGAGCATCCAGCTTGGGTGATGCCCTATACTCGGCGCATGTCTCTCCCCAAGGGATCGATCCCGTGCTCTGCTCTCGTGCTCACGCGTAACTCCGCCGACACCATCAAAAAGTGTCTGGAGCCACTAGTACCCTTTGCCGAGATCCTCGTGCACGATGCGAATAGCGAAGATAACACGGCCGAGATTGCGACGAGCATGGGTGCCAAAGTGCTCATGCAGTATCCGGGGAATCCGCAGAAGAGTATTCGCGTGTCGAACTTCACCGACATCCGTCTGAAGCAGCGTGCCGATGCTGCGTACGACTGGGTGATGTACGTCGATGCCGATGAAGAGATGACACCTGAGCTTGTAGAAGAAGTAGGAGAGATCCTCAAAACCGCAGAACCAAAAACGATCATCAAGTTTTCTCGTTACCCCGTCATCGACGGTCGCATGCGCACGCACGGCATGCTCTGCCCAGAGATTTCTCCACGTGTGCACCACCGCAAAAGCGGCGCCACACTTGTAGCAGGTAAAGCCGTGCACGAAAAATATCAGTACGACAGCTCATTCAAAGAAGTCATCGCCAAGAGTCCGCTACGCGTGCCACTGCCATCAGCAAAAGAACTGCGCAGTAAAGATGACCGCTACATCAATCTCGAAGTGCAAAAGATTTGGGAGCGCGGCTATGCCTGGCCCCTCTACTTCCGTTGGATCTTCGTACGTGAGCCTCTGATCATGCTGTCGATCATGTTCAAAATCCTCAAGAGACTCCCGTTCTACGGCAACCCAGATTCGGTACCCTTCGAACACGAATGGCGCTTCGTGCGTTACCACTGGCGTCTCTACAGAGCATTCACCGGAGCGCTCCTGGCACATCCTCTGACGGCAGGAAAGATTAAAGCCCCTTCAGCGTAATCGGCTTATTGAGCTTGAGTGACTTATTTGCGAGCTCCAGCACTTTAATCATGCGCTCACCATCTTCACCAGAGACGAGCGGCTTTGCCTTACCACGGATGCAACTCACGAAGTGCGCAGCCTGCGTGTGCAGAGCTTCTTTGAGAGCGAGAGCGGGGATGGTGACATCGCCACTGCGGTACTTTGGGTAAAACGGATCGGGCTTGGTGGTGTCGTGCTCCACTCCCTTGTCGTAAAAACGAATCTTCTCCGATGGCTGAATATCATCGTACTCAATCATCGCTTTGGATCCTCCCACAAGTGTCGAGCGCATCTTTACCGGCGAAAGCCAGCTCACGTGAATGTGTGCGTGCAGTCCGGATTTGAATTTAAGATGCAGGTGACCAATCTCGGTCTGCTTGCCGTAGAAGGCGCTGCCGCAAGCATAGATCTCCGTAAGGGTGCTGAGATCGGCAATCGTATTGAGGATCGTGAGGTCGTGAATGGCGAGATCGTAAAACACATTCGCATCCTTCTGGATCAGTCCCAAGTTCAAGCGTGAGGAATCGAAGTACAGGAGCTTGCCCAGCTTGCCGCGCTTTACGTACTCACGGACTTTCTCCACTGCCTGCGTGTAGGCGAACGTGTGGTCCACGAGCAGACACTTCTTATGCTTCTTTGCGAGTGCAACGAGTGTTTGAGCCTCCTTACTTGTTGATGTCATCGGCTTTTCGACAAGCACGTGCTTGCCAGCCATCAGTGCTGCCTTCGCGAGAGGGAAGTGAGCGGTCGTAGGTGTGGCAATCGCCACAGCATCCACAGTTTTATCCTTGAGTACTTCTTTAAAGTCCGTCGTGAACTTGGTGCTTGGGTACATCTTTGCGTACTTATGGACGTTCTTTTCTGAAAGGTCACAGCCATACGCAAGCTCACACCCTTCTGTGATAGAAAAGTTACGGAGCCAATGTGGGCCCCAGTACCCTAAACCGACGACGGCAATACGAACGTTACGCATGGCGCAATGCTAGCACGCCCAACGCTACTGGTGCGCGGTCTTTTTTTCGCTACCATCCGCACATGCCCCACCGTAAACACATTGCACAGGACAAGTACACGAGCGGAAAGACGCTCGACATTGGTTATGCCGAGTTTCCCAATAAGACCACCAAGAACCTCTACGGTATCGATATCGTCCCGGCACCTCCTGTGTTGCCACCGAACTACGTCGAAACAAAGGTGGTGGACCTCAATACCTCGGGCATTCCGTATCCTGATGGATTCTTCGATAGTGTGATTGCCGGAGATGTGATTGAACACGTGGCCAACCCCATGATGATGCTCTGCGAAAGTAACCGCGTGCTCAAGCCGGGCGGCATGCTGATTGTGAGCACTCCAAACCCGTACTACTACTGGGAGTTCATGCAGAACCTGCTTGTGAAGCACAAATGGATGAAGGCGCGCCAAGAGGGCCACTTCACCACGTTCACGCGCATCAACATGCGCAACATCCTCGAGCGCACGGGCTTTGAACTCGTGACCGAGCTTGGCAACTTCTTCTCGCTCATCATCCTCAAGTGGACGTTCCACCTCGTGCGTCTGCCTTTCCTCACGTATCAGATCACCTACATCGCGAAGAAAGTAGGGGAGCCACAGCAGTACATCCTTAGTAAGCCTGCAGGATTGCCTATGCAAAAGGTGCCAACTTCCCTCACGGGAACGGCACATGCCTAGAAATCTCGTGTAAAGTGAGTGCATCAATGCGCGTGCTTATTCTCACACCGTGGGTTCCGTATCCAATGACAGGAGCGTGTCAGCAAGACCGCTTTAACGGGTTTAGGCATATGCAGGAGCTGGGCTACGAGATCGATGTGATTGCCAAGATCCATCACTTTCAAAAACAGGATGAGATCAAAGCAGCGTTTGCCGATGCAAAGATTCCGCTCACGCTCGTAGAGCATCCGTGTAGTCCGGTGTCCCTCCTGATTAAAAAACTCCCAGCGATTCTCGCAAACCCCGCACTCATCGATGGTGCTGCGTTGGAATACACCGATCCCGTATATGAAGATGTTGTGGTGAAACACGTCGAGAGTTTTAAGCCCGATGTGATTTGGATGGAGTACTCCACGCACTGGCCGGTGTTGCGGCTCCTCAAGAAATACAACATCCCCATGATTGTGAAGTCTTCGCTCAATGAGCCGCAGAACTGTATGGACGAACACGGAGGCTCACTGATTTCTCGCATCAAGGCGATCCCCAAATTCCCCGGCGAGCGTATTGCCGCACGCGAAAGTGATCTCATTCTTGCTATCACTCCTGACGAAGAGAAGTTCTATGTAGGGCTGGGCGCCAGGCGCACAGGCGTGTTGCCGCTGCGCGGACTCTCGCGTTGTTTTGCCGAGAAGCACCACGAGCAAAAAGAAGTGTTGGATGTTGTGTTTCTCAGCTCCAATTACAACATGGGGCATAACCGCGATGCCGCAGAGCTCTTGCTCACGAAGATTATTCCGCTCGTACGTCAGCAGCTCCCCGGGAAATTCCGTTTCCATCTCACCGGTAAAAAGTTTCCTGATGCGTATGCTAAGTACGTAGCTGACGATGTGCGTTCAACCGGATTCATCGAAGACCTCGGTGCGTTTTTGCAGACGATGGATGTTGCGGTGTGTCCGTGGATTTCGGGCACAGGCATGCAGCAAAAAGTCTTTGAGCCTCTGTGTAGGGGATTGCCTCTTCTCACGACCAAGACCGGCGGGTATCCGTTTGTGAGTGGCACCGAACTTCTCCTATGTGACACTCCGCAGGACTACATCGATGGTCTCCGTTTGCTTCTGGATGCCACCAAACGCCAAGCCATGGCCGATGCAGCCAGGGCAAAGGCCAAGACCCTCTTTAGCGAGGATGCTGTAAAAACCATCGTAAAAACAGCTATAGAGAGCACTGCGAAAGCGCACGCCTAAGGTATCCTTTGGGCATACAGATGCGGATTGCGTACTGCACCAATGTTCGGCTCCCCAGTGAACGCGCACACGGCCACCAGGTCGCTCGTGTTTGCGATGCTCTCGCAGGCCTTGGTCATGACGTCACGATCTTCGCGCCGTTTCGAAAGAACCCGATCACCAAAGACTACTGGGAATTCCACAACGCAGATCGCAAGGTGAAGCTCGAACATCTCGGTTCGTTTGATCCTATTGATCAGTGGTGGATTCCAAAGATTCTCCAATTGCCGATCTTGAACTTACTCTTCCAAGGAGCGCTTTCGTCGAGACTCCAGAACTTCGATCTCTTTTACACGCGCACGCATGCACTTCTTCCTGCTCTCCTCCATACAAAGAAGAAGGTGGTTCTCGAACTCCACACATTGCCCAATCACAGGCGCGGCACGTTCATCTCGTTTTGTAATCGCTGCACACTCATCGTGTGTCTCACGACTCCCATGAAGAACGAACTTGAGGGATGGGGAGTTACTGCTCCGATCATCGTGGAATCCGATGGCGTGAGTCTTGCACACCATTCAACAGCTCATGCCCAAGAGGGGAGAATTGGCTACGCAGGACAGTTGCAGTCCATGGGTCTTTCGAAAGGCATCCCAGAGCTCATTGGCGCATTCCACTTACTCCATGCCGCAGGGCGCAAAGTGCACGTGGCGATTGCAGGCCCAGAAACGCCTAACAAAGAATTGATGCAGCAAGTCCAAGGTCCAGGTGTGCACTACGCAGGATTCCTTCCTCATGAGAAGGTTCCGCACTTCCTCGCAGAGTGTGAGATCCTCGTCTACCCAGCACCCAAGTCGGATCATCCTTTTTACGTTCGCGACACATCTCCGCTGAAGCTCTTCGAATACATGGCGGCCAACCGTCCTATCGTCACTGCCGATCTTCCTCCTATCCGCGATGTCTTAGATGAATCAACCGCCTTCTTCTGCACGCCAGGAGATGCTGCGGATCTCGCTCGTGCCATCAGCGATGTATTGGATCATCCAGAAGAAGCCAAGGAACGTGCAGCCGCCGCCCACAAACACGTGCAGCACTACACCTGGGATAAGCGTATGGCACGTATTTTAACTGCTGCCGCTGCAGTAGCCGCGGACGATACCATCCACTCATGAAGCTCCTCTCCGTTGCATCGGCACGACCGAACTTTGTGAAGCTTGCTGCTGTCGATCACGCGGTGAAGGAACACGGAGGTATTGAACACGTGATCGTGCACACGGGGCAGCACTACGATCCCTTACTTTCTGATGTCTTCTTCAAAGAATTGGATATCACGCAGCCAGCACATAACTTGGGCATCCATGGAGGAGATCGTATGGAAGTGATTGACCGCACCAAAGAGGCTCTCATTCCAGTGCTTGAGAAAGAAAAGCCGGATTGCGTCTTGGTCTACGGAGACGTAAACGGAGCATTAGGAGCCGCCCAGGCGGCCAATCAAATTGGCATCACGCTGGCACACGTCGAGGCAGGTCTTCGTTCCGGCGACATGGACATGCCCGAGGAGCATAACCGCATCGCGATTGATGAGATGGCACACTTTCTCTTCTGCACAGAGAAATCCGGCATCGACCATCTAAAAGAGGAGGGGATCAGTGGCGAGCCTTATCTCGTGGGCAACACGATGATCGACACGCTGATCCGCATGACGCCGTCTATCCACAAAGCAGAACTTCCAAAGAATCTCCCAAGTACATTTGGCGTCGTCACGCTGCACCGTCCCAGTAACGTGGATGACGCGGGCACACTGAGAGGCGTCATCGAGTTCCTCAACGAAGTCGCGCTACACCTGCCGCTCGTTCTCCCGGTACATCACCGTCTCGCACACAACCTCGATGCCTTCGATCTTCGTCGTTTGGTCTCCAGTCACATCACACTCCTCGATGCTCAGCCCTATCTCTCCTTCCTGCGCATGGTGCAGAACTCTGCATGCATCCTCACCGATTCTGGTGGAATTCAGGAAGAAGCAGTCCTCTTTAAGAAGAGATGTTTCACTCTGCGTCGTAACACGGAGCGCCCTTCGACTATTGAAGCAGGGAGCAATACTTTGGTTGATCCCGAGGAACCAACGGACAGAGCTATGGTCTTGGAGTTTGCAAAGAATCCGCAGCATAAAGCCGAAATCACGACTCCTGAATTTTGGGATGGAAAGGCCGGAATGCGCATTGTGGAGTTCCTCAACGAGCGGCTCTAGCGTAGAGTATCGGCAATGAAGCTTTCGGTTATTTTGCCGGTGAAAGACGAGCGCGAGAACATTGCGCCGCTTTTGGCTGAGCTCGCAGAAGTACTCACGCAATTCAGTGGAGCCGAGGTGATTGCTGTGGATGATGGCAGTACCGATGGCACCACGCAGGAACTCCAGTCACTCGCTTCCAAGTACTCCTTCCTTAAGGTGGTGGTCCTTGCTCGTAACTTTGGTCAGACCGCAGCGATTGCTGCAGGCATGGATCATGCCACCGGTGACGTGATCATCCCGATGGATGCCGATGGCCAGAACGATCCCCATGACATTCCCAAACTTCTTACCAAACTCGACGAGGGTTACGACATCGTCTCGGGGTGGAGGAAGCAGCGCAAAGATCCTTTTGTACGTTCATTCTTTTCCAAGTTCGCAAACGGGATGCTCCGTCGTGTCTCCGGTCAGGACATTCACGACTACGGCTGCACACTCAAGGCCTACAGGCGCTCTGCTGTGGAGCACCTGCATCTCTATGGAGATATGCACAGGTTCCTGCCTGCGTATGCCGCTCAATATGGAGCTCGTGTCTGTGAGATTCCCGTCACGCACCGTCCACGTATGCGCGGCAAATCGAAGTACGGCTTTGGTCGTATTTGGAGAGTATTCCTCGACATGTTCATGCTCGCATTCACCCTTAAGTCGTTCACACGCCCCATGCAGTTCTTCGGTGGTATTGGTTTGCTCTCCATCCTTCTCGGCTTCCTCACGCTCATTGCCGCGATTGTCGTGCGCGAAGTTGGCGGGCCAACGCTCATCGAAACACCACTCCCGGTTCTCGCAGCTTTGTTTGTGATTGTTGGAGTGCAGTGTGCACTCATGGGCATTCTTGGCGAAATGACCATGCGTACGTACTTCCAGTCACAGGACACCAAACCCTATCGCGTGCGTTCCCATGGGTGATGCCTCACATGTCGAGCGGCTCAAGTCTGTCCTCAAGCCCGAGTTCCAATCTCGCGTGCAATCTGGAGTGCTCGACACACGCTCACACGAAACCACCACCATGCACGACGATGCCGCTGCGTCTGACGTGGATAACGCCATTAAGAATCTCTTTAAGAAGTGGCCAAAGCTCTACGAAATCCTTGTCTTCCTCATTGGTCCTTCATTCTTTACTGGAGTCACGGCACGCAGGTTTATTCGTCGTTTCTCATCCCCATCACTCGTCCTCAATGCAGGGAGTGGAGCTGAGCCTCGTGTTCCGCACGTGATCAATCTCGACATCTTCCCGTTCGCGACCGTCGACGTGCTCGCAGACGTGACGGCACTTCCATTTGCCGATGGCACGTTCGACGCCGTCACAACCGATCAAGTGCTCGAGCATGTGCATGACCCACGCAAAGCTGTGCAGGAATTTTTGAGGATCCTCAAACCCGGTGGTCAGTTGCACATTGCGACTCCATTTGTGTTCCCATGGCATCCATCGCCATCCGACTTCTCACGTTGGACGTGGGAGGGTCTCGCGTCACTCGCGCCTAACACCACCATCGTAGAGAAGGGGATTACCGCAGGGCCGTTCTCGGCGCTCCTTGCATTCAAGAGTGCGTTCATTGCGACCATTCTGTGTTTTGGCTCTCGTAAGCTCCAGACGATCATCCAATATATGATCCTCATTGCATTCTTCTGGCTCAAGTTCTTCGATATCCTCTTTGCGCGTATTCCAGGTGCAGAACTCTGCGCCGCTAACGTGTACGTTGTTCTACGCAAACATGCGTGATACTCGCTTTCTCCTTAGTACTGGTCTCGTGGCTTTGCTCTTCGCAGCTGCGGCCGTGTTGCCGTACGTAGCGCAGCGCATTGATCCCAGCTCGAACTTTGCAGGCATTGTGATAATGCCGACCGATGCGGAGATTCACTACGCCGCTCGTGTGCGCGAGATTGCCGATGGCTTCTGGGAAACCGGAAACACCTTCTACAGCTCACCAAAAGATCAGCCATTCTTGCAGCCTCCTACTCCCGAGATGGCGATCGCGGGCACTGCGTGGTTACTGCACATTGATCCTGTCTACGCGTTCATGCTCTTTAGTGTTCTTGGTGCTATTGCGCTCGTATTCACAATGGTCGGATTCTTTTCGTCCGTCACCAGCAATAAGTGGGCAGCGCTTCTCGCAGTCATCGTCCTGCTCTTTGCAGGAAAGTTCCTCGGCTCACCGTGGGAGATCCTCTCAGTCTTCCGCGTGCCCAATCCAGACGCCCCTGTGTTTGATTACCTTCGCTTCTCCAGGCCCGTAAATCCGCTTTGGACCGGACCATGGTTTTTTGGCTTCCTGTGGCTACTTTCTCTGTACATCCAGCGCGGAGGATATGCGCGTGGAGCAGCAGCGATGGCGACCCTGCTCGTGCTCGTGTGGTCGTATGTGTACGCGTGGACGTTTGCCGTCGTGGTACTCGGTCTTCTCGTACCACTCTACTTCCTTTCCAAAGACCAACTACGCCTCAAGCGTGCTGCAGGTCTCTTGGGAGTCTTTGCCATCTTGGTACTTCCATATTTGATGCACATGTACGACGTGTCGCATCATCCACTCTTCGTCGATAGCTCGCGCCGGATTGGCATGATTGCTTCGCACATGCCCATCATGGGTGCTTGGGCAATCTTCTTCCCCATCATCGCGCTCGTGTATCGCCCTCTGTGGGGTAAGAACTGGCCGGTAGTTCTTGGTTGCGGACTCGCAGGCATCATCGCACTCAATCAACATGTGATCACAGGTAAGTTCATTGTTCCGCATCACTATCACTGGTACTTCATTCAGCCACTTGCGAGTGCCTTTACGGTGCTCGTAGTCTTCCTGCTCCTCGCTGGTCTGCCTTCGCTGCAAAAAAACTTAAAATCATCGTTCTGGATCATTGCCGTGTTGTGTATTGCTTGGGGCTTTTGGCAGCAGACAGGGCGCTATCGAGAAATGGCACCACTCTGGGCAAGCTTCCAGCGTTACGAGCCAGTCGTCGATTACTTCCGTGAACAGGGCAAAGCAGGAGAAGTGGTGTATTCACCGCAGTGGGATCTCCTCGATCTCCTTCCTATCTACACAAGTGTCGATGTCTATACATCCACAAACGCCAATAACTATTTGGTCTCCGATGCCCAGGCTCGCGATGCGTACTTCTTCGAGCTTTGGCTCAAGGGCGTGACCCCTCAACAAGCTGCGAAAGATTTTTCGACGACACGCCGTAAAGAATTGAGTAGTCGCATCTACGCTATTTACTACCGCGAGTACTTGGGTGATTACACAGCAATCCCCGATAACGTCGTTGCCAAACACCTCGCCGAATACCGAGCGTATGTTCGTAAAAGTCTGACCGAAAAAATTCATCTGTATCCTCTCACGTACTTGGTAGTTGACGCTCAGCAAGACCTTACTCCTGAGCTGCGCTCCGTACGGGGACAGGGTACGACCGTCTGGTCCGATGACCGTTGGAGCATCGTACGAATGGACCCATAACCCGCTACAATGGGGTTATGAAGATCGTTCTGGTTAATGATGATTACGTGGCAACCGGAGGTACCAATAGCGTTGCTGCTATTGTGGAGAATTTGGCGCGCCAATACACGGCCATGGGCCACAGCGTGACGGTCATCACGTCTCATCGCCGAGAGAGTTCCCCAGAGATCATTCGCTTACCGGGAGTCATCAGCCTGCCGGTGTCGTATCGCATATCACTGCGTCACTATCACTGTCTGTATTCACCGAGTGTCTCGTGGATGCTCACACAGGAACTTCGTGCGCTCGCACCCGACATTGTGCATGCGCACAACATTCATGCGTACCTCACCTACGACGTACTGCGCATTGGTAAGAAACTCGGAGCGAAAGTCTTCATCACGTTGCACGATGTCTTAAGCTTCTCGTACAAGCGCGTCGTATCCGCTGCATACCTAGGACCAAAGCGCGATGCACGCATGACTCTGAGCGAACACTGGAGGGCAGCGAAGCTCCAATACAACCCGGTACGAAACTGGTGGATCCACCATATCTTCCAAACCTACGTCGATCAGGTGTTTGCGGTAAGCAAAGCGCTCCAGACGGCGCTCGCACAAAACGGCATCCCCAACGTCTTTGTTGTGCATAACGGTGTGGATCTCGCTCAATGGCAGAAACCCGAAGCCTCAGCACTCGAAGCATTTAAGAAAAAGCACAACCTCGAAGGTCGCCGTGTGATCCTCTTTGGCGGACGCCTGAGTGTCGACAAAGGATCCACACAAGTGCTGCAGGCCATGAAGTCTCTG
The DNA here is from genome assembly GCA_964428205.1 of uncultured Candidatus Peribacteria bacterium. Lineage (GTDB taxonomy): Bacteria > Patescibacteriota > Gracilibacteria > Peribacterales > Peribacteraceae > CAYRXE01. Next base: position 33,125 of record CAYRXE010000001.1, on the reverse strand, counting down.
CATCAGGAATTCCCCGATGCACTCCTACTCGTCGCTGGAGAAAAAACGATGTGGTCGGTGATACAGACGTTCGCAGGCATTGCCGATTCCGAACTCGATACGTTCTGCAGAGCAGCAGGGTGGTTGGGTCCGGACGACATGCGTCTTGCGTACTATGCATCCGAGATCGTCACGACACCGTCGGTATGTTTGGATTGCTTCCCATCAACCAACCTTGAGGCCATGGTGTGCCGTAAGCCGGTCGTTGGAACAATTTTTGGTGGCACACCAGAGGCTGTGCAGCACGAGGTCACAGGATTTGTGTGCGATCCACGTAGCCTTGAGTATCCGCAGTACCTCGCCAGACTCCTGAGAGAAGGGGATCTGCGCACACGCATGGGAGACGCAGGACATGCACGCGCGATGGATGCGTTCTTGGTCGCACATCAGGCAGAGGCCTACATTCGGTACTACGAACAGCAAAAGTAAGTGCTTTGCACTCCTAAGAAGCCTCTTTATACTTTTTGCATGCCTACTCTTGAATCTAAGCCCTCTCTGTCTTTGTGGTATGTCTGGTTTACCTCGGCGACAGTCGTCTTCTTAAAAGCCTGCTACGTCTTGCTCGTCCCTATGCGCGGACTTGCGAGCACGAGTTGGTTGATTGATGACAGCTTCATCGAAATGCGCGTCGCAAAGAACATTGCGATGGGACTCGGCTTTACGCTCGATGGTGTGCACTCCACGACCGGTGCGCCGTTTTTGTGGATCTACCTAAGCTCGCTCAATCACATGCTCTTTGGAGCCGACATGGCTATTCGTGCCACGTTGATCATGACGTCTGTCATTGGCGCATTGTGTGCAGTGGCCGTCTTCTACATCGCACAAAAGCTCACACAAGATAAGCGCGTGGCATGGACGGCGTTCATCCTCGCTACCTTTACGGGGAATGCCTTCCTCAACGGCATGAACGGTATGGATACGGTGCTCTTCACACTCTTTGTGTTGCTGAGTATTGGCACCTACCTTGGCGTTGGTCGTCCTGCGAACTGGTCAAACTTTGCGTGGGGAACCGTGATTGGATTGATGCTTGGCCTGACGTGTCTCACACGTGGCGATGGAATCTTTGTGCTCTTCGCACTCTTCTGTGTGCAGGCCTACAGTTGGTGGAAGGCACAGGGCACGGAGCGTAAAGAACAAGGAAAGCTGCTTCTTGGCATGCTGCTCCTCTGGGGTGTGTGCTTCGCAGCCTTTATGACGTGGCAGCTCGTGCAAACAGGTTCACCCTTCCCGGGTAACCAGGTTGGCCGCCGCGAACTCTCACTCGCGTGGCATCAGTTCGACTTCGCTCAATTCGATCTCTATCGCTACCTCAAGATCTCCGGATGGAATGTCTTCCAGCTCGAAGAACTCTTCACCATCGCGACAGGAAGTTCGTTCTTTATGCTCGCAGCGCTCGTGTATGGAACACTCAAGAAAGAGCTTCGCACGCTCGGGGTCATCTCCTTCCTGTACTTCGGTACGTTCTTTGCCCTGCTCGTGGGGTACCAGTGGTACTTCGCAAACCTGCATGGCCTTCGCTATATCAACCCAGCCACTCACATCCTCTTTATCTTCGTCGCGTATCTCTTGTGGCAGATTCCGGTCGATAAGCTCAAGCGCACGGCTGTGGTGTTCCTCGCCATTTGTCTCATCGTGCTTTCGGGATACAAGTACTACCAAATGACCACGCGTTTCCCGTGGGCAAGGTACATGGGCTTCTTCAGTAATCCTGATCCTGTGGAGAGTGAGAAGTTTTGGCACGCCATCGACTGGGTTAAAACGAATCTCCCGCCGGGGACCATTGTGGGCGCAAGAGACTATGGCCGCATTTCACTCTTTACGGATGTTCGTTTGCAGGACATTGCGGGCAACATAGATCCTCTCGCAAACGAAGCGCTCAATAACGGCACGCTCGCGCAGTACCTGAAGGATAAGAAAGTAGAGTATCTGTTTATCCCCGGTATAGAACAGCGCCCAGACAAGCTCTACCAGTACATCTACACGAAGATGGCGAAGAACCTGGTGCTCCAGAAAGAAGCTTCGAAGTACATGGAGATGACGCGCCTTTACAAGCTCGTGTGGTAGTTATTTCGTGGGCTTAATCACTCCGGTGATGTCCACGACAGGCTGCTTAAACTGCATCGTCTTATAGCGCTCGTGTGGCGTGCCAATCACGATGATGTCTGCATTGGCGAGCACTTCTTCTTCAGGCACCAACTGCGGATCTTTCACATAGGGATCTGCACACAGAACTTTCTTTGATTCGAGTACGAGGATCTTCTGGAGCTTGTAGGAGAGGGAACTGCGGATGTCATCGCTCTCTGGCTTAAAGGCCATACCGAGCAAGCCCACCGTCATTTTTTTAAGATCGTGCGTCTCTTTTACTTGCTGTACAAAGATGTATGGCAGACCTTCGTTGATCATCATGGCTGCCTGACCAAGCACGAAGGAGCCGTGGTTAAAAGCACCGAGCTGCATCGTGTCTTTCAAAAGACAAGGACCGGCAGCAAAGCCTGCGCGTGCGAAAGACTTCATGCGGGGGTAATCCTGCAAGAGTGCGCTGTGGACCTTTTGGAAATCAGCTCCGAACTGCTGTGCGATGACCCAGAATTGGTTACTGATTGCGAAGTTGATGTAGCGCCAGGCGTTGGCGTAGAGCTTGGCGAGTTCTGCTTCGATGGGCTTAAGGAAGATCGAAATAGGAGCGAGCGCTTGGAAGAGCGCAGCTGCACGCTTAGCGCCACTCTCGGTAAATCCACCAATGAGCTGCGGAAGCTGGGCCAATTCCTGCAAGGACTTACCCTGCACAATGCGCTCTGGGCAGTAAGCCAAATCAATATCGCTGCGACCCATCGCCTTCATCTGTTCACCCAAGCGTTCGGTCACTCCGGGGAACACCGTACTGCGGAGCACCAAGAGCTGACCCGAGACCATCTGTTCCACAATCGTGTGGAGTGCCTGGTCGAACGTGCGCACGGAGGGATCCAAGTACTCATCCACCGGCGTACCAATTGTCACAATCACGTTCTCGGTCTCCTTGAGTACCGCAGAGTCCGTCGTGGCCTTGAGCTTGCCACTCTTGATCATCTCGGGGAGCAGGGCATCGGCATCATCTTCCATGAATGGCATGGTTCCTTCGTTCACACGCTTCACCGCATCGGCACTGATGTCGAGCAGGTACACGGTGTATCCCTTCTGTGCGAAGGCCATACCAAGGGGCAGGCCGACGTGGCCGCAGCCACCGACGATCGTTACTGTTTTTGGCGTAAGGGAAGACATGAGGGTTTTGAAGAAAAATCCCACCGGGGGATCACGGCTGCATTTTCGAGTGAAACGGGGTGAGCGTCAATCCACCTTCTTATGAAACCACGCGTACCTGTAGGCCATGAAATACCACTTTAAGTACTCCGGAAGCCACGCAAACAGCCTAAAGCGCGATTCGCCCCCAACGCGATCTTTCCAGGTGCTGGGGATCTCCTTGATCACCCAACCTTTTGCATGTGCTTTCACCACAAGCTCAATGCCCAGGGCAAAGCTGGCTGTGGTCTCGATAGGTAACTCTGTGACGCGGCGACTGTAGGCGCGGAAGTTATTCGTTGCATCATGGGTTGGCAGACCTGCGAAGTGGTGGAGCGTGAGTCCGGCGTAGCGAGAGAGGAACTGCTTAAAAAACTTTTTACCATGCTGCTTTCCACCCGGCATGTAGCGAGAACCGGCAACAACATCAGCTCCTTCACGAATCAACTTCACCATCGGCGGCACATCCGCAGGTTCATCGGCGCAGTCTGCAGCCATGAACACAATCACATCTCCTTTGCTTGCAGCGAAGCCAGCCTTGATGGCGTTGAGCACTCCTTTTCCAAGAGTGTTGTGCACCAAGCGCACGTTCTTTGCCTCGTCACCCATGCTGTGGATCACCGGGATCGTATTGTCCTCCGGAAAATCGTAAATAATCAGCGTCTCGTGTGGTTCTTTGATATTTGCCTCTATGCCACGCACAAACTGCGCGATGTTTGCGGCTTCGTTGTATACGGGTGCGACAATGGAGACGAGCTGGTTCATGCGGATGGACGACAGTGTACTATACTTTTATGAGTTCTATTGGAGTCGGCATCATTGGCACAGGCTTTGGAGCATTGGTGCAGCTCCCGGGGTTTTTGCAGGTTCCAGGCGCTCAGGTCATTGGCATTGCATCCAAAGATCCAGGTCGTTCTGCGGCTCTCGCAGAGCAGCATCATCTGCCACAAGCATTCCAGAGTGCAGAGGAGCTCATCGCTCATCCAAGCGTGCAACTCGTGAGTATTGCGACGCCTCCGTTAGATCACCACCGACTCACACTCGCTGCCATCAAGGCAGGGAAGCACGTGCTCTGCGAAAAGCCTTTCACATTTCATGGTGCTCAAGCGAAGGAACTTCTTGATGCAGCGCAAGTCGCAGATGTACGTCATGCGGTAGACTTTGAATTCCGCGAACTCCCCACTCTGCAACTTTTGCATAGTGAACTTCTTTCTATTGGTAACCTGCAAAGTGCGACGTTTGAATGGATGGTGGGAACCTGGGCAGATCACGCGCGCCCATGGAGGTGGCAGTGCGACAAAAATCTAGGAGGAGGTGTGATGGGGGCGCTCGGCGTACATCTCTTTGATGCTGCGGAGTGGCTCTGTGGACCAATGCAAAAACTCAAAGGCCATCTGCATACCAAGATCACCGAGCGCCCCAGTGATTCGGGTACCAAGGCTGTCACGGCAGAGGACACGGTATCTATCGATCTTCAAAGTGATGCAGGCACACCTGTGACCATCAACGTGTGTAACGTCGAAGCAGAAGGCACGGGTCTCTCCATCACGATCACAGGAGATAGGGGAGTGCTGACACTCAAAAGTCTCTCGCAGGATTACGCACGTGGGATCCAGGTATCACTCAACGACAAAGTTCTCCTCAATGACGAACCCAAAGACACCGGCGACGCACGCGTTCGTCCGTTCCGGGTCTTCGCCACTCGCCTCATCAGGGCTATCGAAAACAAGACACCCTTTGAGCCCTCCTTTACGCAGGGGCTACGGTCAGATTTGATCTACGAGGCAGCCGTGAAATCGAGCCAAACAGGGGATTGGGTGAACATCGGGTAATCGCTATAGTGCTTGCACCGATGAGCAAGAAGATCCTCGTCACCGGCGGCCTTGGCTTTCTTGGCGCATCTCTCGTGCGCTCTCTTGTGAAGCGTGGCGATACGGTTCGAGTGCTCGATAACTCTTCCCGCGGTTCCACCGAAAAACTTGGTGACTGCGAAAAGGACGTCGAGATCGTGATCGGCGATATTCGCGATCCAAAGGTCGTGCGCAATGCCGTCAAAGGTATGGACCAGGTACATCACTTGGCTTTCGTGAATGGCACGGAGTACTTCTATAAGTATCCGGCCTACGTATTGGATGTGGGTGTGAAGGGCATGGTGAATGTGATTGATAGCTGTATTCAAGAAGGTATGAAAGATCTCGTCGTGGCTTCGAGTTCCGAGGTCTACCAAACGCCCCCCATGGTCCCAACTCCCGAGACAGTGGGTCTTTCTGTTCCTGATCCTCTGAATCCTCGTTACTCCTACGGTGGTGGAAAAATCCTGAGCGAGCTCATGGCGTTCAACTACGGTCGTTCGTACTTTGAGCGTGTGGTCGTTTTCCGTCCGCATAACGTCTACGGCCCCATGATGGGCTGGGAGCACGTGATTCCGCAGTTCATTAAGCGCGTACAGGAACTCTCCTCTAAAGATCAAACGCGACCTCTGCCGTTTCCCATCCAAGGTTCTGGTACGCAGACACGCTCATTTATTTACATCGACGACTTCACTGCCGGTCTTCAGCTCGTCATCGACAAGGGCGAGCACATGAACCTGTATCACATTGGCACACTCGAAGAACTCTCCATTGCCGATGTCGCGACGATGGTTGGTAAAGAGCTTGGTGTCGACCTTGCTATCCAACCTGGAGAGGAGGCACCTGGTGGAACCTTGCGACGCTGCCCTGACATCCATAAGCTCACGGCACTCGGATTTAACCCGCAGCATTCCTTGGCTGCAGGTCTCTCGCCTACGGTTGCCTGGTACAAAGACCACGAGATGCCCGCCAAACCTGCCAGCTCCGAACCCCCTTTGTTCTTCCTCTCTTAACATCATGTCTCTGTACGGACCCGTTACTGCCTGCCAGACCTGTGGCGATAAGAATCTTCAGTCGGTCATGTTCTTGGCCTTCCTCCCTTCGGTAAACGTGATGCGTCCGCTGACAGAACCACAAGATAAGGAGCAGTGGTTCCCAGCAGAGATGCTCAGGTGTCCGACCTGCACCTTGGTGCAGCTCGGTTACACCGCTGATCCAGCTCTCGTGTTCCCACCGGAGTACCCATACACAAGCGGTACGACGAGGATTCTCCGTGAGAACTTTGCGGTTCTCTACAAGAACGTGCAGTCCCTCATGAATCTGACACCAGAAAGCTTCGTGATCGATATCGGCAGCAACGATGGAACACTCCTCAAGAACTTTAAGGAAGGTGGTCACAAGGTTCTGGGCGTTGAGCCATCCCTCACAGCTAAGCTCGCCGAAGAAGCAGGCGTACCAACACTCATGACGTTCTTTGGGACAGAAGCGACAGATACCGTGCTCCAGTCACACGGCAAGGCAGACGTGATCACGGCGGCAAACGTGTTCGCACACATCCTCGAGCCTAACTCCGTTGTCGAGAACATTGTGCGTCTTCTCAAAGACGACGGCATCTTTGTCTCTGAGTCACACTATCTCTTGGACCTGATCAAAACGCTCCAGTACGACACCATTTACCACGAACACCTGCGTTACTACTCGCTCCAGAGCGTGAAGTTCTTGCTCGAAAAGCACGGATTCAATGTCTTTAAAGTCGAGCGCATCCCCACCCACGGTGGTGGTATTCGCGTGTACGCACAGCGGGGAAGTCGCTTTGCAGCTGATGGTTCCGTTGATGCTCTCCTGAAAGAAGAAGACGAAGCTGGTCTCACATCCACAGCTTGGATCAAGCCGTTCCAGGAAGGTGTTCTTAAGTCCAAGCTCGAACTCTATCGCTTGCTCGTCGATATCCATGCTCAGGGCAAGATGGTCTACGCCATCAGTGCTCCGTCGCGTGCCAGCACACTCGTGAACTACGTTGGCCTTGATGATGGTCTCATCCCGTATGTGATGGAGATCAAAGGATCGAAGAAGATCGGCAAGTTCATGCCGGGTCGCAATATTCCGGTTCTCGAAGAATCCAAGCTCTACGAAGATCAGCCGCCATTCGCACTGCTGCTCTCGTGGCATATTGCGAGCGAGCTTGTGGTGAACCTGAAGAAGCGCGGTTACAAAGGCGACTTCATTGTCCCGCTCCCGGTTCCACACATCATCAAGAACGCAGACGTGGCTTAAGCCTTGTATGCGTCTTCGACCATGGCAGCGATTTTTCCAATGCCATGTTCTTCCGCCCAGCGTCTGCAGGCATCTGAAGATATCTTTTTTTCGACAAGGATCTTCCTGAGCGCCTCCGCAATCATTTGTGGATGATTAGGATCTACTACATAGCCCGTCTCACCATCTTTAATTGCCTCTGGGCAGCCACCCGTGTTTGGACCCACAACAGGAACACCCCAGGCATTAGCTTCGAGGAACACGATGCCAAAGCCTTCCACATGAGGACCTTCGTGGCGCGATGGCATCAAAAATACATCTGCTTTTGCGAATGCTTCTTGGAGGCGCTCTTCAGAAACAGTACCAAGCAGATGCACATGATCCGAGAGATCCAAGCGCACAATCATCTGCTTCAACTCCTCTACGTACTTCGGCACTTCTTCCAAAGAGCCAATCATGTCGTACTGAAACGGCACGTCATTGTCTTTAAGTACCGAACACGCCTCGATTGCCTGCAAACATCCTTTGCGAGCTTTGATGGCCCCCACACTCAAAATATGGGCAGGTGTCTGCTGTTCCTTTTCGGGTTTCTCCAAGGGGAAACGTGCGAAGTCGATGGCATTGGGGATCACGCGGATCTTTGGCTTCAGTACCTCTGTCCCAACAGACGGTCCTGCGTGTTCTAAGAGATATCCTTTCGTAAAGTTACTCACGGTAATAATTCGCGTCACCTTTTTGAGCGCGTAACTCATGAGCATCTTTGTGAGTGCGTTGCCTTGGAAGGGAATCGCGGCGTACGAACCATGCACCGTCACGCACGTTGTACTGTGCGGCACAGATGCCATGCCAAGAACCATCGCGTACGGTTCGGCGATGACGTGCACGACATTCGGTTGTACCTGCAGAAGCATTCTCCTCAGTTTGATGGCATCCCAAAAACAGAGGAGAGGATTACTGAGTAACCTCATGGGCGGTCGCAGCATCACTTCTTGCGCTACATCCGTCTCTGCCTCTTCGCACACGAGCGCTGTCACCTTGTGACCACGAGCCATCAAGCCATGGGCAAGGTCCAACGCAGCTCTGCTCCAGCCACTTTTTCCGTGGAGATCCGGTGCGAGAAGCACGACATGCATACGGTGCATGATACCACGTTTACCGCAGCCTATTGCCTAAGATCGTGCCAATGCGATTGGCGTTGGCCATGATCGTGAGTGTGTGTGGGTGCGCGGGGAGCGTCACGAACATGGAGGCATCGGCTACGAGTGTTCTGCTCATGCCGTGCACTTGGCCATCTGCATCACATCCCAGGACAGATCCGTTCACAGGAATCGTGCATCCGTAGTGCGAGCTACTACCAACAGGCAACAGCATCGTCTTCACTGGAGTCACACCGGATTTACGCAAGCCAGCGCGCACGCGAGCAAGGGTCGCATGCGCCTCTTTGCGAGACTCCTCGGTTGCGATCGACTTCACATCAAGCATGTCGCCGGTCCACTGCAGTGTCGCATTGGGTGTAGGTGTCGCGAAGCGCACATCGGCAATCACGAGGGCAGGGGAGAGCAGTGCTGCTGCCTTCATCGCGAGAGGTGTTGGCAGCGGGAGTGAACCCAGTAATCGAAAGAGCAAGAGCGAGCGATAGCTGTAGAGCTGAGCGCAAAAAGAACTTGGCGTGTAGGGAGCCTCTTCCATGACGAGCTGGCACGAACTCATCCTGTGCTCCGGACCGCCCTTCCCAAGAGCTTGTAGTCGCAATCCCGCAATGAAGGCGTGAGACTTGGCGACGAATGGCACAGGGTCGTGCTTGTCCAAACTCGCGAGCAAAATGCGCGCGCTATTCACCGCTCCTGCGCACAAAACGGCATGCGTTCCGTGGACGATTTGCGCATGTCCTTGCGACCAGGCGGCGAGTGAACGACCTTCGATCACGACTCCGTCGTCACGTTCGCGAATAGCTTCCACGAGTACGTGTGGCTGGTAGGTAAAGAGTGGATTCTTTTTTAATTGCTCAAGCGTCCACTGCGGGCGGTACACACTCTTTCCAGCGTCCGAATAATAATCCATATCGAACGTGCTACTCGCATGGCGATCACCAAGATTTTCTGTAAGTACGGCAGAGTGTGGCTGACCCAGTTTCATTCCGCTCTCGTCCCACCAAGGCTTCTGCGCTTCGTATGCGTTGTGCATGGCTTCTGCATGGTGATCCAACGGCAACGCAGGTTGTGTGCCATACACGCTGGGTGGTCCGCTCACGCCAATCCTCTTTGTCACAGCGCGGTAGTGTTCCTGCATATCCGCTACAGGGAGTCCCATCTGTTCCAACATTGCATCGCTCAGGTACGCACTCGTGGCACCCCACACTGCGCCAAGGCCGCCTTCGGCGAGTGTTTGCACCAGTGGTACGTCCGTTGTTTTCACAGGCAATGCTTCTTCTGTTCGTGAAAGTACAAACTTCCTGTTTCCACTCGTCATGCCACCGCCCAGTCCTCCTTTAAGTCCCTCCACAGGGATTCCAGATAAATCCTCTCCAAGAAACCACCTCCACTGGTCCGTCTTGGTTTTGCGCATGTGCGTCCAGGACGTCACCGGTTCGGTGAGAACCCTGGGTGCAGATTCACCGCCATCGACCATCGTCACTTTGATACCTTGATCAACAAGAGCCTGCGCAGCATGTACGCCTGCAGGTCCACTGCCGATGACGATGACTTCAGGCGACATAGCGTTTCCAGAGACCGGGACGAAGTAAAAGCAGGAGCGTGCGAATCACGACAACCACTTGGGCAATGCCAATACCAATCAGATTCATCACCACGTGAAATGCGCCACGAGCAGGAGGTAGTAGAGTCGCTGCTGTTTCGGGTGTTGTTTCGCGCACGGCAGCGGCGATCAAAAACTTTCTTTGCAATGCACACTGTGGAGCGCGCAGCTTGGTAAGCCAATCAAGTGCACGGAGTGTTCCTGGTGCATGCAACAAATCCGGCGTCAGCGCTGCGGCATCCGCTAGTCCATGAACTTCCAGTGCGTGCAGGTACCGCTCACGCACCTCGGGCAATACACCCGGCGCATTGTGGAATCCGGACATGACGTATTGGAGCATGACGTCTGGTTCCGAAGGTGGCTTTAAGAAATCGCATTCCTTCAGTCCTTCATCAAAGGTCCTGGGCTTCAAATCAATCACCTGCAGGAACGGACGCGGATCCATGGGTACATCTTGGATCGCACCGAGCACGTTACTCACTGTCAGCGGAGAGCGGGGGAGGATCGAGAACACGCGTGCCATCGCCATCGCGATACTCGCAGGAATGTAGAAGTACTTCCTGGGTGTGCCACGCTCTTTAAGAATCTTGTCGGCAATCTCGGTAAAGCTCATCACCTCCGGTCCGCCCACATCAAACGTATTGCCGTGGAGCTCGGGCTTTTCCAGTACGCGCACAATGGCCTCAGCCAAATCATCTCTGTGGATGGGCGCAAAGTGTCCGCCGCCTTTCCCAATCACAGGAACCATCGGCAACTTCGCAAAGTTTGCGATGCTGCCCACGACTCCTTCGGGTTCACTGCCATATACCACACTACTGCGTAGCTCCGTGACAGGTAGACCACTATCTTCCAGCGCGCGTTCAGCATCGGTCTTGGTCTGTGCGTAGATTCCTTTCTTAGGGAGAAGCACGGATTGTGTTGAGAGATGCACGATGTGTGTGACACCTGCATCCACTGCCGTCTGTGCCAAGAGCTGTGCACCTTGAACGTTCACTTGCTCACTATCACGCTCGTCATTCTTGCGTGCTGCCAAATGAATCACCGTCTGCACACCGCTGCATCCAGCTTTGAGTGCGTTGCCATGGAGCATGTCTCCTTTGATGATCTTGAGTAAGGGATGCGCAGCAAAAGGCGCCTTGCCTCGTACGAGAATGCGCACGTTGTATCCGCGTTCCAACAAATGCGGCACGAGCGCTTTGCCCACGAGTCCTGTGGAGCCGGTGACGAACACTTCATGGTTCACCCCCCGATTCTAATCTTTTTGCCGCAACAGGCTACGCCGTTGCGGGCCTCTTCTTAGTACCAGATGCGCGCCAACTCACGCCCTTATACGGCGAAATGTGCACATCGGTAAATTCTTGATCGTTGAAGTATCCACGTACGTCTTTTTCGCTCAGGAACCATGTCTGTGGGGCATTGAGCTTATCGAACACGTTGAGCAAATTGCGGCTGTAGCTGAGCTTCCTCCAGTTCTGGAAGTACTCGTAGAAAGGGAGGAACTTCAGTGGGAGTAAGTAGATGGTGTAGATCGGAATATAGAGAAGAGCAGTGAGTACATGACCGATTCCCATCACGGCGCTGCGTGGGAGCTTCATCACAATCCATCTCTTCAATGCTTCGAGGAGCGTCCTGTTCCAAAAGTTTCCTTCGTACGAATACACCCACAAGATCATGCGACCACCCGGCTTTACGTGACGCGCGAGGTTCTCGAACGTCTTTTTTGGAGCATCGGTGTGATGCAACACGCCAATGCAGTAGGCCATGTCGAACTGCTTACCCAAATTCATCGCAGCCAAATCACCTTCGAGCACGGTCACGTTGTTAAATTTTTCGGTATTCCGCTTCGCGCTATCGGTCGAGTTCAAATCCACGCCCGTCACGTGAGCCGCGTACGGAGCCACAAAGGACAAGTGCTGGCCACCACCACAACCACAGTCTAAAACGTCTTTCCCGCGGAAATCCTCGAGCTTGTTTGGGTAGATCCACTCCGTAAAGAGCCACTGGTTATCGTCGTAGACCTTGTTCCACTGCCAATTCCATTCGTATTGCTTCTGCTGCATGGGCAGGAGTGTAAACATTTTGTCGATGCTCTGCCATATTGATTCTTTCTAGTGAGAGCTGAGTGAAGAGCTCTGAGAGCTGAAACTCAGCACTCAGCGTTCAGCTCTTATCTAAATATACAATATTCTCCCAAGTACCTGTTTCATCTATAGTTCACATATGTGCGGTATAGCAGGACTGGTACGGCTCGATGGCTCTGCGGTTGATCCGCAGCAATTGGAGTTGCTCACAAGTTGCCTCGCGCACCGCGGCCCCGATGGTCGTGGCATGTTCAACGATAGTAACGCAGGCATTAGCCAGACGCGTCTTTCGATCATCGACCTAAGTGAGCGCTCTGCGCAGCCTCTCTTTTCTGCGGATAAAGATTACGTGCTCGTCTTTAACGGTGAGATGTATAACTTTCAAGAAGAGCGAAAAATTCTGCAGGAGAGGGGACATCACTTTAAATCCTCCGGAGATGGAGAAGTGCTCCTACACATGTACATCGAGTACGGCATCACCACATGTTTGGAGCGTGCACGCGGCATGTTCGCGTTTGCTCTGTGGGATCGTCCAAGTAAAAAGCTCTACATTGCTCGCGATCGGGTCGGTAAAAAGCCGCTCAAGTACTTCATCAACAATGGCACATTAGCCTTTGCTTCCGAACTCAAAGCCCTCAAGCGTTTGCCTGATTGCCCAAAGGATATCGATGTGTCGGCGATTCACGATTATCTGACGATGATGTACCTGCCGGCTCCACGCACGGGGTACACGGGTATTCATAAGCTCCCTGCTGGTCACTTGATGACGGTCGACCTTGCGAATGGAACGCACAAGATGGAGCAGTACTGGAAGCTCACGTACAACACCGATCTCACTCTCTCAGAAGACGAGTGGGCAGAGCGTTCTATGGAGCTCCTCACCGAGAGCGTAAAACTCCGCATGATTGCGGATGTCCCTGTTGGCGCATTCCTCTCCGGCGGTATCGACTCCGCTGCGATCGTTGGACTGATGAGTAAGATAAGTTCGCATCCTGTGAAAACATTTTCGATTGGAAGCGAAGATCCTGCCTTCAACGAACTTCCCTATGCCGCAATCACCGCGAAGCATTTTGGCACTGATCACCATCCGATCGTTCTCGAACCAGACATTGTTCACTTGCTCCCGGAACTTGTGCGTACCTACGAAGAACCCTACGCAGATCCTTCCGCCATCCCGACGTACCTGATTGCACGCGAAACGCGCAAAGTGGTGACCGTCGCACTCAATGGAGATGGGGGAGACGAGAACTTTGCCGGCTATGCACGCTATCCCATCCTCAACTTCTCGGAGTACTGGAACATCACGCCATGGGTGCTGCACATCTTCGCGCGTCTCATGACCGAATCATGGCAGGGGATGTTCCCATCCACACTCAGTTATCGCAGTAATCGCTTCCAGCGCACGATGGGGCTCCCTTGGGAGCAGCGTTACTTGCAGTACATCAGCTTCTTCACCGAAGAAGAAAAGAAGCAGCTCTATAGCATGAAGTACCAAGAGAAGTTCGGACGTACCGATCTCTGGTACGCCAAACACACCGAGGCTGCACGTGGCCGTGCGTACGATCTCGTGCATCGTGCCATGAGCATGGATGTGCAGACGTATCTCGCAGATTGTTTGATGCCCAAGGTGGATCTTGGAGCCATGGCACACGGACTCGAAGCGCGTTCACCGTTCCTTGATCACAAGCTCCTGGAGTTCACGGCCCAGATGCCAATCGAGTACAAGCTGCGTGGGAATAAGAAGAAGTGGATCCTGCGCGAGCGCATGCTCAAAGGTCTTGTGCCCGATAACGTCCTGCATAAAAAGAAGACAGGCTTCCGCCTGCCGCTCAACCGCTGGTTCCGTACGGACTTAAAAGACTTCGTGGCAGATCACTTGTTACAGGGGCCACCGCTCTTCCGCGAGATCTTCGATCGGGGCGCACTGGAGCGCTTCCTCGCGCACTACCACGCGACGAACATCGACTACTCCGACCATATTTGGGCACTCCTCACGCTCTCCGAGTGGATCAAGCAACAAGACGCATGACCAAACGTAGCGTCATCTTCGGCATTCTCATCGCCCTCTTCGTTGTTGTGACTGCCGCGTTCTCGTACTGGGTGTCGAGTCTGCCAACGAGCGAAACAATTTCCGGTGATGGAGCGGTGTACAGCACGCTTGCCGAGAACATCATCAAAACAGGCGGATACACCTGGGAAGGACAGCCATTCTTTGAACGTGAACCTGGCATGCCCGTGTTCTTAGCCGGGGTCTATTCCATCTTTGGACTGCAAAACGGAATGGCAGCGTTCCTCATCCAAGCACTCCTGTACCTCGCAGCCGTCGTCGTCTTCTGCCGCGTGACCCGTCCTTCTATTGGAGATTCTGCCACGTACATCACAGCGGCGGTTCTGCTGCTTTCGCCTTTGATCTTCAAAGTCACATTCTCCCTCTATCGAGAAAGCCTCGCACTCTCACTCTTCCTCTTTGTGACATCGGCACTCATCACCTGGATCCGCACACGCAAGATCCAGTTCGCTGCTTTATCAGGCGCTTTGCTTGGCTGCGCCATCCTCGTCTACGCACCACTCCTGCTCCTGCCAATCTTCCTGCTCCCGTTTTTCTTTTTTCTCAAACTCAAGTGGCAGCACATCGCACTCTTCTTATGTGCGGTCGCCATCGCGTGTGCACCGTGGGTCGTGCGCAATATACAACTGCAGGGGAGTCCGTGTTTTACCGGGTGCTACCGAAACGTGCTCCAGTGGTACGTGCGTGCAGAACAATCAGAGCAGCTCTTTGGATTGGAGCCACTACGCTGTTTGCACGCCGAGTACATCTCGCGCGATTGGAGTGAACGTTCCCCGTACTGCAGCTTCAATGCCGTGTGGCACATGAAGTGGCCCGAAGGATTCGTGGGTGTTCCGGCCGATGCCGAAGTGACGAAGGTGAGTCAGCAGAAGATTCTCGCGAACTTCCCGAACTACCTTTGGATCTCGCTCTTCGAGATCATCGAATTCCATATTCCATTCGTAGGTGCTTTCGGTGGGACGACCCTCAACCTCGCCATCAGCCTTGGCATGCTCATCACGTACATCGGGTGTGCTTGCTGGCTTCTGTTCCTGGTACTTCATAGGCGTAGGCCCTCCGTTCTTGAGACCCTGCTGATCCTTATCATGGCCTATTCCATAGCGCTTTTTGCGCTCACAGACGCCACTCCGCGCTATCTGGTGCCGCTCTTTTTCTGCTATGCTGTCCTCTCTGGTATCGGTTTCGACCAGCTCTTCCATGTCATCCGCAAGCGTCATCATCCCGGCATTCAATGAAGGACCCGCTATCGGTGAGGTCCTCGCGCGTCTTAAAACGCTCCCGCTGACGCTCGAATTGGTCGTAGTCGATGATGGATCCACGGACGACACGGGTGCCGTCGCAAAGGCCCACGGAGCAAAAGTCATTCGTCATCCCATCAACGTTGGGTACGGACACAGTCTCAAAGATGGTATTCGCGCAGCCGAGAACGACATCATCATCCTCACAGACGCAGACGGTTCCTATCCCATCGATCAGATCCCGGCTCTCGTTGCTCGCTTAGAAGAAGGACTCGACATGGTCACAGGTGCACGTCAGGGCAAGGAGTACTTAGGATCCGTCTTCAAGCGTCCGCTCCGTGCCATGCTCTTGTTCCTCGCCGAGTGGTCCACAGGCTGCAACATCCCAGACGTAAACTCCGGCATGAGGGTGTTCCGTAAGTCGCAGATCACGCCCTTCCTCGCAGGACTCTGCAGCGGGTTTAGTTTCACAACAACGCTCACGCTCACGTACCACCTCACGGGCAAAATGGTTGATTACATGCCGATCCCGTACAACAAGAGAGTAGGGAAGTCGCATGTGAAGATGCTTCGCGATTCGCTGCGCACGCTCCAGTACATGACCGAGGTGATTGTGCGCTACAACCCCATCAAGCTGTTCCTCCTCCTTGCGATTGTCACACTCTTTATCGCAGGGTTCTTTGCGTGGCTCTTCAATGTGCCATCCATCACGGTGTTCGGGTTCTTCACATCTGCCACCATCTTTGCACTCGGCCTTACCGCTGAGGCACTGCGTCCAAAGCCTTAATCTTGTTGAGAAATTGCCTCTCTGTTATGGTCATGCTCGATCATGACACAGACGATCTCTCTTTTGGCAGCGCTCATGCGCACCGTCTCGAACTGGTGGGTGTATCCCATGTACAGGCTTGGTTTGAGCAAGGGTGAGTACGTTCGCTACAAACTCCGTACCGGACACACCATGGTCTTGAGGGCCAAGACGTCGGACTTTTTTGTGTTTAATGACATCTTCCTCGATGGCGTGTACGACGCACCGGAGATTCCTTGGAATACGCTCAATACCGTTATCGATGTTGGCGCACACGTGGGAGTTTTTGCGCTGTACGTCGCTTCGCAGTCGCCCACGGCAAAGGTCATTGCGTACGAGCCAGAGCCCACGAACATCCACACCTTCCGTAAGACGGTCGATGAGAGCAAATTGCACGATCGCATCATCATCGAACCTGTAGGTATTGCTGGGGAAGCAGGAGAACTCAAGATGCACGTGATGCCAGGGAGAGGAGAGCAGAACTCGCTCTATCGTCAGACAGAGAGCAGTCGCTCCATCTCGGTTCCGGTCACGACGCTCGCTGCTTCGTTTGAGAAGCACGGCATCGCACACTGCGATCTGTTGAAGGTGAACTGCGAAGGTGCCGAGTACGACATGTTCTACGGACTCTCTGATGAGTACTTCAAACGCATCGATCGCATCGTGATGAACTACCACCTGTTCTCCCTCGATCCAAAGCACCATCCAGCCATCCTCAAAGAGTTCCTGGAGGGCAAAGGATTTACGGTCCGTAAGCTCTCCGAAGGCATTTTCTTGGGGTATCGCGCTTAAGCGAGAACGGCAGGTTTGTAGGTTTTAAGGAGACGCGCGATGTAGGCAAAAAGGAGGAGCGTGTGGAGGTTAAAGATCAGCACGGCAATCGCCATGGCGTAGTTTGCGGGGATCACTGGCAGCAAGACGTAGTACCCGCCACAGGCGAGCGCGACGCCAATCACATTCACCACAATCATCGACCAGGTTTTTCCAAGTACACGCAGCAGAGGGACAGAGGCCACGTGCGTCACGGCCATCAAGTTGAGTGGGAGGAGCACGAGGAACAGTGGAATCGCAGCGGTAAATTCATCGCCATACACAAGCGGCCAGAAGAGCGGAACACACACGGCTGCACCCAAGCACACGAGGAAGGTGAGACCCGTTGCGCCCTTGATGAGCTTGGCACAGTTCGTTTTGATGAGTGCGACTGGACTGCCGATCAGTTTGGGAATGTACACCGTCGCCAAGCGCGAGACGTTCGGCATGATCAGCGTTCCTGGTAGGGAAGCGAGACGCAGTGCGAGACGGAAGAGAGCCACGTTCTCGAGGGTCGTTGTGGCGTTGAGAATCATGATGAAGAGGTTGGGATACAGGTTTCCCGAAATATTTTTATCGAGCGTGATCCATACACCTTGGACGAAGAATTTCCCCGTATCCATTCTCGTGACGTCCCTCACTATTTGGCTAAGGCTAGGCAAATTCCTCTCACGTGCAATGCGCCTGTATTGCAGCAAACAGAGCGGGAAATACACCGTAGAAACTACCAGTGGGCCGAGCAAAATTCCCACGATGCCCCAGCCCATGAGGAGGAAGATGGTCGAGAGTGCAAACTGCAATACGGTGCGTGTGTTCTCCCATACCACGAGCGTGTTTATCTCGTGGTAGTTCTGCAGCATGATGAACGAAAGTGTCGGCGCTGCTTGGAGCACCATGTTCAAGAGAATCAAACGTGCGTAGTCACCCACGAGAACGTTGCCTTCAATAGACGCACCAAGCCACGGAGCAATCGCGATCAAAACGACAGACACGACGACCGTGAGTAACCACGATTGCACGAAGTAGCGAAGGACTGATTGCTGTGCGGCACTATCCTTTTTGCCCGTAGCTTCGGCAAAGAAGATGGCGCAGGTGGTTTCTTGTCCAAACGCACAGAAGAATCCAAGTAAGCCTGCGAAGGCTGCGACGACGGCGTAGAGACCATACATTTCGAGTCCAAGCACGCGCGGGAACACCACGAGCGATACAAAGCCGGTGCCTAGGCTGATCACCGTGCCAATCTGCAGCTTCGCGAAATTCTGCACGAAGGGCACGCCCCTCAGTTTATAAAGCCGGCGAAAGATGGTCGCCATTGCGAAAATTCTACCCTCCGGGGTGGTCCCTTGCTACGTCCGAAACCTACTTTTTGGCGTCGTAGACCTCTGTAAACCAGTGCGAAAGCTGGATTAGCGACGACAGCAGATGGAGCCCGTACTTGCGATGGTACTTGTGATCCTCGGCGATGACGCGCAAACGATCCGTATCAAACCTCTCTTTGATGCGTGGATGCTCCAACATTTCTTCCACGAGCGGCCAAGCTTCGCGGCGTAACCACTTGGCGAGTGGGGGATAGAAGCTCGCTTTATCGAGTGTGAATAAATGACTCGGCAGAATATTCCGGTAGGTCTGCTTGAGGAGCACCTTGGTGTTCGTGAGTGACACATTCCAATTGCTTGGCACCGCGTGCGCGGCAGAGATGATGTATGGGTCAATGAATGGCACGCGCCCTTCGAGTCCACTTCCCATGGTGGTGGCATCGGTGAGCCTGAGTGATTCATCCACGAGCCAGAGGTGCCTATCGAACTCCTGGAACTGTCGAATGGCATCGTAGCTCTGCACTTCGGCAAAGCGTTGTGTGAAGAGCTTGGTCGTTGCCTGTGCGTCGAACCAGTCACCCTTGGCGACACTTGTGATTTCCGAAATAGGACGAGCGAGCAGACGTTCTGCCAGCACTGATCCTGGGTCCATCCCGAGTACATCCTTGGGGTACGACGTCATGCCAGCGAGTGCACTGCGTAACCCTCCCGGCATCCACGACAACGCCTTAAGCACACGTGCGATGCGGTAGCGTGGGTATCCTCCGAACAATTCATCACCCCCGGCACCGGTGAGTGCGACGTCCACGTGCTTCTTTGCTTCGCGAGACAGCAAGTACTGCGCCACCGACACGTGGTCCGAATTTGGCTGGTCGAGCGACCTCGCCGTTTCGGCATACAGATCACGAAAATCCTTGGCCGTGAGCAGAATTTCATGATGGTTGGCACCGTAGTGCTTTGCGCTGAGTGCTGCGAAATCGGCATCGGTATTAAACCTCTTGGCGCCTTCTTCTTCGGTTGCTTCGAAGCGCACCGTGAATGTTTCGACAGGGTGGTCGCTCAGCTTTGCCATGTGGTGCAACACGATGGACGAATCCATGCCGCCGCTCAAAAATAATCCAATGGGTCTATCCGACACCATGTGCGCGCGTACGGAATCCTCCATCAACGCAGGGAACTCCTGCATGAACTCAGACTTGGATCTAAAAGGAGCATGCGAGGGGACATCGGGACGGAAGTGCCGTAGTTTCATGTGGCCATCGCGCCAGGTGAGGACTGTTCCCGGTACAAGGGAGGAAATTCCTTCGCAGAGCGTTTGTGGTCCAGGCACGTACTGCAGGCGCAGATAGTGCGAGAGCGAGCGCTCATCAATCGCAGGTCGTGAAGGCATGGCTGCCAAGAGTGTGCGCATCTCGGACGCAAATGCGAGGCGACCGCCAACGGTGGAATAGAACAGTGGCTTAATGCCGCTACTGTCTCGCGCGATCACAAACGTGCGCGTGCGGGTGTCGTACAGAGCAAACACGAACATGCCGCGAAGCTTGTCCACAAACTTGTCGCCGTACACGTCGTACAATTTGAGAAGCACTTCGGTATCGGTGTTCGTCTTGCAGGTGAAGCCTTCCTGTTCGCGTAGCTCCTTAAAGTTAAAAACTTCTCCGTTGTAGACCATCACCACTGTGCGGTCATCGTTCCACATGGGTTGGTCTCCAATGGGACGCGGATCCAAAATAGCCAGACGTGCATGCCCAAACGATGCGCCTTTCTCAACCACAAATGCGTCACCATCCGGTCCGCGGTGCCGCAAACACGTGATCATTGCCTCAATAGTCTTTTGGTCCTCGCCGCTGATTCCTGCGATACCGCACATGCTCTCACTATAGAGGAACGCATGATTACTGAGAATATTGCCCAATCTTGTAAGAGCGGAGAGCTGAACGCTGAGTGCTGAGCTTCAGCTCTCAGCTCTCTTCACTTAGCTCTACCAAATCGTATCTTCGTCATCATCCAGAGCCCTTTCCAGGCATCACTAAATTTAATCTTTTTGCCCTCTAAGACACTCCTTGGTGTGTAGTGAATCGGCAGCTCGCGCACGGGGATTCCTCGGCGCAGGCACTTGGCACAGATCTCGGCTTCCATCTCAAAGCCACTGCTCTTGATGCCAAGACCGCGGAAGACATCGGTCGGTAAGAGCTTGTAGCAGGTGTAGCTGTCGGTGATGCGCTTTCCAAACAGGATACTCACGATCAAGCTCAGCACTTTGTTTCCCATCAAGAAACGTTTGTACATCACGGGATTCGTCGTGAGGAATCTGGAACCAAAGACCGCACATCCCGGGTGAGCTTCTGCTTCTGCAAGGAGCTTTGGAATATCGAGTGGTGTGTACTCGAGATCAGCATCCTGGATGACCGTGTATGCACCTTCACTCTTCTCCAGTCCCATCTTTATTGCAGAACCCTTGCCTCCATTTGGTTTTGTGAGGACGAGGTCATGCGGACGAGCGTGCGTTTTGAGGATCTTCAGAGAGTCATCCTTCGAGCCATCATCCACATAAATCACCTGAGCATCAGGAAGTGCAGACGCAATGCGCTGCATGATGTCCGCGACGGTGCGGGCTTCGTTATAGACGGGGACGATGACACTCAAACGCATCAGCTTAACGTAAAGGGATGAACGACGGAGATGAGGCCTGCGGCCGTCACGACGCCGAGCACCAGAATAGCGCCAGTCAGTACGCGCGCGAATACATCGTTGCGCTTTACACAAAGAAGTATCACAAAGGGATACACC
Organism: uncultured Candidatus Peribacteria bacterium; assembly: GCA_964428205.1. Taxonomy (GTDB): domain Bacteria; phylum Patescibacteriota; class Gracilibacteria; order Peribacterales; family Peribacteraceae; genus CAYRXE01. The sequence continues at coordinate 11,845 of CAYRXE010000001.1, read as the reverse complement.
GGAGTGATCACGCGACCAATACTCGTGACCGATCCCCAAATGTGGTCCGGCATGGCCCACATAAGCAGCAGAAATGCGAGCGCGCCCAAAGGCAGTAACTCCTTGAGTCTTGTCTTGATCGTCTCCTGCACACTCATAATCGTCGCAGGCAAAACGAATCCCAAGCACAGAGCGATGGAAGAAAGTGTGCGTGCGTTCCATCCTTTCCAACCAAGGAAGATCTCGAGCACTGCCCATCCAGGGAAGCCGTGCTTATCGGTACTCCACAAGAAGGGGATGGCCGCAAAGATCTTGTAGATGACCGTGTGCCAGGCGATGAAGACCGCAATGCCGATGCATGCGAGGAGTGCGTTACGCCACTGATACTTCCACAAAAAGAATGCGACAAGGAACGCTGCGAGGAGCACGTTCACTTCGCGAGCCAGTACGAGCGCCGAGAGGAGGAGTACTTCGACTGCTCCCATGCGCTGCGTCTTTTCGAGTAAGAGGAACAGGAGGGTGCACAGCAAGAGCGTCACAGGTTCAGCCAACGAAAAGTGCAAACCCACCATGGCAGCAGGACAGAGCGCCAGAGCAAAGCCAAACAGGGGATTCTTGCTTCTGCGGAAGACCAGTAACCCCGTGAGCACTAAGCATGTGAGGTTGATGATCAAAAATACCCACGGGAGGGCTGTGACTTGATTAAAAGAGAATGCAAATGCGAGGGCAGGGAGCAATGCGCGTTGGTACGAGTACGACATGGCATCCGAAATATTCAGTTCGGGCCACTGTGAGGGCTGAAACACGAGCGCAAAGTTTTTGGCGATGTCGTAGTACTGCATGCCGTCGTAACCGGGGACGCCAAGGATAATGAATCCTTCGGGTACCGAGTACGAGACTGCGCGCTCAACATCCATGTGGAAGAGTGCACTGGGGTCACCGCCGTACGGGTAGAGCGTTGCACCCACGAGCATGATCAAGATCGCACTCAGGAGGACAGTGTTACGCAAAAGAGACGTCATGGCGCCTACTGTACCTTACAAGGCGATATATGTGTGGCCTGCTCCCTCAAATGCCTTGCGGTCTAAGAGTGATTTAAGGTCAAAGAACACGCCCTGTGGCTTGAGAGCTGCAGCGAACTCTTCACTACTCAGTGCCAGGTATTCCTTGTGTGGGACGAGCAAGAGCACGGCATCGAACGGACCATCTTCGAGCGAGCCTGGTTCGTAGGTCATCTTCTCCAACGTTTCGCGAGTCACCTGCGCGTCATGCACTTTGACGGTGCAGCCTGCGGCACGCAGATGCTTGATCACGTCACCGACTTTGCTGTTGCGAGTGTCTGGGATGTTCTCTTTAAAGGTCACACCCATCACGAGAACCTTTGCCTGTTTGGCATCACTCTTGAGCGCGCCCACGACTTGCTCTGCAACAAAGCAACCCATACTGTCGTTGATGGCGCGACTCGCACTGATGAGCGGAGTTTTCATGCCGAGCATGTCTGCTTTCTCGACGAGGTAATACGGATCCACGCCAATGCAGTGGCCTCCTACGAGTCCCGGTTGGAACTTGAGGAAGTTCCACTTCGTACCTGCAGCGTTCAAAACCTCTTTTGTAGGAATACCAATCTTGCTGCAGAGGATGGCTATCTCGTTGATGTAGGAGATGTTGATATCGCGCTGTGCATTCTCAATTGCCTTGGCCATTTCGGCGATCTTGATGGACGAAGCTTTGTGGATGCCTGCAGTCACAATCGATCCGTAGAGCGTTGCGAGTTTCTCCAAGGTCGCAGCATCCTGACCTGCGACGATCTTCATAATCTTATCGACGGTGTGCTCTTTGTCTCCGGGGTTGATGCGTTCTGGCGAATACCCAAGAGTGAAATCGACTCCGCACTTCATACCTGAGGCCCTCTCCAAAATTGGTCCGCAGATATCTTCCGTAACTCCCGGGTACACCGTCGACTCGTACACGACGATGGCTCCTTTCTTCATGTGCTTACCCACATTCTCCGAAGCCAACTCCACGAGTGTGAGGTCAGGCTTGTTTGCGTCATCTACCGGGGTTGGGATGGCGAGAATAATCACGTCTGCCTTGCGCATGATTTCGGCATCACTGCTAAAAGTGATGGGTGCTGCCTGTAATTGTTCCGTTGTGAGTTCGCGGGTGCTGTCTGTGTGCTGTTGCAACTCCGTGATGCGCTTCTCGCTGATGTCATAGCCAAGGACCTCATATCCTTTGGCAGCAAAGGCATGAGCAAGGGGCAGGCCAACGTAGCCAAGACCCACGACGCAGAGGACAGGACGATCAGACATGTACAGAGATTGTACGTTATTTCTTATAGGCAAAGCAGAGCGATTTCTTGTGCTCTAACAGGTTATAGCCTTTCTTTGTTAAGAACTCTTTAAGAGGACCCGGGCGGTGGGTGGGATCATCCGAAAAATGATGGAATTCCACGGCCATGAAGGGGAGTCGGGCGAAGGTCTCCTCGGGGAGGGTATACAAAATGTCGTACTCGGCACCCTCGCAGTCCATCTTCAAAAAATCACACGTTGCTCCGTTGAGCTGATCCAGAATCGTCATCAGTGGTTTTACCGGAACGGCAATGCCGTGGCTGTCGTCGGTGTACTTATGGAGGGAGTGGCCGCCACTGCTCTGGTGATTGATATGCAGCGTGAGAGTCTCTTCTTTTGCCCCCATAGCTACAGGATGGATGTGCACACGATTCTGCAAATTATTTTGATTCACGTTTGCTTCAAGGATCTTCAAGTTGCCTGGTTCAGGTTCTACAGAATGAATCTGTGCATTGCGTGCGCGCCATGCCGCAAAGAGCGTGAAGGTTCCAGTGTTCGCACCAATGTCGATAACATTTTTCACAGACTTCCAATCAAAAGGAATGCCGTAGTGATTGGGCTCGTAACTCTGTTCAAGCCACACGTCGTTAATGGACATACGATCGATCGCAAAAGGCCTGCTCATCACCTTCGTGCCATCCCACAGTTTGTAACTAAAGGGATGTGGAATGAGGCCAAGACGATTCCACACGTAGGTCCAAGGGTTCCTCACCGTTGTGAGGAGGCGCCAGAGAAGGGAGAGCGACGAAGGTCGTGCCATGCGCGAAGGCTACCCGAGAATGCTGACTGTGCCAAAAGGCGGGCGTGCAGGGTTTTTTCGTATACACTTCCTGCATGAAATCGCCCCGCATTCCACTCATGCGATCTACGTTCTTCGACGAAGAGCGTACGCGCGAGCAACTCGCAGAATTCATCCGCACGGCACCGCGCCTGAGCATGGGAGAAAAATGCGCAGCGTTTGAAACTGCGTTTGCGACATACCAAAAGAGGAAACACGCGGTGTATGTGGGTAACGGCAGTCTCGCGAATCTCGTGCTCATTCAAGCTCTCCTCAACCTTGGGCACCTAGAACCAGGAGATAAGGTGGGCTTCTCGGTACTCACCTGGGCGACGAACGTGATGCCGCTCATGCAGCTGGGTCTCGTGCCTGTTCCTGTCGATTGCGATACCAGGCACCTCAACGTGACGGCAGTGGAACTGGAGAAGCACATTAAAGGCATGAAGGCGTTCTTCATTACCAATGCGCTTGGATTCTGCGGAGATATTGATGCGATTCGCGCCCTCTGCGATAAGCACAACGTCCTCCTCTTGGAGGATAACTGCGAATCTCTGGGTACGATCTACAAGGGGACATTGCTTGGTAACTTCGGACTTGCTTCCACGTTCTCCTTCTTCGTCGGTCATCACCTTTCCACCATTGAAGGCGGCATGATCTGCACCGATGACTCCGAGCTCCACGAGATGCTCGTGATGGTGAGAGCACACGGTTGGGATAGAAACCTCTCACCGGAGCGTCAGCGGGAACTGCGTACGCAGCACCATTTGAGCGACTTCCATGCGCGCTACACCTTTTACGAACAGGCGTTCAATACTCGTAATACCGAGATTGGGGGATTCCTGGGCACGCTCCAGATGCCGCTGCTCGAAGCTACCATCGTGACACGCCAAAAGAACTTCGAGCGCTTCCATGCTTCACAACGTAAGCGCCCAGATCTCTATCTTCCTCTCGAAGTGGATCACATTGAGCGTCTCTCGAACTTCGCCATGCCGCTCATTACCGTGTCGCCCGAAGCACTCGCCAAGTGTGTCGCCCGTTTTGAGGCTGCAGGAGTGGAAGTACGCCCAGTGATTGCCGGCGACATCACCACGCATCCGTTTTGGACGAAGCATTACCCGGTGGGAGACTGTCCGCAGTCGCGCATTGTGCATCATCAAGGTCTCTACTTCCCGAATAACCCTGATCTCACGGAGGAAGAAGTGGATCTCCTGTGTTCCATCACAGAGTCTGACGCATGACCACGCAAGCATCTGTACCCGGCGAATCCTCACGTGCATTTTTTGATGCACTCGCTCCGTACCGCGCGAAGGACCTTCGCAGACACCGCGTCTATTACCAAGACAGGCTCCGCTGGTTAAATGTCTTTCTGCAAAAGGACGCATCCATCGTCGAACTTGGCTGCGGTATCGCTCCTGTTCTTCGTCATCTCTCTCAAGAAAAGAAGGTAGGTATCGATTTCTCGTCCGAGATGCTCAAGTTCGCCAAAGAAGCTGATCCCAAGGGCGAGTACATCCAAGACGATGTGACCAAGCTCACGCATCACCAGCACTACGATGTGGTGCTGCTCCTCGACACCATCAACTACCTGCGTGACGTACAAGGCGCACTCCAGAACATCCGCGATCATCTGTGTCACAACCGCACGCGTGTGATCATCACGCACTGGAACTTCTTGTGGGCTCCGCTCTTCCTCGTTGCAGAGTGGATCGGCATCAAGACGCACTTTCCAGAACAGAACTGGCTCTCACGTAACGACATTCGAAACCTCCTCACACTCACGGACTTCGAAGTCGTCGAAGAAGGGGAGCGCATGCTCTTCCCCGTTGCCATCCCTCTCATCGCACGCTTCTGCAACAAATACCTCGCGACGTTTCCACTCTTACGCAGGCTCTGCGTCGTGAAATACATGGTGGCCCGTCCTATGACGATTCCGCGTCAGGAGTATTCCGTCACCGTGCTCTCCGCTGTGCGTAACGAGAAAGGAAACATCTCCCAGATCGTCAACAGCATGCCGGTCATGGGAACCAGCACCGAGATCATTTTCGCCGAAGGGCATTCCAACGACGGCACGTGGGAAGAAATCGAACGCATCTCGCGCGAGCACACGGGCCCAGTCAAAGTCCGCGGCATCAAGCAGACGGCCACGGGCAAAGCGAACGCCCTCCACACAGGAGCTGCAGCGTCCACAGGCGACATCATCCTTGTGTACGACGGTGACTTCACGGTGCATCCCTCTGAACTCCCACGCCTCTACGATCTCCTCGCGAGTGGCAAAGCAGAGTTCGTGAATGCATCACGCTTAGTCTATCCGATGGACGAAGGTGCTATGCGCATCCTCAACTTACTTGGTAATAAAACTTTCAGCGTGCTCTTCTCGTGGCTCTTCCGTCAGAAGCTTGTCGACACACTGTCGCCGGTCAAAATGTTCTTCCGCGCGCACTACGATCGCATGGATTCCAGGCTCGATCCTTTTGGCGACTTCGACTTCTTCTTAGGAGGTTCACTGCAGCAGCTCAAGATGCGCGAAGTCCCTGTGCATTATCTTCCGCGCACCTACGGAGTCACCAAGATCCGCAGGTTCCGCCACGGCTTATTGCTCGGCAAACTCCTTTTGCGTGGAGCCAAGCGAGTGAAGTGGATATGATGCCTGGTATGACGAAGCGAGCGCGTATTGGCGTCCTCACCGCATTGTATGCCTTTGGATTCATCATCCTGGCATTGCAGCCTGCTCAGTTTTTGCTGAGCGACAAGTACAACGGACTCCTCCCATACAAAGGAGAAGATGAGTCGATGTATCTCGTGCGTTTACAAGAAGGTCTCACGAATCCTCTGGGACAAGTAAGTAACGGCATTTGGTCACAGGGGAATCCACCTCCCGGTCTGCAGCAGGCGGGGATGGAGAGGATCCTCGGCGTTGCGTTTTCGTGGAGTGGCATCAATGCATCGTGGCTAGCTCTTCTCGTCACGCTCTTCATCACGCCACTCGTCCTCGTACTCTCCACTCAGCTCTTTCGTAGAGCGGGGGTGCCGTTTGGGTGGGCATGTATTGCGAGCGTGATCTTCTTCATTGCGATTGGGTACGCACGTCGGTACCCACACCCTGCATGGAGTTTGCCGGCGACTCTCACTGCCTTACTGCTCCTCTGGCGCTGGTACGAAGACGCGAGGTATCCCAAGGCAATTCTCGCCGGCATCTCTCTTGGTCTCCTGACGTACGTGTATCTGTGGAGTTGGACATTTGCTTGGGCATTTGCCGGTCTCCTGTGTCTTGCAGGACTCCTTGGTTACAAGGCGTCTCCTCGCATGGGACTCAAGAGCATGATTGTGCTCTGGATTGCCGTACTCATTGCAGCGTGGCCCTTCATCTCGACGATGCTCGGTCACTCGGTCAATCCGCTCTTCGCCGAAGCCTCCGCACGTGCAGGTCTTGCCTACACACATTGGCCCGAGTCCATTCCTCGCAGCATCATCACGGCCATCGTCGCTGTCGCTGCGGTGATCCTCTGGACGAAGAAAGGGGAGCGTAAAGAAGTGATCCCGCTCGTGTGCCTGTGTATCGCCAGTGCCGTCGTGTATTCGCAGTCCATTGTGCATGGGAAGGTGATGTCGTTCTCGTCGCACTACGTCACGTACTTCCTGCTCACCGCAGCTCTGCTCTGTGCACGCGTGATCCTTAAAGGAGAATGGAAGACCATCGCAGGAAGCATCGCCGTTATCGCCGCACTGATCTTTGCCATCCCAGCGATGTGGGATAGCGGGGGACGCGTTCGCGCCTTACGTGCACCGTCAGGTGCTCAAGAGCTTGGTTACTTGCACGTGGCCGGTGCATTCACATACCTCTCCAGAGAACCTGTGGGAACAGTCCTCACCGATCGCTATACGGCAGACAACGTCGCCATTCATACCAAGCATGACGTCATCTTTACCGAGTACACCGGGCACTTGCTCATCAGTGACGCAGAGTATGCAGATCGCTTTTGCACTTCGGAGATGTACAGCACATTGCCCGCACCCGTACCCACGCTCATTCCCGTAACCGAATTACATCTGCGTGTGCTTCGTGGTCAGGAGACCCAAGCGAACTACGAAGCCTATGTGCAGAAGATCGAAGACCGTTGTGCAGAGGTCCGCCGTGATACCCGTACAGCATTGGATACATATCAGGTCGATTACGTTCTCTGGAACGAGAAGACGCGCCCAGATTGGAAGCCAAGTACTCGTGACCTCAAAAGGGTGCGTAGTGGCAGCGGATGGAGCCTCTGGGCTCCCGTTACTCGCTAGGGCTGGCTAGGGTTCAAGCGACCCAGTAGACTGCGCCCGTTATGAAGCGCGCGCTTATTACCGGCGTTACGGGTCAGGACGGTTCCTACCTAGCAGAGCTCCTCCTCCAAAAAGGGTACGAGGTGCACGGTATCGTGCGTCGCGCCTCCACGTTTAATCGTGGACGCATTGATCACATTTTCGAATCTGGAGACAAAGTGCCGTTCAAGCTCCACTACGGCGACCTCGCCGATTCAAGCTCTCTCCTGCACATCATTTTGGAAGTACAACCCGACGAGATCTACAACCTCGCTGCCCAGAGTCACGTGGGCATCAGTTTTGATCTCCCCGAGTACACAGGTGACGTGACGGGTATTGGTTGTGCACGTTTGCTCGAAGCACTCCGCACCAGCAAAGTAAAAAGCCGCTTCTACCAGGCCAGCTCCAGCGAGCTCTACGGCAAGGTATTAGAAACGCCACAGACAGAGAACACGCCGTTCTACCCACGCAGTCCCTACGCATGTGCCAAGGCGTATTCGTTCTACCTCACACGCAACTACCGCGAGAGTTACGACATGTTCGCCGTGAACGGCATTCTGTTTAACCATGAGTCTCCACGTCGCGGCGAGAACTTCGTCACGCGCAAAATCACGCTCTCACTCGCTCGCATGCTCGCCGGTCTCCAGGAAAAGCTCATGCTCGGTAATCTCGATGCCAAGCGCGACTGGGGTTTTGCTCCGGAGTACGTCGAAGGAATGTGGCGCATGCTCCAGCACACCGAACCCGATGACTTTGTGCTCGCAACGGGCGAAGCCATTCGCGTGCGCGACTTCCTTGAGCTTTGTCTTGGCATCGCTGGCATCAAGTTTGAAAAGAGGGGATCAGACATGGAGGAGGAGTACATCGACACCCGCACAGGCAAAGTCATCGTGGGGGTGCATCCGCAGTACTATCGCCCTGCCGATGTAGAGCTGCTCATTGGCGACGCATCGAAAGCAAAGAAGGTGCTTGGCTGGGAGCCAAAGACCAATCTGCAGAGTCTCGCGCGCATCATGATGGAGGCAGATGCCGCTCAGGTGGGCGTAACCCTTCCTGCGTAACCATGTTCTCGTGGACTGGCCGCCGGGTTCTCGTAACCGGGGGGACGGGATTTATCGGGCACCACATGGTGGATGCTCTCGTACAAGCAGGAGCAGATGTTCGCGTACTGGGACGTCATGAGATCAAACAGCCAGGCGTCACCTGGATCGAGGGCGATCTTGCGACCTTCGGCGACGCATCCATCCTCACCGACATCGACTCGGTGTTTCACTTAGCATCCGTACGACAGAACGTGGCAGTACACCGTGAGCGTGCAGAGGAGATTCTCACAGGGAACTTGGCGCTCACGCTTGGGCTCCTGAAGCTCCTCAAACAAGTGAAAGCGAAGCCATCCCTCGTGTTCTTTAGCAGTGCCACGGTTCCTACGAGTTTCCCATCCGTCGATGTTCCCATGGACGGGTATGCGCTGGGGAAGCTCTTCTCCGAATCCATCTTCCGTACTGCGGCACTCGAACTCGGCTTCCCACTCCTGACACTCCGTCCCATGAATGTGTACGGCCCCGGTGATCACTTCACACTCGAGGGCAATGTGATCCCGGCTCTCATGGTCAAAGCCAAAGCGAGCACACATCAGCTTGAGGTGTGGGGGAGTGGAAATCAAAAGCGGCCGTTCTTGTTTGCTCCCGATCTTGTGCGCGCTGCTTTGCTGCTTCACGAAAACGGCATCACCGGAACCGAGTACGTAAGTCCGCCACAGACCATCCTCATCAAGGATCTCGCAACAAAGATCCGCGACTTGGTTCATCCCGCTCTCGAGATCACCTTCGATACCAGCAAGCCCGAAGGCCCGCATGAGCTCGCACTGCCTGGCGTTCATTCCTTGCTCCAAAGCTTCCCGTGGACCAGCCTGAACGATGGACTGCATGCCACCTACGCAGCTTTTCTCAAAGATAAGAACATCGTAAAGGGATAGAAATAGCCGCCTGATGTCTGTAGAGTGCCTGCATGTCTTTTCTGTCGCATGAGCGCTTCCGACGGCACATTTCCCAGGCTTGGAAGTTTGGTGTGACGGGTGGCATTGGCGCCACAGTCGACTTGGGCTCGCTCACACTTTTTGTGGAGCACTTTAGTGTGTCGCACTACTTGGCTCCGGTGTATTCCACGGCACTTGCCATCGTCGTGGTGTTTCTTGGGAACAAGTTCTTCACCTTCCGTAATCGCTCCAAAGCGTACGGATCTCAAATGCTCAAATTTGGGTTTGTGTATGGAGTCGCCATCGTCAGCAATCTCTGTATCACGTGGGTGCTGATTCACGTTGGGGTGCATTACCTCATCGCTCGATGTATCGCGATTGGTGTTGGCATGGTGTGGAATTACTCCATGTCGCATACCTTCGTCTTCCGCAAAAATGAACAGCAGCCTATCGAGGAACTTCCACCGGTTGTCTAAATGACCAAGCGCATTGCCATCATCGCCGGGGCAGGCCCAGCTGGACTCACGGCTGCGTATGAGCTCCTCAAGCGCACCGATATTCATCCGATCGTCTGCGAGGCAACGACGGCCATTGGCGGTATTGCCCAAACGTACAACTACAAAGGCAACCGCATCGACATTGGCGGACACCGCTTCTTTAGCAAAATCGATCGCGTGATGAACTGGTGGTTCAACATCCTGCCATTGCAAGGTGCTCCTTCTGCGGATGACCTTGAGAAGGGTCATGCGGTGGAGTTCGCCAAAGAAGCGACCATCCACTACTTGTGCAAGCAGTGCATGCCCGATGGTCAGGTGGATGAATCCTGCACGCTCACTGTTCCGGCTCCCGATCCCGAGAAGGAACACAACGTGATGCTTCAGCGACCGCGCACATCACGCATTTTCTTCAGTAAGAACTTCTTCCCATACCCCATCGCCATCACGCTCCTCGTGGCGCGCAGGCTTGGCCTTTGGAACACATTCATGATTGGCATGTCATACATCTGGCGCCAAGTGTTTCCTATTAGAGACGAAACCTACCTCGATGCCTTCTATAAGAACCGCTTTGGCGATCGCCTGTATAAGACGTTCTTCGAGGCCTATACTGAGAAAGTCTGGGGAGTCCCGGTAAACCAAATCCGCAGTGACTGGGGTGCTCAGCGCGTCAAAGGCCTCTCCCTCAAGCGCGCACTCGTGCATGCCGTCAAAGATCTTCTCAGCAGTGATTTCGCCAAGAAGCAGGCCGAACGTGAGACAAGCCTCATCACGCGCTTCTTTTATCCGAAGTTTGGCCCAGGCCAAATGTGGGAGACGGTTGCGGAGCACGTGCAGGCCTGTGGTGGTCAGATCAAAATGCACACGAGGGTCTCCGCCGTGCACTCTCGCGATGGCAAAGTCACGTCTGTGACTCTCGAGAACACGAACACCGGTCACACAGAAGACGTGGAGTGCGATTACTTCTTCTCCACGATGCCCATCAAGCACCTTATGGGCATGATGACACCGCGCGTTCCATCCTCTGTGTTAGAAGTTGCCGAAGGCCTCTCGTATCGCGATTTCCTCACCGTAGGTCTGCTCCTCAAAAAGCTCCACGTCGAAGAAAAGGGCAAGCAACCCGCAGCCGATGTGCCCGATAACTGGATCTACATTCAAGATGCCGGTGTGCGCGTCGGTCGCATCCAGATCTTCAACAACTGGAGTCCGTACATGGTGGCCGATCGCAAGAATCACATTTGGATTGGCCTTGAGTACTTCGTAAACGAAGGAGGGGATTTGTGGATCAAGCCCGATCAAGAGTTGATCGACATGGGTATTCGCGAAATGGAAAAGATCGGCTTTGCCAAAAAGAATGACCTCGTGGACGCCTGCGTGCTGCGCATGCCAAAGGCGTATCCCGCATACATCGGTAGCTACACGCAGCTCGGCGTGGTGCAGGATTACGTGAACAACATTCCAAACCTCTTCCTCATCGGTCGTAACGGCATGCACCGCTACAACAACCAGGACCACTCCATGCTCACAGCCATGATGGCGGTCGATAACATCATCGAAGGCCGCACAGATAAAACCAATCTATGGGAGGTGAATCTAGAAATGGTGTATCACGAGGAGAAGAAGAAGGACTAAAAAACGCAGAGCCCGTAGGCTCTGCATCAGTCATTTTTTGGAATCCCTTCTTGCGACAATCAGGAAGACTACCGTCAGGCAGACTCCCAGGATCAACAACGGGATCATGGCTATCGCATTTAAGAAAATGCGTTGTTCCAAGGGTGCTCCTACAGGAACTTCTTGGTAGATTTTCAGCAGCACCCCGAAGCACGCCGCGCTAACAACGATCGCAAAGAAGATAACGAATCGCTGTCCGAACGTGAGCCTTTGCATACGAAACTCCAAAATGAACTACTGATACTGTAAAACGTAATATATTTTGGTCAACTTATCCGACCTGATTCTGTGAATACCA